>VBLU01000082.1 GCA_005879065.1 Methanobacteriota archaeon
CGGACTCCGAGTCGTCCCGATTCCGATCACTTCCCGCGAGGCGATCGCGTACATCCGGAGCAAGCGCTCTCGGACGTTCTTCCGGCCATAGATCGCTTCGAACCGACCGTGGGATTCGGGCTCCCGCTGGGCGTTGATCGCGAATTCCCGCGCCAGGAGGTCGAGGCCCGCGTCGATCTGCTTCGCCCGCGATCGAAGGTCGTCGCCGAGGGCCCGGAGGTACGCGTCGAACGAGACCGGCTCGTATCGCAGCGGTGTTTCCGGAAGGATCTGCACCAGTCCTTTCTGATGGAGCTGTTGCATCGTCGCATAGATTCGCGTCCGAGGGACCTTCGACAAGGGCGAGATCTGCGTCGCCGTCGCCGCTCCGAGATCCAGGAGGGTAAGGTATACGCGCGCCTGGTACTCCGTCAGGCCGTGTTCCATCAGCTTTCGCACACGTTCCTGGTTGATCGGCACGGAGCCTTCGAAGGCGACCCGCGGGATAAACGTTAGTCCCTGGGCGACGGACTGCCCTGCCGAAAAAAGGAAAACGCCTCCCGGCGGTTCGCAGAACGACCGAATGGCATCTGCAGAAGAAACTCTTGGACGTGCGCTCGAAGCCGCACTCGGACCGGGCAAGGTCCGGACGGACGAGGACAGTCGACACACCTATTCGACGGATGCGAGCCCGTGTGCAGTGGAACCGAGGGCTGTCGCATTTGCCACGAGCGAGGCGGACGTCTTGGCCGTCCTGCAGGTCTGTCGCGACCTCCAGGTCCCTCTCACCCCACGCGCCTCTGGGACTTCGCTCTCCGGAGCGGCCATCGGTCCCGGTGTCGTCCTGGACACGACGCGCTTCAACCGGATCATCCGATTCGACCCGATGCGGCCATGCGTTACGGTCCAACCCGGGATTCTCCTGGCCGAATTGAATGGATATTTGGCTGAACGCGGTATGCGAATCGCTCCCGATCCCGGGAGTCAGGACCTCTGTCGCATCGGCGGCATGGTCGGTCATAACGCATCCGGATATCGGAGCGTGAAATACGGTCAGACGAAAGATCACGTCCTCTCTCTACGAGTCGCTCTCGTCGATGGGACCGTGCTCGATGCTCGGGACGTCCGTGTCGACGATCCGGAATGGAACTTAGTCGCGAAGCAGGTTCCGTCCTTGGAACGCGTTCGGGCCGAAATCGAAGTCCATCGTAAGGCGATCTTGTCAAGCCGCCGTCCCATCCGGAAGCACTCCTGCGGCTATCAGCTTGCGACGATCGCAGACTCGCTGTCCCGCGGCATCTTCCCCCTCGCGGCTCTCTTCGTCGGCAGCGAAGGCACACTCGGGATGGTGACGGAGGTCACCCTCCGGGTCCTCCCGATCCCTCTCCGGCGCGTGACCGTGCTATTGTATCTCGACCGCTTCGAGGAACTCGGCCCGCTCGTCGCAGACCTCCTCCCCCTCCAGCCAAGTGCCATGGAAGCCATCGACGGGGCTTCGTTGGACTTGATTGGCCGCCAGGTCCACGGCGTACCTTCCGGCGCCGCGGCCATGCTCCTCATCGAATTCGACGAGGGCGATCTCGATGCGATCATCGCCAACGTGGTCGGGCCAATCTCCGCTCGATACCAATTGAGTCGCCCCGCCGAGGTCGCCGAGGACCCGCACGCTCAGGCCGCACTCTGGAAACTCCGCCGGTCCGTCTTTCCGACGATCATCCAGCGTCCCGGAACCCGCAAGGCCTGGGGCTTCGTGGAGGATCCGATTGTCCCGCGGGACCGGGTCCCGGAGTTCATCGAGTTTCTCGTGGGCCTCACCCGGCGGCATTCGACCGTCGCAGGGATTTACGGCCACATCGGCGACGGGAACACCCATTACCGGCCGTTGTTCGACCCGACGGACCCGGCCGATTTTGAGAGGATGCGCGCCTTGCGGGAGGATTTCGATGATGCCGTGCTCGATCGGTTCCACGGTGCTCCCTCCGGCGAGCATGGGATCGGCCGGCTGCGTGCCGAGACGCTCCCGCGCGTGTGGGGACAGGAAGTGTACGAGGTGATGCGTGCGACGAAAAGGGCCCTCGACCCGCAGGGCCTCCTGAATCCCGGTGTCCTGTTCTCCGATGCCCCGTGGTGGGCCTCCTGGGGCGGGCTCGAGTCGCGAACGCCGATGTGAGTCGTACGGACCCAATCTTTAAGGCGGACCGGGGGTACATTTTCGTCGCGGAAATCGGTCGGAAACCCGGAGGCGAGACGGTCGTGAACATTCGTGGACGAAGGGTTAAGAGCGACCCCGATATTCGAGTCGACCAGGAGCGACCCGCGGCGTGCGGGACGGAGGTCGAGAGCGGATGATCCAGCGGGCGGAACAGGCGAACATCGTCGGCCTCCGTTCGAAGGACTTCGTGAAGTGGGTCGAGGAGAACATCGACGCGCCGATGAAGCGGGGGCCCGGCGGTGCCCTGCTGGACACGCTCAAGGGCGGCCTGATCGGCGAGTTCTTCAACTGGGCGAAACGAAACTCCACATGGCCCCTGCACTTTGGCATCATGTGTTGCGCGATCGAGATGGCTGCGACCTCGGATCCCCGGTACGACGTGGAACGCTTCGGCGTGATCTATCGCTCATCCCCGCGGCAATGCGATGTGCTCCTGTTGAACGGCCCGATTTCGTTGAAGCTGCGACCGGCCGTCCGCCGCTTGTACGAGCAGATGGCGGAGCCGAAGTGGGTCATCGCGATGGGCGAGTGCACGATTTGCGGCGGACCGTATTATGACTCGTACAGCATCGTCAAGGGTTCGTACACGTTCGTTCCGACGGACATCTTCATCCCTGGATGCCCTGTCCGACCGGAGGCCCTAATCGACGGTTTCCTGAAATTGAGCGCGAAGATCAAGGCGGAGCGGGGTGGCTGGGTCCGCACGAAGAAGGGCCGGCTCGTCAGCGCGCGGGAAGGCCAGTTGATGGACATGCAGAAGGGCGAGTACACGTATGAAGTCCCCCAAGTCCGAAGCTGAGTCCCGGCGCCGCAAGGTCGGGACGATCGGCGGGACGGTTCGCCCTCTCATCGCGACGATCAAGCAGACCTTGGTGACCATGCCAGGCATCAACCGCCTCGTCCCCGGAGGCCGGAAGCCGGTCACCCATCTGTATCCGTACCAGAAGGTCGAGCTCCCGCTCGCGTATCGGGGCCAGCACAGCATCGACTGGTTCAAGTGCATCGGCTGCGAGCTGTGCGCGAAGGTCTGCCCGAACGAATGCATCTACTTCGAGTTCTACGAGGTCGAACCCACGTCGGAGTTCCTGAACCCCAGCCGCGCGCAGCTGGACGAGATGAAGAAGGTGATCCGGCGGCCCGCGGTGGACATCGGGCATTGCCTCTTTTGTGGGAACTGCATGGAGTACTGTCCCACGGACGCCTGGAACTTCACGCAGGAGTTCGAGCTCGCGGACTACGCCCGGGAGGACCTCTACTACCGCGCAGACGAGCTCCGCATGCCGAAAGAGAACTCGGACAAGGAGATCGTCCTGATCAATCGGATCGGAGAGCATCCGATTCTCGAGGCGGATGTGTGCATCGGCTGCAAGAAATGCGAACGGGAATGTCCGACCCGTTGCATCGACATGCTGGACGGTCCGAATGACCGAAAGGGAAAACCGATCGTGATCCCGGAGTTTGACTACACGAAGTGCATCGGTTGCCAGCAATGCGTCGACGTCTGTCCCGTCGACTGTCTCCACATGGAGGAGATCGGCTACAAAGACCTGGAAGGCTTCTACCACATCAACCTTCAAGGCGAAGTCAAGCTCCTCGAAGAACAGGTTGAGAAGTGACGTCTCGGTCGATTCATTCAGTATTCCGATTGGAATTGCAAGGCTTTTATCCCATCCGCAACATGGGTGACCGTCCGGATCGCAAGAGGATCGTCGTATGGTGCGCACGACCGTCGTTGGGACCTACCCACGGATCGGAGAGACCTCCGAAGAACAAGCCCTGCGAAGGGGGATCGCACGCCTCGATCGAGGCGAGATCGTCGAAGCCGAGCTCCAGGCCATCGAGCGAGATACGGTCCGACAGGTCCTTCGTGAGCAGAATGAGATCGGCATCGATCTCGTCACGGACGGGCAGATCTCCTGGTACGACAGCCAGAGCCATTTCGCGGGAAAACTCACGTCCGTCGAGACGAACGGACTGGTGCGTTACTTCGACACGAACACATACTACAGGCAACCGGTCGTCCATGGAGCGGTCGCTTGGAAGGCGCCTGTGCTCGCCGACGATTGGAAGTTTGCTCAAGCGAACTCCAAGGTTCCTGTGAAAGCGGTCCTGACCGGACCCGTGACCCTCGCCTCGCTCGCCCTCGACAAGCACTATCGATCGAAAAAGGCGCTCGCGCTCGATCTCGCGACCGCGGTCGGAGAGGAGGTCGGATCGCTCGTCCAGGCGGGTGCCTCGAACGTGCAGATCGATGAACCGATCTTGACCAGGTATCCGGGCGACCTTACCCTCGTGTCGGAAGCCCTCGAGCGGATTCGGTCTCACAAGGCGCGTTCGACGCTGACCCTGTTCACATTCTTCGGTGATGTCGCCGCGATTTACAAGGATCTCGGCGACGCGCCCGCAGACATCCTCGGCCTCGACCTGGTCCAAGGATCCGCCACCTGGCCCGTCCTCGCGAAGCATGGATCGACCAAGCCCCTCGTCCTTGGCCTGATTGATGCGCGGAACACCAGGGAGGAGGATCCGGCCGCGATCGCGAAGAAGGCCCTGGAGCTGAAGGGGGCCGTGGACCTGAAGGCCTCCTACCTTTCGCCCTCCAACGGCCTCGAGTTCCTTCCGAGAGACCGGGCCCGAAGGAAACTGCAGATTCTTCGCACGGCCGCTCAGAAAGCGGGGGTGGGCGCTTGAACGCCCTCCTGACGACCAGCGTGGGATCCTTCCCGAAACCGGAGTACCTCACGCGCGCCCGCACCAAGGCGTCGAAGGGAGAGCTCTCCCCGGACGGTTTGCGGACGCTGGAGGAGAAAGCGACCTCCGAATGGATCCGATTCCAGGAAGAGATCGGGATCGATATCCTCGTGGACGGCGAGCAATACCGAGGCGACATGGCGACGTACTTCGCGGAGAACATCGACGGGACCGAGATCTCGGGCCTCGTTCGGTCGTACGGAAACCGGTACTACAAGAAGCCCATCATCGTCGACGAGCTGAGGCGACGCGGTCCGATCAGCGTGGATTGGTTCACGTTCGCCCAGGCCCAGACGAAGCGGCCGGTGAAGGGCATGATCACCGGACCGTACACGATGATGGACTGGTCGTTCGACGAATACTACGGTTCGCGGGCGGATGCCTGCTTCGCCTTCGCGAAGTTGCTCCATGACGAGGCGGTCGCCCTCGAGGCCGCGGGTGCCAAGGTCGTCCAAGTCGACGAGCCGGCCCTTTCGACTCGGTTCGATGAGCTTCCGCTCCTCGTGAAGGCGGTGGGCATCGTGACGAAGGGCCTGAAGGCGAAGACGGTCTTGCATACCTGCTATGGTAACTACAACGAGATTTTCGACTACTTCAACAAACTCCCCGTGGACCAGCTCGATCTGGAGATGTCGAATTCGGGCCTCGACCTGCTGGACCGTTTCAAGCGGGAGCCGCTCAAGAAGGAGATCGCGTTCGGCGTCGTGGACGTCCATAGCCACGTGATCGAACCGGAATCCTTGATCCGGGAGCGGATCGAGAAGGCCCTCACGATCTTCTCGCCCTCGAAGCTCCTCATCGACCCGGATTGTGGCTTGAAGACCCGCAGCGTCGATGAGGCGAGGATCAAATTGCGGAATATGGTCGCGGCGGCTCATGCCGTGCGCACGGCCCACGGACTGACCTAGGACAAAGGTCAAGTCCCCCGGCGCTAATGGATGCAGGAGGGTCGAAACATGGGAGGTCCGGCGGACGTTCGCTTGCACACAGATTCGGCCTTGCGACTCTTCACGGAAGACGAGGCGAACGCGCTCCTCCCGCAGTTGGAAGAGATCTTCCTCCTCCTCGATCCGAAGCTCGCCCGGTTGCGAGAAGTGAAGGACCTCGTCGAGGACTCCGAAGCGTACTACGGTGAAGGCCTAATCGGTGCGCCCTCAAGGGACCGAGAGTCGTATGCAGACCTGTTGCAAGAACAGGCCGACCTGGATCGGTCCGTCCAAGCGGACATTGACGCGGTCCTCGCCCTCGGCTGCGAGGTGAAGGACCTGCATCGCGGGCTGATCGACTTCCCCGCGCGGATCGGAAACGAGGTCGTCTACCTGTGCTGGCAACGGGGGGAGGACCGGATCGGATGGTGGCACACCCTGGGCGGTGGATTCGCGGGCCGCAAGCCTCTCTCGGCGGAATCGGAACGTTAATATCCCGCGGCCCACGTAGGTTCGGTCGAAGGCACTCCCATGGCCACGAAGGAAGAAGTGATCGGCGTCCTGAGGAAGTGCTACGACCCCGAGATCCCGATCAACATCTATGACCTCGGTCTTGTGTACAACATCGACCTCAAGCCGGACGAGGGCAAGATTGATGTCAAGATGACCCTCACCGCCCCCGGATGCCCCGCTTCGGCATACATCCACCAAGACGTGAAGCGAAAGCTCGAACAGCTCCAAGGCGTCAAGGAGGCGGTCGTGAACATCGTCTGGGAGCCACCCTGGACGCCCGAGATGATGTCCGAGACGGCGAAGAAGCAGTTCGGCTGGGGCATCTGAACCGTCCGGTCCGTGCGACTCCGCCACAAGTGGCAAATCTTGATATCCTCTCGGCCGCATCCAGAAATCCATCGGATTCTGCGGTGGCCAGGTACCTTGAGCTCGAAGGTCGGGAGGGAGTCGGACGCCCTCGCGCGCGCGATCGGGGCCGTCGTGGAGGGCTTGACCTTCTACGATTTGGCGAACGCCGCGGTGGCGGAGATGCGGGTCAAAGTCGCCTTCGAGGAAATGGGCCGCCGGAAGAAGGCCCAGCTCGCGAAGCTCGAGGCGGTCGCGGGCACGAACGCGACGCGTGCCGCGGTAATGCCCGGCATCTATCCGCTCGACGCGGTCGCCAAGGTCGAGTGCTACGTGTGCGGATTCGTCGCTGAGACGAAGGCGATGCCGAGCGTGTGTCCCAGCTGCGGCGCTGCCCGCTATGCGTTCGAGAAGGAGATCGCCTTGGCGAAGGCCTGGGAAATCGCATCGGAAACCGACCGCCATTCGGCGGTCCTCTTTCGCGCGTCCGCCGCGCAGGCCGCCGGAGCCACTCGGACCCTTCTCGAGGATCTCGCGAAGGAGGACGAGGGGCAGGCCGTCCAGGCCGACCGCCAGCTCGCGGAGTTGCGCGCCTGATCGGGTAGGTGGGACTGGGTGCCTCGCCTCACAAAGATGCCTTCCATTCAGGAAGATGTCCACGCGTGCACGATGTGCGGCTACTGCGTCCCGGTTTGCCCCGCGTACCAAGAGGCGGGCTGGGAGGGTGCGTCGCCCCGCGGCCGGATCTTCGCGCTCCGGCAGTACGAGATTCGCGGGCCGCTGGACCTGCTGCTCCGCCGCCATGTGAAACCCGGCGAGGAGTTCGCGCGGAACTCGTGGGAATGCACGGGCTGCGGGGCCTGCGAGGAGGTCTGTCCGGTCGACATCCCGTTCGATCGCCTCTGGGATGACGTGAAAGCGTGGATGGTGTCGTCCGGGTACGAACGGCCGGAACTCCATCCTTATCTGGAGAACGTCCGGGCGACCCACAACCTGTATGGCGAACCCTCGGACCAACGGACCGCGTGGCTCCCGCCAGAGGCGGTCCAGTCTCCCAATCCGGAGGTCCTGTACTGGGTCGGCTGTGCCGCGAGCTACAAAAAGCAACAGATTGCGCGGGCGATGGTGAAGATCCTGAACGCCGCGAAGGTCCCGTACCGGATTCTCGGAGCCGAGGAATGGTGCACGGGAGCGCCTCTCGCGCGGATGGGATATCAAGAGGTCACGAAGAAGGAGCTGATGCCCCACAACGTCCAGGCGGTCGAGGAGACCGGGGCGAAGGTCCTGGTGACGGCGTGCGCGGAATGCTATCGGGCCTTTGCGCGCGACTACAAGGCCTGGGGAGGCAACCCGCCGTTCAGCGTGTTCCACATTTCTCATTACGTCGAGAAGCTGATCCGCGAGAAGCGGATCGCATTCACGAAACCGCTCCCGCAGAAGGTCGCGTTCCATGATGCGTGCCACATGTCCCGGGTCTCGAAGGTCTTCGAGCCGCCTCGGCAAGCGTTGAAGTTCATTCGGGACCTCAAGGTCCTCGAGATCCTTCCGCACCACCAAGACGCCCTCTGCTCCGGAGCCGGCGGCGGCTTCCCCGCGGTGTTCCCGGAACAGGCGGCCGCGGTGGCCCAGCGTCGTCTCGACGCGGCGGAAGACACGGGCGCGCCGAGCCTCGTGACGACCTGCCCCCACGCGGAACTGCACTTCGAGGACGTGGCGTCGAAGAGAAACATGACGCTGAGCATCGTCGACCTCGCCGAGATGCTTGCGAACGCGCTGTAATCGGGCGCGCTTAAATCGTGAAGCTCAGACCGCAGGAACAAGAATGCTTCGCGTTCGGGTTGGTGATCTTGAACTGACCCCCGAACAAGTCCTCCTCCCACTCAAGCTTCGAGCCCTTCAGATAGGTCATGCTCTTCGGATCGACGAACACGCGGACGTCGTGGGCTGCCACGACGAGGTCGTTCGTCCGAGGTGCGTCGGCGAGGTCCATCCGATACTGCATGCCGCTGCAGCCGCCCGCGATGATTCGAAGCCGCAGGGAAGCTTCCGGCCGGCTCTCCTTCTGTTGCAAAACGCGGATCCGGTGTACCGCGCTATCGGTGACGACGAGCGGCAGTTCCTGGGAAGCGATCATCGCGATTGCGTCTCCAACTCGTTTGAACGCGGGCCCGCGCCTTAAGTCTTCCGCCGCGAGTGTCGTTGGCGAATCATCCATCGAGTTGTTCGACTCACTTGCGACCAAAGATATATATAACGACGTTATAGTGTCTCATCCTCTCCCCATGAAAAGGGGGTGTGTGGCATGGTCTCGAAGAGCGTACTCCAGGAACAGATGGCGAAGCAGGAGTACAAATACGGTTTCGTCGCCGACTTCGATGAGGACACGATTCCGAAGGGCCTCAACGAGGACGTCGTCCGGCTCATCTCGCGCAAGAAGAAGGAGCCGGAATGGATGACCGAGTGGAGGCTCCGGGCCTATCGCCACTGGCTCACGATGAAGGAGCCCACGTGGTCGAACGTCCGCTATCCCCCGATCAACTATCAGGACATCATCTACTACGCGGCCCCGAAGCCGAAGAAGGAGGTGAAGAGCCTCGAGGATGTCGATCCCGAGATCCGGTCCCTGTACGCGAAACTCGGCATCCCGCTCCAGGAGCAGGAACGTCTGGCCGGCGTCGCGGTCGACGCCGTGCTGGACAGCGTCTCGGTCGCGACGACGTTCAAGGACAAGCTCGCAGAACTCGGCATCATCTTCTGCTCCTTCTCCGAAGCGGTCCTGGAGCATCCCGACCTCGTGCGCAAGTACCTCGGCTCCGTCGTCCCCTTCAACGACAATTTCTTCGCGGCCTTGAACAGCGCGGTCTTCAGCGACGGCTCGTTCGCCTACGTGCCGCCGGGCGTCCGATGCCCGATGGAGCTCTCCACGTACTTCCGGATCAATGCTCAGGACACGGGACAGTTCGAACGCACGCTGATCATCGCGGACCCGGGCGCGTATGTGAGCTACCTCGAAGGATGCACGGCGCCGATCCGGGACACGAATCAGCTTCATGCCGCGGTCGTCGAACTGATCGCCCTCGACGATGCGGAGATCAAGTATTCCACGATCCAGAACTGGTACCCCGGCGACAAGCAGGGGAAGGGCGGGATCTACAACTTCGTCACGAAGCGGGGGAAGTGCCTCGGCGTGAACTCGAAGATCTCGTGGACCCAGGTCGAGACCGGTTCCTCGATCACCTGGAAGTACCCGAGCTGCATCCTGCAGGGCGACAACTCCGTGGGTGAGTTCTACTCCGTGGCGCTCGCGAACAATTACCAGCAGGCCGACACGGGCACGAAGATGTTGCATATCGGGAAGAACACCCGGAGCACGATCATCTCGAAGGGCATCTCCTCCGGGTACGGACGGAACACCTACCGCGGTCGAGTACAGATCCACAAGGGCGCCACGAACGCCCGGAACTACTCCCAATGCGACTCCCTCCTGATCGGGTCCACGTGCGCCGCGTTCACGTTCCCGGACATCCAAGTCCAGGAGCCGACGGCCCAGATGGAGCACGAGGCGTCGACGTCGAAGATCGGCGAGGATCAGCTCTTCTACTGCCAGACCCGCGGCATCACCCCGGAGGATGCCACGAACATGATTGTGAACGGTTTCTGCAAGCAGGTCTTCCTGAAGCTCCCGATGGAGTTCGCGGTGGAGGCCCAAAAACTGATCAGCGTGAGCCTGAACCTTGAGGGAACGGTCGGCTGAACACGCCTTCGATGGCCGGAGGACACGACGATGCTCGAGATCAAGAATTTGCAGGTGAAGGTAGCGGGGAAGGAGATCCTGAAGGGAATCGATCTCTCGATCGGGTCCGGAGAAGTCCACGCCGTCATGGGCCCGAACGGGAGCGGCAAGACGACCCTCGCGCAGGTCCTGGCCGGGCGCTTGGCCTACGAGGTCACGGGGGGCACGGCTCGGTTCCAAGGCAAGGATCTGCTCGCGATGAAGCCGGAGGACCGCGCCCGGGAAGGCGTCTTCATGGCGTTCCAATACCCGGTCGAGATTCCCGGCGTAAGCAACGCGTATTTCCTCAAGGCGGCCCTCAACGCGATCCGGAAGTATCGCGGGCTCGAGGAGATCGATGCGATGGATTTCATGGGCCTCGTCCAAGACAAGGCGAAGCTCCTCGGCCTCGACGAGACGTTCATGAAGCGCGGGTTGAACGAAGGCTTCTCCGGTGGCGAGAAGAAGAAAAACGAAGTCTTCCAGATGGCAGTCCTCGAGCCGAAGTTCTGCATCCTGGACGAGACGGATTCCGGGCTTGACATCGACGCCTTGCGCCTCGTCGCAAATGGAGTGAACACGATGCGCGGCCCGAACCGAGCGATGCTCGTCGTGACCCACTACCAACGTCTCCTCGACTACGTGATCCCCGACTTCGTCCACGTACTCGTGGACGGCCGAATCGTGAAGAGCGGCGACGCGGACCTGGCCCGGAACCTGGAGAAGCACGGCTACGGCTGGATCGTCGAGGAGGCGCCGAAGCCGCAGCCGGCTCGCGCGTGAGGCCCGGTGACATCGTGGCGGTGGCGCTCGACGCAAAGGAAACGTACGTCGCGGAGTTCGCGTCCGCAGAGGCTGACCTCCCCAGTCCGTCATGGCTTCGTGGAATCCGCCGGTCCGCGATCGAACGGTTCGAGGCCGTCGGTTTCCCCACGCAGCGACACGAGGAATGGAGGTTCACGAACCTCGCGCCCCTCCTTCGCGTCCCCTTCAAACCGGCCATCATCGGCGGGCCCGATGGGGTCGTGGCAGAGAAACTCGAACCTTTCGCCTTCGGTATCTTGAAGACGAGCCGCTTGGTCTTCGTGAACGGTCGGTATGCGCCGCGCCTGTCGTACCTTCGGTCGCTTCCGGAAGGGGTTCGGATTGCATCCCTCGCGGAGGTGCTTCGGCAGGAACCGGGGACCCTCGAGAAATATCTCGCTCGGTTCGCCCGATTCCAGGACGACCCTTTCGTCGCGTTGAACACGGCCTTCTTCGTCGACGGCGCCTTCGTGGACGTGCCGAAGAATACGGTCGTGGACGAGCCCATCCATTTGGTCTTCGTCTCGACCGCTCGGGACGTGCCGACGATCGCGTACCCGCGCAATCTGATCCGCCTCGGGGCGGGAAGCCAGGCGACCGTGATTGAGACCTACGCCGGGTGGGCCCCCGAAGTCACGTTCACGAACGCTGTCACGGAAGTCGTCTCGGCACCTGCTTCCGTCCTGGACCACTACAAGATCCAACGCGAGTCCGAGGCGGCCTTCCACATCGCCACGATGGCGGTCGAACAGGACCGCAATTCCTCCGTCACATGCCATTCGATGTCCTTCGGGGGAGCCCTCGTCAGGAACTACGTCCACACGCTCTTCCGAGGAGAAGGTGGCAGCGTAGGCCTCAACGGGCTCTTCATGCCGTCCGGGATCCAGCAATCGGACCACTACACGCGGATCGACCATGCTGCCCCCGCGTGCACGAGCCTCGAGCTGTACCGCGGCATCCTGGGAGGAAAGTCGCGCGGCGTGTTCAACGGGAACATCTACGTCCGGAAGGACGCCCAGAAGACGGTCGCCCGGCAGGTGAACAAGAACCTCCTCCTTTCGAAGGAAGCGTTCGTCGACAGTACGCCAGGACTGGAGATCCTGGCGGACGACGTGAAGTGCAGTCACGCCTCGACGATCGGGCAACTGGACGAGAACGCGGTGTTCTACCTTCGTTCCCGCGGAATCGACGAGGAGAACGCCCGGCACATCCTGACGTACGCATTCGCTTCGGACGTCGTGAACCAGGTGAAGGTCGCCCCGATCCGGATCAAGCTCGACCAACTAATCCTCTCGCGGTTGCCGAAAGGAGCCGACGTCGGAGAGACCTTATGAAGCACGATCCGGATAGACAGGGTCGGAGCTGCCGCCGCACCGTGATGCCATGACGCCCGATCTCCGTGACCTCTACCAGGAGACGATCCTCGACCATAGCAAGAGGCCGAGGAATTTCCATGAGATCGTGGACGCGGATGCGACCGCGGTGGGGCACAATCCGCTCTGCGGAGACCGCGTGACCGTCTACGTGCGGCTCACCGACGGAACGATCGCGGACGTCGCCTTCGTCGGCCAAGGGTGCGCGATTTCGAAGGCCTCGGCCTCCCTGATGACGGATGCCGTGAAGGGGAAGTCCAAGGCACAAGCGCACGAGTTGTTCGAGAAGTTCCGCAAGATGGTCACCGGCCGACCCGGCGATCCCGTCGACACAGGTTCCCTGGGCAAGCTCGCGGTCCTCTCCGGGGTGTGCGAATTCCCGGTTCGCGTGAAGTGCGCGAGCCTGGCGTGGCATACGCTCGAGGCCG
>VBLU01000208.1 GCA_005879065.1 Methanobacteriota archaeon
ACATCTGAGGTCACCACCCGCAAGAACGAGTTGTCGTGCTTGGCCTCGCTCGCGATTGCGCGGATGTTCACCGCAGCCCCGGAAAGGGCCTCCGTGACGCGCGCCAACTCCCCCGGTTTGTCGGTCACAAACACCTTAAATTCCTTCATCCTCCCCGCCCTCTCAGAATCGAAACATGCATCGACGAGGCGGCTACAAAAGACTTGCTTCGTGGTGGCGGTTCCTACTAGGGAATGAGCCGCGTGCGGTCCCGAGGGAAGAGGATGGCCTCCCGGATGTTCGGCAGGTCGAGCAGTTTCTGGACGAATCGGTCGAGGCCGAAGCCCCAGCCGCCATGGGGCGGCATGCCGTATCGGAAGGCCTTCAGGTAGAAGTCGAAGTTCTCGACGTTCAGGCCTTTCTCCTTCATCCGCTGGAGCAGTTGGTCGTACCGATGCTCCCGCTGGCCTCCCGAGGCCATTTCATCCCCCTTGTACTCGAGATCAAAGGAATAGGAGTACTGCGGATCGTCCGCGTCCGCCATCACGTAGAACGGCTTGATCGCGGCCGGATAGCCGGTCAGGAAGTACATGGCGTGGCCTTCCTTGGCCATGCTTTGCCCGAGGAGTTTCTCCCCCTCCGTGTCGATGTCATCCCCGTCGCGGACCCGTTTGCCTCCGCCACGGAGGATTTCGAGCGCCTCCCGGTAGGCCAATCGCTTGAACGGAACCTTTGGCCGCTCAGGTGAGGCTTGGAGGAGCTCCAGTTCGGCCTTCCCGTCCACCCGGACTCGCTGGATCGCCTGGTCCACCGCGCCCTCGAGGAACGCAAACACGTCCTCCTGACGCTCGATCCACGCGACCTCACCGTCGAAGGACGTGAACTCCGTCACATGGCGGACCGTGTCCGAAGGCTCCGCCCGGAATGCGGGCGCGATCTCGAAGACGCGGTCGAGGCCCGTCGACATGAGCATCTGTTTGTACAGCTGCGGGCTCTGGCTCAGGTACGCCCGTCGCCCGAAGTAATCGGTCTGGAACAGGGTGGCCCCGCCCTCCGCACCGGCTCCCGCGAGCTTCGGCGTGTGGACCTCCAGGAAGGCCTGGCCCCCCAGGTAGCCGCGAACGGCGGACTCGACGAGGGACCGGATGTGAAAGATCGCGCGGCGTTCGGGTTTGCGGAGGTCCAATGTCCGGTTGTCGAATCGCGTGTCCATGTCCGCGCCGACCTTGTCGGCCACGGGGAGCGGGAGCGGAGCGGCGGCGGGGCTCAGCACGTCGACCGATGTCGCCAGGAGCTCCCAGCCGTTCCGGACTTGCCGATTCGGCTGAACGATCCCGCGGGCCGCCACGACGCTCTCCCGGACGATCTTCGAGGCGCGGTTGAACAGGTCGGCATTCGCCTTCTTCACCGTGATCTGAAACGTTCCCGCGCGATGGAGGTCAGCGAACGGAAGGGTCCCGCCATCGAGTCGCGGAGAAGGACGAACTCTCTTAAAGAATCCGGTGGGGCGTTCGCAATCATCGCATGACGGACAGCTTTTCTTTCGCCGGTTCCTTCGCCGCTTCCTTCGCGCGCGCCGCCGCTTCCTTCTCTGGGTCCGCGGACGACGGCACGAATTGGACGTGCGGGTATGCGAACTGCACCCTGGGCTCGGCCATGAATGACTCGAGGATCCGTTTCACGAGGCGCGTCCGGTACGTGCCTTTCGCGAAGACGGGGCAGAAGTAGACGAGAGTCAGATCGATCGACGACGCTCCGAGGCTCCAACCGACGCGCGGTTCCTCCGCGACGTAGTCCGCGAGGTCCGCGAACTCGTACTTCGAGCGGAGGTGCGCGCGGTTCTCTCGCATCATCGGACCGACGACCTCCTCCGCGGCCTCGTAGATCAGGCGCTCCGCCAGCTTGAGGTCGCTCTCATAGGTCACGTTCATGATGAGCTGGTCCCAAACGAAGGGCGTGTCCTTCGTATAGTTACAGACGTTTCCCTTGAGGATCTGGCTGTGCGGGATCGTCACGTATCGTCCTGTGAAACTGTCGCCGTACAACGCGCCGCCGAACTCGCGGATCGTCGTGTTCATCGGGGTGATTTCGACGACGTAGCCTTTCGAGTTGTTCATCTCGATCCGGTCCCCGAGCTTGTAGAGGCCCATCGAGACCAGGACGACCCATCCGACCAAGTTCAGCAACGGTTCCTGCATGATGTACAGGAGGGCGGCGGCCACGAACGTGGTCCCGAGGAACGTGAACTGGCCCGAGCCACCGAACCCGAGCAGCACGTAGAAAACGAGGGCGATCGATGTTCCCCACACGATGTACGAGACGATTTGGAAATGGGCGAAGATGTCCGCCTCGTACTTCACGTGGGTCTTGAGGGCGGCGCGGAACACCGGTCGCAGGAGTTCGAGGAGGGCCTTCGTCGCGATGAGGATCGGGACCGCGTAGACCCAGGGACCGAAGGTGCTGAGATCCAGATGCGGCGACGGGAGCCCCGGGATCGCGATCGCGCCGGCCAGGAGGCCGAGGGCGAAGAGCATGATCAGCGTGATGATGGACCAGAATAGGGCTCGCGCTTTCCGCCAGTTTGCGCT
>VBLU01000091.1 GCA_005879065.1 Methanobacteriota archaeon
TCGGAACCGTGCAGATCGCTCACGAAGAAAATCCGGTAGGTCCCCACGACGATCGCAGCGCGTCCGCGCAGCATATAGTTTCTCGGAAGCGCCGTCTAGGAGTTCGCTCGGATCTCCCTGCAACACCAGAGGATTGACCCGAGTTGACTCACGGGTCGTCCAACGGGATCGGGTGGGCGTGCGTCCGTTCACGAGGAAGGATTCGATGTCTCGGGATGCGACCCCTCAAACCTCGTCATATCGGAAGCAACGAACGAGGTGGTCGTTCACCATGCCCACCGCCTGCATGTGGGCATAACAGATCGTCGATCCCACGAATGAGAATCCTCGTCGTTGCAAATCCGCGCTCATCGCATCGGACTCCTCCGTCCTCGCGGGAATTTGACCCATGCTCTTCCAACGGTTTTTCTTGGGCCGGTTGCCGACGAACTTCCACATGTACGCGTCGAACGTTCCGGATTCCTTCTGAACTTCTAGGAATGCCCGCGCATTGCGAATCGCCGAAGTAATCTTGAGGCGGTTTCGGATGATCCCGTCGTCAGCCAAGAGCCGGTTCAAGTCACTCGCCTCGTACCGAGCAATCTTGCGTGGGTCAAAGCCGTGGAACGCTGTCCGGTAACGCTCACGCTTCCTCAAGACGGTCAGCCAAGAGAGCCCGGCTTGCGCGCCCTCCAAAACCAGGAACTCGAACAACCTCCGATCATCGTGCTCGGGCACGCCCCATTCTCGGTCATGATACACCGTCATCAGCGGGTCGGCAGCTGACCACTCGCACCGGACCTTGCGGGTCGCTGACTGACGTGCCAACGCCTCCCGTATCCGCTCGGACTAGATAACGGGTCATCCGGCCGAGCTCAGCGGCTCTCGCGTCACGCGGATGGCTGTCAATGGAGAGCGACACACTCGTTTGCAAGATAACGTGTGAGACGGGCGGATTTCGGTACGATCAATCGCGCGGAAGGAGAAGTGCGCATCAGGAGGGGCGCATCGCCGCGGTCTCAGGGACTCAGACGGACGAAGATGATCGTGGCGGGGGCCGTCTTCCCCTTCGCGTAGATCATTTCCAACGAGCCGTCTTCTCCGAGTCCGAGCATCGTCGGGCGTCGAGGAGAGACGGCCATGTTGTTCGTCTCGTTGTCGACGACGGTCAGGGTCGCGGACCAGACGCCATTCGAACACCGCGTGTATGCCACCGCGCCGAATTCCGACCCCCACGGTGGGGAGAGCGGCGTGTCGATTGTGAAGAGATAATAGTCTCCGGTCTGCGGGTCGACTTGGAGGACTCCCCATTCGTTGTTCGTCATGAGGAGGCTTGGGGTGTCGACGTGGACCTTCGCCCCGGACGCATCGATCCGGATCACTCCGTACATCGTCGTCCGCGAAATGTCGTACGCCGCGACCACGACGGATCGGACGGGGTCCCACGTGAGGTCCGTGGCATCCGAGAGACCACGCGAGGCATTCGTCTCGTAGGCGAGGTCCTGGATCCCCCAGGTCCAGGCGGCCCCGTTGAACGTCGCCGAGTTGAACACGAGCGTCGTCAGGTTCGAACGCGGACCCCGATTGCCCATCACGTAGATGGCGAAGGTGTCGGGCCGTTCGATCACGTTCGGGTGGATCGGCTCGGTGTCGCTCACATCGGCGATGACGACGTCCGGTGCCGCGGAGAATGGATTGGACACGCTCCGCCAGCCGCCCGCGAACGTCCATCGCATGGCGAACACGGTCGAGGAGGAGCCGGGGACCGCGGAATTCCACACGGCGAGGATACTCCCATCATGGGCCAAGGTCGCGGATGCATACTGAGCCGACGTCGCGACCACCGCTGGGTTACCGTAGGAGACGGAGACGATGTTGCCCACAAGATCGCGAATGATCTGCACCGGTACGTCGACGAGGTCTCCCGCCGCGGGTCCGCCTTCCGCGAGGACTCGCATCGTCAACGGAGTCGTGAGAACGGTTGCGGGTCTCCGATACGCCACCAAAGGAGACGGGGACTTGACGGGGATCCCCCAAGCACCGGGTGAGGCGGGATCACTATTCGCAAAGGCCGTCGACAAGTTGCCTTGCGAGTCCACATAGACCGCGAGGTATTTCCCGAACGGATCCCGGATCACGTCCTGGCTTCCCGGCATTCCAAGGCTGTTGTTTCCGACCGCCGAATCAGTAGCCACTTCGAAGATCCTCGTGGGGGCCGATCCCAAAGGTGAAACGAGGAGCAGGCTGATAATCGAGATCGCGATCGAGAGAAATGCGGACCGTCCTACGGCATGGCCCATGGTGTTGCTCGCACAGAGTCGAGGGACCGGCCCATACTTAGGCGATGGGTCCACAGAAACGAAATCGGGGGCCAATTGCAAGAGATGTGAACACAAACTAAACCCGCGTGGGCATGGAGAACCACGCGGAGATGGCGTCGTCATTGTCACTGCCGGGACCACATCCTACGAAACTCAACAAGGGTGCGAAACGGTGTCCATTTGGCTACCTAATTACCTTTGAATCTGAAGGATTTAAGGGGGCAGGCAGAATTATGAAGCCACCCGATGGAGCCAGCGTGGTCCGGTCCTCACGCCCCCGGCCACTTCTCCGCGTTACAAGGATGGCAAGGCCTTGTCCGCGAGCCGCCCGTGGGGGCCCATATACTACATATCTACGAGGACCCGGATCGAGAAATCGAGGCCGCGTCCCTCTTCGTTATTGAGGGAGCGCGCCGGGCCGAGAGGGTCTGCTGCGTCGGCAGCACCCGAGAATTGGCCTCCATTCGACGACGCGTCGAGGAAGCCGGCCTTGACGCGGATCGACTGGTCCGAGACGGAGCGCTCGCGCTCGTGCGCCAGCTGGACCTGAATGGCGGTCCCAAGGACGACGATGAGACCTCACGCACCGCCCTCGATCGCTTCATTCATGCGATGTTTCGAGGAGTGCCGGAGCGTTACCCGAGCGTCCGCTGGTGGGGGAACCGGGTCGCCCGATTCTTCGAGAACGGCCGCTTCGACCGTGCCTTGGCCTTCGAGCAATTGTGCCACGAGCGCCGCGAAGTCCTCCCCTGGTCCCTGCTTTGCGCCTACGACGGCCGCAAGCTGAGCCCCGAGCGTCACGCGGCCGCATTCTGGGACGTCCTCCGGAATCACAGCCATCTGATTCCCGCGGGCGAGCTCGGGGTGGCTCTGGAACTGTTCCCGACCGGGGTGCACGAATGATCGACGTCCGCGAGGCCCTCGACGAGATCCAGGCGCGGTCCGCGGACGAGGCGTACTGGCGCGCCCTCGAGAGGGTGTTGGGGACCTTGACCGCGCGGACCCTCCGCGGGACGTTCCGGGCGAAGATCAAGGGAGACGGGACCTCCGAGCGAGAGCGCGTGGCGCAAGGACTCACCGAACTGTTCGCCTCCCAGGCCAGGACGGTCGATGAACTCGCCCGCAAAGAGAGCTCCCGGAACGCCTCGGGTCCGCGAGAGAACACGATGGAGGAACTCGGCGTCCACGGACACTGGGTCGACTTCTCGGACGCGGCCTCGGAGGCCCGCCGGGCGATGGCCTTCGTCAAACGTGGACTCGCTCGAGGCGCCAAGGTGGTCGCCCTCCTCCCGTCCTCGGATATGGAAGTGTACCGAGAGGAGGCCGTTCTTTCGGGTCACGAGGAAGACATCGAGCACGGTCGATTATCCCTGTTCAACGCGGATGAGCACCTGAATGTCCTCAAGACCGCGGGGGTGCTCGCGGTCCTCCTCTTGGCCATCCAGGGCATGATCCAGGTCGCCCGAGGCCAGGGATATTCCGAGGTGTGGTTCATCGGCAAGATCGCGTCGTCCCTGTTGGCGTCCTCGCCGCCATACCAAGCGCTTGCCCTCCGCGTGGAATCGGCCATGGACTCTCTCGTTCGCACGCTCCCGATCAGCTTCTACTGTCCCATGCCGTACCGATTTCCGGGGGATCCCAGTCTCGTGGCGGACCTCCTCTCCGGGCACGGATGGTCGTCCGTCGCCGAACTCGCTCTCGGTTCGTTTGGCCATTGACCGACCCGCAATTGTGGGCGGTCTGGCCGAGTCTCTGTGCCCGGGGATTCGCGTGTCACATTTTGAGTGGAGCATCGGTGCCAAAGGACCATCATAGGAAGCGTGAAATCGCCGCACTGTATGGATGACGGGGGACGAGCGCCACGAGAGCGAACAAGGTCCTAGACTGGTTGCTGGAGGAAAACCAGCCCGCGGTCCGCTACTTCACCCTCAAGCGGCTGGCTGGGAAGATGGAGGATGATGCAGACGTCATCGCCGCGCGAAGATCGATCGCGAAGACCGGATGGGCTGCGGAGATCCTCGCAACACAAGATCCGGGAGGATGGTGGGCCGGAGAGGAGGCCCTCTACCGGCCCAAATATCTCTCGACCAACTGGATGCTCCTCATCTTGTCCGATCTCGGGCTGACCAAGGAAAATCCTCGGATCGCGAAGGCGTGCGACCTGTGGATGAGCCGGTTCACCAAAGCAGACGGCGGCTTCGCCATGGACGGCTCGAAGAAGGGCCACCTCTGCACGACCGGGAACATGGCGCGTGCGCTGGTGCGATTCGGCTACGCCGATCATCCCGCCGTGGAGGCTGCCTTCGAATGGCTCGCCGAGAACCGAGACAAGAAGGGCGGGTGGAGCTGCTTCGGGAGCGGTCGGAACCTGGACTCGTGGGAAGGGATGAGTGCCTTCGCGGTGTATCCGCGGGAGAAATGGACGGAGGACATGAAGAGCGCCGTCGCCCTTGGGGCCGAATTTTTCCTCGAGCGAGAATTGCATCGCCAGGGAGATCCCTATGAACCGTGGTATCGTTTCCACTATCCCGTGCACTACTATTATGATCTCCTCGTAGGCCTCGATTTCATGACGGCGCTAGGTTACGGCAGGGACTCACGCCTCCAGCACGCCGTGTCCCACCTGGAGAAGAAACGCAGATCGGATGGCCGGTGGAACCTCGATGCGCTCCATCCCGACGTCGGAGGGAGCATGTCCGAGTGGTACGTGAAGCATCCGAAGCAAATGCCAACGCCGTTCGCGCTCGAATCTGTCGGTGCGCCGAGCAAGATTATCACCCTGACGGCGATGAGTGTGCTCGAACGATTGAAAGCGGCACAATAACGGACCGCATTAGGTAATGGCGCTGCGACACGCCTTGCATCAGTCGATTCGTTCGTACGCGGGCAGAGTCAGGAATTCGACGAAATCGTCGCTCAAAGCCACTTGTTCGAGCAGCTCGCGGGCGTCCTTGAATGATTCACGATTGGGCCCTCGTTCAATCGAACGCCGTGGTGGACCCACTGCCAAACCTGGGAGCGGCCGATCTCCGCGGTCGCGGCGTCTTCCATCAAGTTCGACATCGCAGCGGCTCCGACGCCCCGTAGCCACGATTCCAGGTACTGAAGGCCCACGTTCACGTTGCCCTCGATGCCGGCCTGGGTGATGGTCCCTCCCGGAATCCGAACGTCCAGGAGATCCTTCGCGGACACGCGCACATCCTCGCGGAGCAGGTCCACCTGGTTGGACTTGGACTTCAGAATGCCGTCGAACACATTCTTCGCCACCGGGACTAAATCCGGATGGGCCACCCACGTCCCATCAAAGCCGTCGTTCGCCTCCCGAATCTTGTCCTCCCGCACCTTCGCCAGCGCGATCTCGTTCGCCTCGGGATCCTTGCGACTCGGGATGAACGCGGCCATGCCGCCGATAGCGTGGGCCCCCCGACGATGGCACGTCCTCACGAGCAGGTTCGTATATGCCCGCATGAAGGGTACTGTCATCGTCACCTGGGCCCGATCGGGCAGGATGAACTCCTTCCGATCCCGGAACTTCTTGATGATGCTGAAGATGTAGTCCCACCGGCCCGCGTTGAGGCCCGCGGCGTGGTCCCGGAGTTCGTACAGGATCTCCTCCATCTCGAAGGCCGCCGGAATCGTCTCGATGAGGGCGGTGGCCTTCACGGAGCCGACCGGAATCCCGAGGGCCTTCTCCGAGAACCGGAACACCTCGTTCCAGAGGCGGGCCTCCAG
>VBLU01000092.1 GCA_005879065.1 Methanobacteriota archaeon
GCCTCGATGACGATTCGGAATGTGGGAGGCGTTGGAGGCGTCGCAAGCGTCCACCTCCTCGTTGACGGCCACCTTGCAGCGACCGGGAACTACGAGATCCCGGCCCACGAACGCATCGTGCGTGGTCTCAGCGGGATCGTAGCGGATTGCCTATGGCATCGATTCTCGGTGGAGCTATTCGTTCCACCGTCTGGTGGATGAACCTGAGCTGTCGCAACCTTCGCCTGGACCGAGTTCATCAAGTAGAGGGCAATCGTGCGAGTCCAGCCGATTCGTTTCGACGTAACAAAAGACTCTTATCCCGCGTCATGCCTGATCGAAACCGTGGACGACCCAGAGCTCGCGGAGATCCGCGCGCGGAAGCTGCAGCAGCTTCTCACGTCCGCGTCCACGCCACGGCCGTCTGCGGCCGAATGGTCGGGGCCCGTCACGCTCACGGACTTGACATTCGACGCTGAGGTCCGGAGGCCGGGCGCCATCCTCGTCGACTTTTGGGCGGAGTGGTGCGGCCCGTGCCACCGCGTAGCCCCGGTCCTCGAGGAAATCGCGAAGGTCCGCGTCGGACGGATGCGACTCGGGAAGCTGAACATTGACGAGAATCCGCGAACTCCGGCCCGCTTCCAGATCACATCAATCCCGACGATGCTCCTCTTCCTGGACGGGAAGCTCGTGGACGGAATCGTCGGCGCGATGCCCAAGGCTGACATCGAAGCGGTCCTGAACCGTTGGACCTAGAAATCCCTTCGGCGAACGGAAGCCATCTCACTTCGCGAGCGGACCGGTCGGCCTCGGCTTCGTTTCCTTCAGGCGGGGCCTTAGCTTCTTCACAATCTCCCGGAACGCTTGAGCCGCAGCGGAGTCCGGGTGCTCGAGGACGAACGGCTTTCCCGCGTCCCCTCCGATCACGATTCGCGGGTCCAGAGGGATTCGCCCGAGAAACGGAAGCCCGAGTTCCTCCGCCGCCGCCTCGCCCCCGCCTACTTTGAAGATCGCTGTCTCTTTACCGCAATGGGGACAGACGAACCCGCTCATGTTCTCGATCACGCCGAGGATATCCATCTTGACCGCGCGAGCGAAGGCGATTGACTTCCGAACATCGAGGAGGGATACTTCCTGCGGCGTCGTGACGACAACAGCCCCATCCGCGTCCGGGATCTCCTGCGCGACGCTGAGCGGCTCGTCGCTCGTGCCGGGCGGCAAGTCAATGACGAGGTAATCGAGGTCTCCCCATTCCACGTCGGAGAGCATCTGTTTGAGTGCTTTGATCTTCAACGGTCCACGCCAGACGACCGCGGTGTCGCGGTCGATCATCTGGGCCATGGAGATCACGCGCACGCCAGCGGGGCCTGTCGTCGGCTCGAGGCCCGTGTCCGTCGCCTTCACCTGCGCGTCCTCGACACCCATGAGCTTCGCGATGTCCGGCCCGGTCACGTCCGCGTCGACAAGTCCAGCCGTTCCGCCCTCCGCGAGGACGCAAGCGAGGTTCGCGGCGACAGTCGACTTGCCAACACCGCCCTTTCCTGACATCACGACGATCTTGTGTTTGATGCGGGACATGCGCTGCGCCATCTTCATGCGCTCTCGCATCGCCGCCATGATGTGGGGCGGGATCTGCGCCGTCTCGAGTTCCTCAGCCATGATGTGCCTCAGATGGCGCTGTCACAAGGCTCGGAGTATAAAATGTTACGGGAATTAAGTGGTCGATGCCTTCGTCATGATCGCAGCGAGCCGCTTCAACTCGGCGATGAACTGGTCGGGAGACGGGCTCTCCGGTAGCTTCGCGTAGAAGTCCACGAGGGCATCCACCGCTTGGAAACCGGCCTCCCGGTCGAACGCGCGTGCGCGGTCCCACAGCTTGTCCTCCGCCGTGATCAGGCCATGGCGGACCAAACTACCGATCGCGAACCCGTTGCTTGCGGCGAGTCCGAGGTTCTGCCATCGGTTCTTACTCCGCATGGACGCGTTGTTCTCGACCCAGCCTGCGAAGAAGTCGTATGCGCGGCGTCCGTCCGCCCCCGCGAACACGGGGAACGCGAGGTCGTCTGCATAGACGTCCTGGACATGATTGAACGCCTGGCCGAATGCCGCCTCGGCCGCGCGAGGAATGCGGACCTCTTTGGCAATCAATCGGTACACCTCGGGGCTGTGGGACGGATGCCCCGCTTCCGTCCGAAGCATGTGCCCGACCTCGTGAGCGATCAGGCCGTCAACCAAGCCCGATTCGACGGCCCGCGAGGAGACGTACAGGGTGTGCCGATCCTTCAGGGATTTGGACGCGCCCATGATCGGGATGGCGACAATCTCGCCGGAGACCGGCCGTTGCAAGGTATGGCCCAACTCGGCGTACCGCGTCTCGACGGCTTCGAAGGCGGCCTTCACCTTTCGCGTACCACCTCGACCGGCCCGGTCTACGACGGCGACGAGCACGCAGGACGGACACGAGGGAGGCAGAAAAACGTTTGCGCGTGTGCGATGAATGCAAGAGAGGCGACCGAGCCTGTCCCGTCCTAGGGATCGGAGAAGGCCAACTCGACCACGGGCCGCCTGAAGAGAGGGTCTGATGAGCTCCTGCAACGAACACGGAGCAAAGCTTTAAGCGAGATTTCTCTCCTCATCCGGCAATCCGATTTCTGGTGTCCAGATGGTCACGAAGAAGCGCGCGGAACGGAAACCCGTCAAAGCGCCAACGGCAAAGGAAGTGGAAGAGAACCTGAAGCGAGCGAACTTGCCGAAGGAGCAGTCCGCGAAGTACCATCCGTACTACCAAGGGAAGATCGAAGTGGTCCCGCGGGTCCCCGTCCGGAGCTTCAACGACTTCGCGATCTGGTACACGCCCGGCGTGGCTCAGCCGTGCCTCGACATCAAGGCGGACCCGCAATTGGTCTGGAGCCTGACGAACAAATGGAACCAGGTTGCCGTCGTGACGGACGGCACGCGGGTCCTCGGCCTCGGGGACATCGGCCCAGAGGCCGGCCTCCCGGTCATGGAGGGCAAGGCTCTCCTGTTCAAATATCTGGGCGGGGTCGACGCCTTCCCTATCCCGCTCGCCACGAAGGACCCGGAGAAGATCATCGAGACGGTGAAGCTCATCACGCCCTCGTTCGGCGGCGTGAACCTGGAGGACATCGCCCAGCCGAAGTGTTTCGGCATCCTCGACCGCCTGCGGAAGGAATGCGACATCGCGGTGTGGCATGACGACCAGCAGGGGACCGCGACGATCAACGTCGCAGGTGTGATCAACGCCCTAAAGGTGGTCGGCAAGAAGCTGCCCGAAGTCCAGATCACCTTGATCGGCGCCGGGGCGTCGAACATCCGGACCGCGAAACTGCTGATTGAGGCGGGCTCTCAACCGGCGCACCTGATCCTGGTCGACTCGAAGGGCATCGTGGGCCGGCATCGGAAGGACGTCGAGGCCGCCCAGACCGAGTTCGCCGAGAAGTGGGAGCTCGCCCAGATGACGAACGGCGAAAGCCGGGTCGGTGGAATCCCGGAAGCCATGGACGGTGTCGACGTCGTCATCGCGGCCTCGAGACCCGGGCCCGGCGTCATCCAGAAGGATTGGGTGGCTTCCATGGCGGACGACGCGATCCTGTTCGTGATCGCGAATCCGGTCCCGGAAATTTGGCCCTGGGAGGCCGCCGAGGCCGGCGCGCGCGTCATTGCGACCGGGCGCTCGGACTTTCCAAACCAGGTGAACAACTCCCTCGGTTTCCCGGGAATCTTCCGCGGCACGCTCGATGTGCGGGCGCGGACAATTACGGATGAAATGTGTATCGCCGCCGCCACGGAGCTCGCCCTCGTCGCCGAGGAGAAGGGGCTCGACGAGGAGCACATCGTGCCAACGATGGAGGAGATCGACGTCTTTGCGCGGGAGGCCGCCGCGGTCGGCATGAAAGCGATCGAGCAGGGCATCGCCCGCGTCCGCAAGACCCGGAACGAGCTCTACGACAACGCCATCGCCCTCATTCGACGGGCTCGAGAGCAAACGCAGCTCTTGATGCAGGATGGATTCATCCGGCCGCCGCCTCCGTAATTCGCGACTCCAGCGAAACGAACCCCTCGCTGGGTTTATCGCCTGCGGATGACATGGACGGCCGTGGCCTCCGTGGTGGACGTGAAACGGCGCCACGAATCGCGCCTCATGAAGATGCGGGGCGTCGTGGGCGTCGGGATCGGTCAGAAGGACGGCAAGGGGTGCATTTGTATCTACGTCAAGGAGGACAATCCGAAAATCCGGAGCGTCCTGCCAGAATCCCTTGATGAGGTGCCGGTCGAAGTGATCGTCACGGGGAACTTCAAGGCACTCTGAGGAGCCATGATGAACGTCGAAGTCCTGAGCCGCCACCACTCCTGGCGGTCAGGCCCGGGACACGGCTGACCACTTCGCGAGCGTGGCCTGCGGGGCCACATGGT
>VBLU01000093.1 GCA_005879065.1 Methanobacteriota archaeon
CTCCGTGTGCGTCTCCGTTCGATCCAACAGGCGTTGAACGCTCGGTTCTCCAGCCTTTTCATATTCCTCCCACGCTCGTCGTCCGTGCCGGACGCACGACATGCCTCCTGGGTTGCATCGGCGAACTTCACCTTCGGCTTAGGGCTGCCCGATCCGAAACGCATCCTGCAGCAGATTGATTCCCTGGCGTCATTGCTCGAGGATGCGGCCACGTTGGCTCGAGGGGAGCGGGCATAGAAACCGACCGGTCTTCCGAACAACAATCAGGCTGATTCGGCGGTTTCGGTCCGTAGATGTCGGGTTCTCTGATGTGGCTTCCTTTCGCGCCCGTGGCTTTCATCCGCTGGTCCTCCCAAGGCATGGTGAATTGCCCCACGCCCCGGAGACAAACCCTTCCGTTCTATGGAGGCGCTCGCTCGATTCGCGGGAAGTCGATTTTGGCATCCGTGGCGTCATCCCGCTGAATCGCCTCAATGCGCCCTCGATTCCCGTCGATGTGAGCAATCAGGCCTGAGGCGTCGATTCCCAAGTACCGCGGCGGGTAATGCCGCATCTTGTCCGCTCCCCGTTGAAGGAGCGTGATGGCGCCCACGAGGTTGCCGTTCTGGAAATGGTGGTAGGCCGCGCAGATTTGGATCAGACCCTGGAGGAAGAGACGCGGCTCGCCATGCTCCTGGCGCCAGACCTCCTCGAGGACCTCGTGGGCCTCGAAGAAGTACTCCTCGTTGAACAGGCGGATTCCCTCCTGGATGGGGTCCAGACCGGGACCGTCCGCGACGGCCGACATCCTGCCGGTCGTACGAACTCGCACGGGATGAAACTTTGCGGCTACGGTTTCGTCACGAGCAGCCGCCAGACTCCGCCGCGTTCCGTGGCAGTGAAGGTGTATCCGTTCCGCTCCGCGAGAATCGGAATCGAGGAGGTCGCGGTCGCCTCGCTGTCCGTCAGGATTTCCACCGTGGTGCCGTGTGGCAACGATTCGAGCGCAAGCTTCGCCTGGATGAAGGGATACGGGCACAGCAGGCCCCGCGTATCCACGACGCCGTTGGGCGATCGACTCGCCTCCGTGGTCACAGACGTCGCGTCCATGGTCTCGCTCAGATGAAGGTCACGACGCCGCCGTCCTTCGCCGCGGGCAGCGCCTCGTTGAGAAACCCGATCATGTCCTCGAGTTTCACACCCGGTTCGACCGTCTCCGGCGTGATCCCCTGGTTTTTCAGGATCTCGCTCGAGGCGGCGCAGGCGCAGACCTCGGCGCCGTACTTGATCGCGTCGCGCAGCACTTGGCCAAGGGGAGGATATCCGGGAAGCTGGACCTTGTCGGCGGCCCCCTTCCGTAGCAGATCGAGGCCGGCGGTCGTCGCGTAGAGACGGGCCCTGTGACCCATCGCGGCGGCGCCCATCGCGAGCTGGAAGGCCGGGTAGGCTCGTTCGGGATCGTTCGACAGAAGGACGATGTGGAGCTCTTGTTCGCCCATGGTTTCTATAACATCGTTATACAGGATAATATTTGAACCTTCGTTGGACGGCCCTCCGTCCTACATGAGGCTATCGCGGGGGCGTGCGCCTCGGGCCGGAGCCAGAATCGTGCGGAGGATGTCCGGCGCATACGTCCCGCGTTCCGTGACGACCGTGGTGATCAGCGCCCCCGGCGTCAGGTCGAAGAGGTCTTGCATCCTTGCACCGGCGGGCCAGGACACGGCATCGAAGCGCGCATCGAACTTGAGCGACTCGCACGCGACGTAGACGGGTTTCTCCTGGGCCATCGCCGATCGGGCGAGGGGCAGCGTTCCTCGCTTGTTAACGAGGGAACCGTCCCGCAGGATCGAGTCCGCTCCGACGAGGACGTACGTTGCCTCTGCAGCTCGAGTCGGTCCGACCTCGTCCGAGATGACCTCAACGGGAATACCGTCTCGACCGAGGGCGGCGGCCATGGCTCGACCTTCGAACACGGGTCCCGCTTCCATGACCAAGACGCGAACGATGCGGCCTCGGTTGTGGGCCGCGAGAAGGCACGCCCGGACGCTCTCGCTGTAGCTCAACGTGAGGACCGTGGCCCGGTCGGGCGCGATCTTCAGGAACGTCTTGCCAATCCGCTCCCGAGCCGTATCCAGCTCCTCGAGGAGCTGGCGCAGCACCGCCATGGGTTCGTGTCCCTCGGCCACGAGGCCCACGAACATATGGACGACGTTGTGGACGATCGCCATCGCGGGCTGGGCCTCCGAGATCCGTCGCGCGATCTCCGCGAGCGTCGCCGGGTCCCTCTGGCCCGGCCGCTCCAGGGTCGCAAGGGCCATCGTCTCGAGGGCCACCCGGGCGAGGCGGGACGCGCTGCTCGTGCGGTCCCCCGCGATCCCTTCGATCGCGTCCTCAACGACGGGGCCCAACATGCTCCAACCTCTCGTGGTAGGCCGCGAGGCCTCGAATGCTCACCCGGATCCGCCGCTCCAGGAAATCCCGCGGGAACCGCTTCGCAGCGCGACAAGTCATGTCGTACAGCTCCCGGAGGACGCCGTCTTCGCCCGCGGAGGCGAGGCGTTCCTTGACCACCCGCCCCCAGGACGGATACAGGGCCATCATCGCCTCGATCGCGGCCCTTGGTTTCCCATGGGGACCGTAATGGCTGAACAGTAAGGCCCGCGGCTTCAGGGCAAGGAGATGGCGGAACGTCTCGAGGTTCTTCTCCAGGTCGAACGACGGAGCGGGCGCGATCGGCATGAGGATTTCGTCGCCGGGAAAGTAGAGGCCGGCGGCATCGCCCGTGTAGACGCATCGATTCCGTTCATCCAGGATCGCGAGCTCGTGCGGCGCATGACCGGGGGAGTCGTAGAACACCAGGGAATGCGTCCCCAGGTCGAGTCGATCCTGATCCTTTACCGCGACGAGGCGGTCCGGAGGGATCGGGCGCATCGTGCCGAACAGGTTGGCCTCGTCGTCATTCAGGGCCTGATGCGCACTCGCGACGAGCTTCGACGGGTCCACGAGGTGTTTGAAGCCGCGCTCGTGCACATACACCTTCGCTCGCGGCATGTCGGGCAGGAGAAATCCCGCGCCGCCCGCGTGGTCGAGGTGGATGTGCGACACGACCAGGGCATCGATGTCGGACGGCCGGAGGCCGAACGTCTTCACCGCCTCGAGGATTTTCGACGCATCCCAGGAGGTACCTGTCTCAATGATCGCCTTCTGCTCGTCATCGATCAGATAGACAGCGCCGAACCCTTCTTGTTGGAACATGCGAACGTCCGTGAGGTAGGTCTCCGGATCGAAGGGCAGTCGGGCGAAGGACATCGACCACAACATGGGCCGGCGGCCCATGTACCTTTCCTCCCGCGGGAACCCTTTTCTACGTCTCGCGGATTCGGACCCACGCGGCGGTAGCCAAGCTCGGAAACGGCGCGAGATTTAGGGTCTCGTCCCGCAGGGGTTCCCAGGTTCGAATCCTGGCCGCCGCATCGGAGACGTCCAGGACATCACGGACGACGTCTTCGCCCTTCGATGCGTTGTCAAGCGATTGGCGAAGGTTCATGGTTGCTGCCGTCCTGACTCTGTCGATGCGGAGTCTGTTGCCGATCCTCGCGGTCCCCTACGCCCCTGGACCACCCGCCTCGCGCCCGATGCCCCATGCGCAACCTTCCGTAGACCGGGAATGGGAGGGCGTCACGATCCCCGCTCATCGGAAGCGGGTCGGTTCGCGCCGGGGCCTCCTCGTCATGATGGGAATCCTCGGGGGGCTCGTGGTCTTCGCCTTCTTCCTCTACGGCGTCGTATTCGCGAGGCTCTGGCCTTAGCGACCGGCGCAGGCGAGCGGCCGTTCCTGACCAGGTCCACACTGGTCGTCCTCGGGCTCGGCGTGCGCTGTTCGATCCTGTGTGAGCTTTACTGGTTCCGGGGGATGCCCACCGCCGATATATCAACTCGGTCCACCATGAGATGGCCAGAGGGATGTTCATGGTGATGCCTCCGATTCCGCCCGGCATCGGCACACTCCATCCGAAAGTGGTCCAGAGCGTCCGCACGGACGTACCCGCCGAACTCGAGCGGGTCCTCGTTGACGGCGGGGTTCGCGAAGGTAAGCCGGAGAATCCGTTGGTGCCCGGGATCGCGGGTGCGGTCGGGCTTCTCATCCTCGTCATCGTGGGCATGGCGCTTATCGGTCTCGTCGTCCGATTTCTGTTGACCGGACAATTGCCCTGATGGGTCCCACGCTCGCGAGGCGGATCGGCTCCCGGAGGGACCCATCGGCGCGGTCCCGATTTTCATCGGAACGCGTCGAGGAGGGCCGTTCGCTCGAGCGCCAGATCGCGTCGCGCCTCCTGCGGGACGGTCGCCTCTTCGGCGGGGGATATCCCGAGTGCTCGCAACGACTTCCCCTGCGCGTCCAAGACACTGTCGTCCCGGGTCCACCCGAGGGCCTCAATGAGATTGTCGACTCTCGACCCGAAGACACATATCGCCACGTTCGTCGATCCGATGCTGATGCCGGCCATCCCGATCGCCTCGCTGACCTGGCCCCGTCCGGACAAGTACAGGAGGGTTTCCATCGCGACGGATCGAGTGATCATCGAACTCGAGTCCCGCGCTCGTTCCGCGTGTCGGGCCGCCGTCTCGAGATGATCGGCGCCGAAAACCAGGCGGGCGTCCGCGAGCATCACCTCTGCGGCATGGGCCGTCCCCCACCGATGTGCCTCCTGGATGACGGCCTCGGGATCGGAGATCTTGGTGCGCACGCCTGCAATCGAATGGGTCAAGCGAAGTCCCCCAGGCCGGCTTGCCCCTCCAACGCACCCCGTTCTATCGGGACGCCGACCTGCTCTTTGATCTTCTTCGCGAGGTTGGGACCAATCGCGGGGATTCGGGCGAGATCGTTTGGGTTCGCCTTTTGGAGGTCCCGTAGGCTCTTGAAGCCGCGCTGATGGAGAGCGCGACCCCGGACTCGACCGACGCCTCGCAGCGAAATGAGTTCCAACAGTTCCTCCTTCACGCCGTACTGCACCCGGGTCGCTGGCCCGATCCCGAACTTCTTCGTGACCTCCTCCTCGGTCCGCTCTGCTGTCCAATCGTCCAGGAGGGCTGCCGTCTTCACCTCCGCGAGGAAGAAGTCGTAGTCTTCGATCGGAAACGTAAATTCGGCCTCCTCGATTTTCTGCTCCACCCAAGCATAGTCGCCGCGGCGAAGGTACAGCTTCGGCATGTCGGGCGTGGTACAGATTGACCAAAGGTGGAAGATTGGGTCGTCCCGCGGCTTGCGGAGGGTGTCTCGCATCTTGACCGCACTCAGCGGATCGATGTATAGGTCGCTCGTCCGCTTGCCGAAGAATGTGGGCTTCAGGAAGCCGTCGTGGCGGTTGATAAATTCCTCTTTCTCGAGGAAGTCAAGGACCTCGCGGATTTTCCCGTGGATGGTGTAGACGTCCCCGGCGGACGCAAAGAACGTGCGATTGAAAAAGGCGAGGAGATCCTCCTCGGTTCCGACGTGTCCGGTCGCGACACTCGCGAGGACGTGCATCCGGAGCGCAGGCTCGGAGCCAAGTTTGGATTCGATTGCTTCCGGTTCGCTGAGGAAGTAGTCCTCCATGAGTTCGTCGACTTCATCGATGTCCTTGGCGAACAGGATGGCTTCGCCGTACTTGTCGTACCGGGGTCGGCCGGCGCGACCGCACATTTGCTTGACCTCAAGCACCGGTATTGGAGCGAGACCGAAGTTTACGTCAAACCGATTCAGGTCTCGGACAATGACACGCCGGGCCGGGAGGTTGATTCCGGCCGCGAGGGTCGGAGTCGCGACGATGCAGGCAAGCCGACCCTTCCGAAATTCCTTTTCCACGATCGCACGTTGGGGGTTGGTGAGGCCGGCGTTGTGGAACGCGGCTCCGTTCTCGATGCATCGGGCCAACCGGGCCCCCATCGAAGTCGGTTCATCCTGTGCTGCAGAGAGACTCTCGGCGACTTTCTTGAGGTGATCTTTTTTCTTTTCGTCGAGATCGTGACGGATCCGTGAGCCCACGACCTTTGCGAGGGCTTCCGTTGATCGACGGGTGTTGACGAAGACGAGTGCTTGACCGCCTGTTGACATGATGTCCGCGACCAGACCCGAGATGGCGTCCTCCCCGGCCTTGATTTCTGTAATCGACTTGTCGACGAAATGGATGAGTCCGTCGTGGTACACGCCTTCTTTCAGGGGAACTGGCCGCCACTCGCTTTTCACATGTTCCGCTTCGAGCCATTTCGCAAGCTGATCAGAGTTCTTGATCGTCGCACTGAGCGCGAGCACCTGGGCCTTCGGATTCACCTGACGCAGCTTGGCGAGCGTGATCTCCAGCGTGGGTCCGCGGTCGGCATCGTTGATGAGATGGACCTCGTCCGCCACGACGACGGTCAGCTGCTGGAGCCAATTCGTTCGGTGACGGAGGAGGGAATCCGCCCGTTCCGAGGTGGCCACAATGACATCGAACTTTTCGAGTGTCGGGTCGACGGAGTCGTAATCCCCCACGCTTACTCCGACCTTCATTCCAAGTTGCTCGAACTCCTTCAGGTCCTCGTACTTCTCCGCGGCGAGTGCGCGAAGCGGCACGATATAGAGCGCCTTCCCCCCGCGAAGGACGGAAGCCAAGATCGCGAGGTAGGCCACGAGTGACTTTCCGCTCGCGGTTGGAATTGCCAGGACGAGGTTCTCGCCGAGTAAGGCCGGACCGATCGCATCGGTTTGGGGCGGATACAGCTCTTCGATGCCTTGCCCCTTCAGGATTTCCACGATGCGGGCGTCGAGCCCGAGTCCTGCGACTCGCATCCCCTTTCCGATGAAAATGTCGGGGATAAACCTTCCTGGGAGGGCCCCGCGGCCCGCCTAGCGGAGCCAGTCAGTAGCGCGCGATGACCGTACTTGACGTCCAGCAGCGACCTCCGGACGACGCCGCGAGTCCTCAAAAACGACTACAGGGGCGAGGAGTACTCCTCCGGTCATCGTGGGACCCCGGCAAACCTCCCATCGAAATCCTCAGAGTTGAACAGGTTCCGGATCGCTCATACCAACCACTCTCGAGTCGTAGGCGCTCCCCTGCGATTCATCTCATCGTGGGACTGCCGCGATCCTGCATCGTGTCGCACCGCGATCGCCAAAAGCTTACGCCTCTCGGTGTCATCGACGAGTCCGTGGAGAGATCGCCGACAAGCCCCACGACCCCACGCCCAAAACGAAGCCGCCGGAAGTTGATCGCCCTCCTCGCGGCGATCGCCATCGTCGTCGCGGTGTTCGCGACGTGGCAGATCCTTCGGCCCCGATCGATCGCCGAGGTGCTCTCGATGGAGCATCTGAAAGCCGGAGACAACATCGTGGTTCAAGGGACCATCACATTGATCGCGCAGGAGAGGACGGGTCGTGGCACCCGAGTCATCCTACAACTCGACGGGGACCGATCCTGTGGGGACGGGGAACCGTGGTCGGGGAGTGTCTTGGGCGATCCCAACAAGTCGTATGCCGTTGGGGATTCCTACCAAACGACGCTTCACCTCCAATCGTTCTCGATCAACGGGGATGCCGCCGTATGGGCGCCCGAGCTCGCGTGCCCCTTCCCGGCCCTCCATCGTTCGATCGGTGTCGTGATCGATGCGGTCTCTCAGGTGCGGGACCTGTGGCTCGTGTACAACGGTACAGATGGGGGCGGCTGGAGCCACTACGAAATCCATGCAAAGAACGCGACGGGCTATCAGCCCGATCGGGTCCCTGCGGTCCTGCTGAAGTCTCTTCCGTTCAAGGGGGCAGGCAACGTCATCGACTCCGCGAAGGAGTGGAAGAGCGTGGCCGATCTGTTCTACCTGTCGATCTCCGCCGCCATCGGCGCGGAGTCGCCTCCAGGATTTTCGGTGGCCGACCGGATGACGTCCCTGGCGCTGCCCTCCTCCGTGAACGGCATGCTCCGGTTCGTTGACACGGACTCGAACGGGCTCGTCAATGCCGGTGACCGCATAGACATCCGCCCGCCAGCGACGGAGAATTCGAACGGCTGGAACTCGTACATGATTCGGATTGGCAACTGGTCAATCGGAGCACCGGCGTACGGCTCGGCCGTACATGTGTTCCTCGTCGGACCCGGAGGGGTCCTGGATGCGTTGCCCGCTGCAGTGACGGCAACCGCTTCGTCGATCAGCGCATCGCGGCCTTGACAGCTCGTGTGCGATCGGCCCCAGAAGCGGATCGGGCACGAATCGAACGTTCCTACCATGGAGACGTTTCTCAGGGGCCGCCCTTCAGAGTGGCGATCGTATTCTCGCGGACCCAAAACCTTTAGCAGTTCCGCCATTTCGGTCCGCCGATGGTGGACCTCCGGACAGAGATCGCCGGCGTCGCCCTGCGAAACCCGACGATGCTGGCATCCGGATTCCTCGACGAGACGGGCGGTTCGATGGG
>VBLU01000094.1 GCA_005879065.1 Methanobacteriota archaeon
TTGCGATCGCGTTGATCGGGCTGGTCGTCTTCAGCTCCATGGCCCTCGGGATCGGCGGACCTTCGACGAGTGGCAACCGGAGCGCTTCTTTCCCGTTGACCATCGACGCGGCCGTGCAACCCAACTCCCCCTCGACGACGAACGTCGTTCGGAATGCGCATGCGTGGCCCTTCTCGAGGAACAGCATCTGGAATCTCCCGATCGGCGCGAGCGCGGTCTACGTCCCCGCCGGCATCAAGAAACCCACGGACTATGGGATGACCACGGATGTCGACGTCCTCGTCCTGACACCGGGCGCTCCCGTCACACCGGTCTACTACAACGGCGATGCCTGGGGCGGCGGCAGCCGATGCGACGTCCAGGGCGGCGTCCTCTTCTCGGCGCCCATCCCGCCCAATTTCGTCGTCCCTGGCGCGGGCTCCGGCAATCCGGACGGCTCGACGCCGAACTATGCGACCGCGATCCTGGCCGCCGACAACCACACGCTGATCCAGGGCCAGCCGATGGCGCGTTGCACTGAAGACGGAAACGTCACGATGTGGTGGTCGCAGGAGAACGAGAGCCTGTTCGGGACCGGCAACTCCGGAGGTCACGGCGGCTCCATGCTCTCGTCGATCGGCGGCACGATCCGCCTGGGAGAGCTCGTACCAGGAGGCACCATCCGCCACGCGATGAAGGTGAACCTGCACGGTGCGGAGGACTACTACTACGACAATCTCACACGGGGATTCCGTTGGCCCGCGACGACGGCGGACAGCGGTGCGTCCGGCTCCTATAACGGAACGGTCCCCGCGCTCCGGGAAGGATCCCTCCTCGCGCTCCCTCCGTCCATCAACGTGAGTGCGATGGGCCTCGAGACGGAGCCGGCGAAGATCCTCGCCCGCGCCTTCCAGGACTACGGCGCCTATGCCGTGGACGACACCGCCTGGTCCACGTATGCGATCTGCACGGAGCGCAGCCCGGCCGGCCGGGTCGACTCCGAATTCGAGACGTCTTGGGGCTTCCCGATCAACGAGCCGAGCCTCGACGCGCCCTGGTCGCGGGACATGAACCGGATCTTCGGCGCCCTGGGCGTCGTGGACAATTGGAACTACTCCACGTGGCTCCTCGCGGCCGCCTCGAACGGCACCGTCGGCGCGGGCCTCGGTGTCCCGCGAGTGTCCTGGGCGCCCTACTTCGACCCGAACCCGGACATGATCGCGCCGGTGTCGACCGCATCCCTGTCCGGGACGGCGGGTCCGGCACAATGGTTCGTCTCTCCCGTCCAAGTCACGCTGAACGCGTCGGACTCGGGTTCCGGCGTCGCCGCGATCTACGACCGCATGGATGGCGGTAGTTGGCAGCCGTACACGGCGCCCATGACCGTGGGCGTGGACGGCGCGCACACGGTCGAGTACTTCGCCACGGACAAGGCGAGCAACTACGAGACGATTCACTCGACGACCTTCAAAGTCGACACGGCGGGTCCGGTCTCATCCGCGGTCCTGTCCGGCACAACGGAATCGGGGAACTGGTTCCGCTCTCCCGTCCAGGTCACCGTGAGCGGATCCGACGCCGGATCCGGTGTCTCGGCAATCCACGTCCGGTCAGATGGCGGTGCATGGAGCACCTACACGGGGCCGTTCTCGATCCCCATGGACGGCGCACACACGGTCGACACCTACGGGACGGATTTCGTCGGGCATGACGGGGCGATCCACTCGACGGCCTTCGGAATCGACACGATCGCCCCGACGACCTCCTTGACACCGGACAAGCTCCCGGATGCGCTCGGACGGTACGCGTCCCCGCTGCGCGTGGCCTTGAGCGCCTCGGACGCGACGAGCGGCGTCCGATTCATCTCAGTTCGGATCGACTCGGGCACCTGGATGGCGTATACGAGCCCGATCCTCCTCGCGTGGACCGGGACCCATCAGCTCGAGTATTTCGCGACCGACGTCGCGGGAAATGCGGAGGCCGTGCAGACCCGATCCTTCACCCTGATTGTTGCCCGGCTCCCACCGATTCATGCGACCCGAGGCATATCGACGGAACCGCGGCCCACTCTGGTGGAACCACTCCAAATCAGCGTATCGATCCCGCCCGCGTCTGCGGTCGGGTTCATCGTCGTGATCGCCGGCCTGTTCCTCCTGAACCGGGAGAAGATGGAGTGGCTGCAGCGGATGCGGTCCCCGTGGACGGGCCGAAGCCCTTCGAAGTCGCGGCTTTCTTGGCTCGCACCCTTCCGTTGGTTTTGAAATTCGCGTCTCGCGCCGAAGTCAACGGGCATCCGCTAGTGTTCCCAAGATTCTTGGTGCGAGGGTGACTTGCCCGCCTCGTTGCCGGGCTCACGGGAGAATCGCCTCGAACGGCTCCGACCGACCTGGCGAGAGCGGGGCGAGAAACTCGAGCGTCTGTTGCGAGCCGCACGTGTCGTGTTGCCGGGGACCCTATCCGTTCAGGCTGTCGTCTTAATCGTCTCTTGGAACGAGACGATCATTCGAATCGTTCTCACCGAATGTCTCGCGATTGAGGTCTACGGGCTTCTGTACGTGTTCTACTGGCTCCTTCCTCGGCAACGCGAAGTCTTCCGGATCCCGTTCGACGAATATGTCGCCAAGATGCGGATCGTACGTCGGGGTCCGTTCATCACTCCAAGGGGCGTCGTGAGCGCAGCTTTCGCAATCGCAGGGATGGTCTTCCTCGGACTTGGGTCCATCTTCAGCTTTGTCCTTCCCTTCGGCGGCGCCGACCCTCGGACAGGGATTCGGTTTATTGGAGTTTCCCTGTGGTGCGGTGCGCTTGGCAATTTATTCGGCTTCCCGTCGTTTCGAAAGGTGGATACGGCCGTGCTAGGGCATGCCTTTACGGGTAGACTTCTCCTCACCGCCAGCGTCGCCGCGATTGGCGGTGCGATCCTGATCTTGCTTCTTTCGTGAAGCTCAATGGGTTCCATTTGTTCCGTGATTTCGGTTCCCGATGACAAATGGCCCACCGACTGTCATCGAGGCTGTAGAGCGCGTGGCTGCCATATTGAAGTAAGGCGGGCCTCTTCCGAGAGCGGTCTTTGTCGTGGTCCGCGTTGTGTACCGCTCACCCAGCTATGCCCGAGTCGGAATTCTCATCCTGATGCTCTTTTGGGCCGTGCTGTTTGGGTATCTCCAGGCCTACACGAATCCACCTCTACTAGCAACGATCCTCCTCCTGCTTCCATTCCTCGCGCTTGCTTGGACGCTCTCCCTTATTTCGCGGGAGACGGTTTGGGAGACAGACGATTCGGGCATCCGAAAGACTTTTGGGCGCAAGACGACCGCCAGCACCGCCTGGAAGGACGTGGGAGAGTTGTTCGTCAAGGCGGGACCGCGAGCCACCAATGCATCAATGCTGGTTGTCGGAAGAGACGGCTCGCGGAAGATGAAAATCGTTGCGGGAGCCGGACTCGATCTGCCGGGGCTCCGCATTCTCTATCAGTCCGCTTGCGCTTATCTTCGCGTCCATCGGGTTGAAGGCAAAAACCCATTTGGCTGGCCTAACACGCTTCCCCTTGCCGGCACGGTGGAGACACGGAGTGTGAAGCCCAATTGGCTGGCCCATGTTGGCGTTGCCCTCTCGACGTCCGGAATTACGACCCTGCTGGGCGCAATGCAGCGGGGATCGGCAGTCACAAGCTGGCTGGGCGCCGCGATCACGCTCGCGGGAATCGCGACGATGGTCGAGGCGTTCCTGCGCTCGAAAAGAAGTTCGCATGCGAAGCCTCCAGTTGGACTGTGAGGGTGCGATCAGTTTCGACCGCACGGTCGATAACAGGACTCGTTCCTAGCGCAGTGACCTTGGCCGCTCCAGCTTACGCGAAGAGTGCTCGTACTGTTCGAATCGTGTTCATCATGGGTCTAGCCGCTCTGGGCGGCTGTCCGTTTGGAGTGGAGGGAAGCGCTTGCGCGTACCCCCGCCAGCTCCGGACCACTGAGATACGTCAGCTCGGGCTTTCCGCTGGTCAGCGACGAACCTGCTCAAACACGTGAGATGACACTCGGACATCCAAGTGTCACCGTCTGAATGACGCGATCGGTCACCGGTGGCCCGTCAAAGTTGGACCCGCTCCGCGTTGGCCTGGGGGCAGAGGACGCCGGGGGCCGCGAGTTGGAGGATCCGACCGAACAGCGAGCCGGCCTCCGGGTCCTTGCCGATGCCTTCGATAACCCGAATGCTGTCGGCCTGGTCGCGGTACCTGTCGATCTCCACCCAAACTTCTTCCTCGGGGGCGGCCTCGAGCGCCGCGCGGAGGTCGCGGAAGCCTTTGAA
>VBLU01000095.1 GCA_005879065.1 Methanobacteriota archaeon
TCGACCGCCCGTACAAGGCCGCGGTGGCGTACCTTCGGTCCCTCGAACTGAGTCCGAAGGACGAGCAAGCCTGGCTTGGTTTGGGTCGTGTCCTCCGATTCCTCGATGAACTTCCGACCGCCGCGACGGTCCTGGAGCGCGCGACCCGGATCCGTCCGGAGCACGCGGATACCTGGGTGGAACGCGGGCTCGTCCTCGCGTCGATGCAGAAATTGCCCGAGGCCTTGCGCTGTTTC
>VBLU01000096.1 GCA_005879065.1 Methanobacteriota archaeon
GGAGGAATCCCATGGGGCCATCTGGTCCTGATCGAAGGCGCGCCAGGGACGATGAAATCCTCCCTCGCCTTCTCGATCCTGCTCCACAACGCGGCCCGCGAAGGTCTCCACTGCCTGTACGTGAGCCTGGAGGAGCGGGCCTCGAGCCTCCTGAAACAGATGGGCTCCGTAGGGTTGAAGCTCGACGTGCCGAAAGGCTCCCTCGTCGTCCTCGACCCGAGGACCGCGGCGGACATCCTCAGCGAGAAGAAGGATTGGGTCGACGCCCTCGAGGCCGGCATCAAGTCGATCAAGGAGAAGCGGGGCCTCGACCTGATCGTGATCGATTCCCTCGAGGCACTCGAGGTCCTCGCGAAGTTCAAAGATCGGCGGCGAGAGATGTACCGCCTCTTCGAGTGGCTGCGCGATCTCGCGGTCACGAGCTTCGTCGTCACGGAGCGACCGGACTGGTTGATCGCCGGGCACGTGCTCCAGGGACGGTGGGACGAGGACTTCCTCGCGGACGGCGTGATCCAGCTCCGGATCCACATGGTCTCCGACCTGGAGGCGCAACGCCGCCTTCGAGTGGTGAAGATGCGCGGGACGAAGCACGAGACCGGGTACCTGGCGATGGTCCTCGACGACGGACGCTTCCGGGTCACGCGCGCGATGAGCACCTGAGAGGTCGGCATGGCGCGGGCCCTCGTGAAGACGCACATTCGCGGCTTCGACCAGGAGGTCCTCCGCGGCGGCATCCCGCAGGGACACGTCATCCTGATCCGCGGCGCGAGCGGCACGATGAAGTCGTCCCTGGCGTACTACGTCCTCTATCACAACGCCCTCGAAGGGACGCCCGGTCTGTACGTGACGCTCGAACAGCCGGCCGGCGGCCTGCTCGAACACGTCGCGGCCCTCGGCCTCAAGGCGACCGCGGTTTCCGACGCCCTCCCGATCCTCGACCTGAGTCGCGGTCGGGAACACCTCGAGGAGATGGTGACGAAGGTCGGGGCCATGACGGACGACACGGCGCCGCGCGGGGAGGCCCTCATCGCGGTGTTGAAGGCCAAGGTCCTCGAGCTGCGCAAGAAACGGAAGTTCCAGCTACTCGCGATCGATTCGTGGGACGCCCTTGAACTCATGTTGGAGTTCCAGGATCGCCGTGCGGAGACTTTCGGGTTCTTCGAATGGTTGAGGGACCTCGGGGTCACGAGCCTACTAATCTCGGAGGAGCCCGGGTACGAGGCGCCGGCCACCGCCCTGGAGGAAGAGTTCCTCGCGGACGGGATCGTCCACCTCCGTCTCCAGCCGGTCTCGGAGACCTCCTACCAACGTCGGGTCCAGTGCGTGAAGATGCGGAGCGTGAACCAGGACAGCGACGACCACACCCTCCTGTTCGAGAACGGGCGGTTCGAGGTGGCCCGGGCGATCGGGTGACGCATGGACGGACGTCTACGCGCGCTCGCGATCCGCTCCCTCTTCCTGTTCCTCCTGTCCCTGGTCCTCGTCGCGGGCTTCTGGTACCACCGGGAGTTTTACCAGATCGGCTTTACGAACCTGCTCATCATCGGCGGCTTCGTGACCTTCCTGGTCATCTGGGCGGCGCGGCTCGCGATGACGGGGGAATTGCCGCGGGGCCGTCCGAGCGGCGAGCTCGCCTTCACCCTGGACGAGGGCGACCGTCTCTTGAAACGGGTGGCCCGGTCGGTCGTGCGACCCTCCGAGGACCTGACCGCACCGAGCGTCGGCCACGTCGTCCGGGCGAAGTATGAGACGGGCACGGAGTTCGCGCGTCTCCTCATCGAGGATGCGCGCCGCACCTTCCTCTCGGACCTGACGGACGACGACGCACGTCAGGCGGGGTTTCGATCCGCCGCGGATCTCCGCGAGGCGGGGACCTCTCGGTGGAGCTGGCGTCCCGCCGACATCGTGACGATCCTACGCGTGCGCGCTCTCGGGGGCTCCCGATGAACCTCTCGAGCGTCATCGTCCTCCTGGGCGTTGCCGCGGATGGCTGGCTCCTCGCCTTCCTGGCCATTCGGGGCCGCCGACCGTGGCTCCAATCGACCTTCGCGGCCTGTGCGCTGTCGTTCCTCGTCGTGGGCGCCTGGTCCGCGGCCCGGAACGAAGGCGTCCTCCCCGCGGTCCGTGAGGACCTGGTCCTCGGCCTCATGCTGCTCACCCATGCCCTGACCGCCATTCTGGTCCTGGGCCTCATCCACGGAGAAGCCCTTCCGCGACGGCGCGCGATGACGTTTCTCCTCTTGGTCCCGGTCCCGCTCCTCGCCTATTTGGCGCCCATTGAAGGTTGGACCGTCGCCACTGCCTACGAAGGGACGGTCCTCGGCGGCTTCCTCGTCCTGTGTCTCGGGATCGCTCTCGGGGAGACGATCTTTGCGCGACATGCGAGTCCGATGTTCGCGACGCACGCGTTCTGGTTGAGCGTCGGAGTGATCGCCCTGATCGTCGCGGGTCCCATCTACACCTACGAGCTGGAATTCCTCGGACGGTCGCCCCTCGCGGGGGCGAACCTGGCGGCCCCTCTCGCCCTCGCATGTTTCGCCCGGGTCGCCCTGCAGACGGATCCGTTCCCGATCGCGCCGCGCCGTCCGAAGGGCAGAACCACGACCGGTGGAATTCGGGGGGCCGATGCGATCGTGTTCGACGAACGACGTCCGAAGTACGCGCTGCGGACCGCGGAGGAGGAAGCCGGGTCGGACCGGCCGACCTTGATCGTGGCCCGCGACCCGCCGAAAGTCACGACCTCCGGTGTGGCCTCCGCTTCCTTCGCTCCCAATCGACATGCCGCCTTGCGGACCGTGACCACTGTGTCCGAGTTCCTCGCGTCCGCCCCAGGCGGTTTCGTCGTACTCGAAGATCTCGCGGATTTGTCCGTCCTCTCCGGCTGGCGGGCCGCAGGCGAGGTCGCGGTGCGTCTGCGCCATGTGGCCCGAGACTCTGGATCGACCGTGATCCTGTGCCCTTCGCGTCTCACGGAGTCGGAGCGGAAGACCCTGCAAGGACTGGACCTACCGTGGTGGCCCATGGCGGATGCTGCGACCGAGATCGTCGCCATCCTGGCCCAATCGTTCGGGACCGGGGCGGGTCGCCTTTTCGACTCCTTCTGTCGCGGGCATGGAATCCGCCGCGAGGACGTGACGACGGACCATGTCCAGGCCCTCCAGGACTTCTTGTCGCGGGCCCTGACGGAACTCTCCGGCGTCGTCGGGGGGCCCGCGGCCCATGGGCTCCAAGTCCAGTTCGAGGCCGCGTCGAGCGTCCTTCGCTCGTTCGCGGCCCAAGGGGCCGTGGAGATCGCCCGCGGCAAGTGGCCGTCCCGTCGATCCTCCGAAACGGACGTCGAACTGGTCGTGACCGCCGCGGACTACTGGAAAGGGAAGGAGATGGAGGAACTGTTCGCGGCCGCGGACGCCGTGAGCGAGCGAGAGCCCCTGTTCGAGAAAGCCCGTCTGGTCTTCGTCGAGCAACTGGGGGACGCGGGCGAAGGCGTGCTCCGCACCCAGCTCGCCAAGATCGGGAAGAAGCCAGAAGAGATCGACAAGACCGACCTCGTTCGAATCGCGGACCGGGCCACCGTGGACCTTGGAAGCCTGGCCGACGTCGTCGACGTTCCCCAAGAGAAGAAGCGCATCCAACAACAGATCGAATCGATCCGACAGAAGCTGGAGCTGATCGCGGAGGGACAAGAATGAAGCGAATCCCCACGAAGATGGAAGGCTTGGACGATGTCCTCGGCGGCGGCATCCCGGACGGCAGTGTCGTCCTCGTGTCGGGCGCACCGGGGACGATGAAGACCTCGCTCACGTACCACATCCTCCACGCGAACGCGCTGGATCGGGTGCGGGGCCTGTACGTCTCCCTGGAGCAAAGCCGCGCGAGCCTCGTCGATCACACGGAGGGGCTCGGCTATCGGCTCGAAGATACAGGCGGGAACCTGAGCATCTTGGACCTGGGGATGTTGCGGAAGAAGCTCACCGGCCCGACGGAACAGCCCTGGATGGACCTGTTCAAGTTGTACACGCAGGGCATCCGCAAATCCTTCGACTACCGGCTCCTGGTCCTCGACTCCCTCGACGCACTGGAAATCCTCGCGAAATTCCGCGAGCCGCGGCGGGACATGTTCTCCCTCATCCACTGGTTGCGGGACCTCCATTGCACCGCATTTCTCCTGGGCGAACTGCCGACCGATTCGGGTTCGAACGGGTCGGCCCGGACGGCGTACGCGAGGCACAAAGAGGAGTACCTCGCG
>VBLU01000097.1 GCA_005879065.1 Methanobacteriota archaeon
ACAAATTTCAGCCCAGGTATCGCTAGTGGAACTTGGCCTACCGCGAGAAATCCCACGATCCCGAACGAGAGACCCGAACCGGATTTAGTTCAAGTCCGGACGGACCCATACCCATGGAGAAATGGACTGGAATTCCGGGACCACGAGATCGCGACCTCGGCCCCAATCACCGCCTGGCCGGGGCTCTCATCTCGGCCCTTTCCGTCACCGACCCCTAGACCGCTCCTGACGCAGGCGAGGCACGAAGGCCGCCAGTCCGCTCCGTCTACAGCAAGCCGAAGACGACAGAGAGGGCGAGCACGAGGACAACGACGGTAGTGACAATCACGACGACCGTCCTCGTTCTCGTCCAAAACACCATGCGGGACTTCTTCCGCTCTGCTTCTGCCCCTCCGAGCCCTTCCCGGTCAAGAGCCTGCTGCTCCTTCGACTCTCCCTGCACGCGCATGGATTCCGCCAGTCTCAGAGCCTGCTCTGGGTTTTTGCGCGGGTCAAAGGGAGACTGGCCGGGTCGCATGAAGGGTCACCTTTTCGTCGTTGAACTCCACATCGTCCAATCCGAGCATAGCACTTCCGACGCGGCCCGGTGCCCGAGAGGGCGTTGACATTCGCGCATCTGACTCTCGACAACGAACATCGCAGACTGGTCCTTAGCGCTGGCCGCCATGGCGATTCTTTGTTTACTTGATCCCGTCGGTCCGGAAATGTTCCCGAGGACGAACGACAAAAGGAACCCATGTATGGTTGTGGAAATACGAACCTCGTGATCTGGACCGTCGGTCACTCGACGCTGTCCTTTCAAGAATTCTTCGAATTCCTCGCAGGACACCGAATCGAACGACTCGCGGACGTCCGCCGCTTCCCCGCATCCCAGCGGGTCCCATGGGCCACCAAACAAGTGCTCGCCGCCGCGCTTCGAGATCGGGGCATTGATTACGAACACTTCGAGGACCTCGGCGGCTTTCGCAAACCTATGGTCGACAGCCGCAACACCGGCTGGCGAAATGCGGGGTTTCGAGGATACGCAGACTACATGTCGTCGTCGGAATTCGGCGTGGGATTGGACCGCCTCATTCGGCTCGCGGGACAAAGGCGTACCGCCATCATGTGCGCCGAGGTGGTGCCTTGGAAATGCCATCGCTCCCTGATATCGGATTCTCTCGTCGCCCGAGGCATTCCTGTGGAACACATCATCTCCTCGGGAAAGACCGAGCATCATCAGCTCACGAAGTTCGCGAAGGTCGAGGGGCCGCGGGTCACCTATCCCGGTCCCTAGCAAGGTGTTTATTCGTCCCAGGGAATCCTCGTACGGGGATGGAAAAGCGGTTCGGAAGGCTTCCTCCTTCAAATTCGCGCGCACGATGAGGAAGTCCGACTCTTGTGTCGATGCGGCCGGAGTCATTGGCTCGTCCGCGAACAGTTCTCGGGAGGCGTCCCGTCCCTCTCGGTCACATGCCATAGCTGCGGGACCCGAGGGACGTTCGCGATGGAAGGCGTGAAGCTGTCCGCGCCTTGAGCGATCACCGAAGGGCGTAGCCGCCGTCCACGACGATCGTTTGACCGGTGATGTACGAGGCGTCCTCCGACGCCAGGAATGCGACCACACGCGCGACCTCTTCCGGCCGACCCCATCGTTTCAACGCGGGCTCCTCCGCCAAAGCCCTCGTCTCGTCGGTCGAGAGGGCTTGCATCGGGCCCGTCGAAATGCTGCCGAGCGCGAGGGCGTTTACACGGATCCCGGTCGGGCCATATCGAAGGGCGAGCGCTCGGGTCAGACCCAAGATGCCCGCCTTGGCGACCAAATAGCTGATGCCAATCCGATCCCCGGTAATCGCGGGCGTCGAGCCGATCAGGATCAGGCTCCCACGACGCGCCTTCACCATCGACGGGAGGACGGCCTGAGCCACGTACGCGGAGCCGAGGAGGTCGATCTCGAGCGGCTGTCGCATCTCCGCGGGGGTGAGCTCCGTGAAGTCCTTGTTCCATTCTGTCTCGCGGAACGGATGGCCCGCGAAGCATGCCGCGACGTCGATGCGCCCGAGGGAACCAATCGTCTGCGCGGCAAGGGTCCGGCACGATCGGGGATCGGTCACGTCGGCTTGGAGCGCGACCGCCTTTCGGCCGAGGCTCTGTACCTTCTCCACGACGGCCTGGGCAGCCTCTCTCCCGCGGTTGAACTGCACGGCGACGTCCGCTCCCTCAGAAGCGAATTCCAGGACCGAGGCCTTCCCGATGCCTCCGCTCCCTCCGGTGACGAGCGCGACGCGTCCGTCGAGGCGACCCACGCGGACCGCACGCGCTCCGCGTGTAATAAATCCTCGCGGCAATAGCAGCCAACGCCTCGATTCATCCGTTACGCGGACTCCAGGCCGTGAGAAGAAAGACACAGAGATATACGCAGGAAAGCGTGAGGAGCCGTCACGATGTTCCATCGCGTCCACGTCTCGACCGAATTCGCCTTCCTCCTGTCAGGCGTTTTCATCATGATCGTCGCGTGGGCCCTGAACCTGATCGGGGTCGTTTCCGGAGACCAATCATCGGGCCACGGAGCGGGCGACGTCTATCTGTGGCTCTTCCTGATGTTCCAAGGTCTCGCCTTTTCCACGGTGGGGGTCGTCGGAGCACATTACCGCGAGTTCGCTGCGAACCCGAACCTAGGGAAGCCCTATGTGATCGGCTTCCTGCTCATCGCCGACGGAGGGCTCCACCTCTTGGCCCTGAACCAACACCTGGGGACTCTGCCGGCCGCCCTCTTTTTCGAAGTCGTCGCCCCCCTCCAGATTCTCGGGGGTATTGCATTCCCGTATCTCCACCGTCGGTGGGACGCCGCGTGGCTTCTTTTCACCCTTTTCCTGATCGGCGCTTTCGTCGTCACGAGGACCGTCGCCCTTTGGCCAATCGGGGTCATCGAGGAAGTCGATCTACTCGGGATCCTCTCGAAAGCGGTCGAGCTCGCGATCTGCGTGTTACTGATCTCCGCCATGCGAGCGAACGCTGCGGAGCGGGACGTTCCCGCGCTATCCGCCGTGAACGGTCCGTGACTTCGGCGGGTCGTCGAACGTCAGCACCCGGGTTGCACGACGAACTGGCGGGTCTCCCCCCGAGCGAGGAGGTCGGTCTTGTTCAGGCCGGCGACGAACACCCCGGTATCGGCCCTCACAACCTGGAATCCATGAAAATTGATTCCCGTGTTGGTCAGTGTTATGTTCACGGTGGCGTTATTCGAGTTCGCGCAAATTTCGGGGCCACCTTTCGCGAGCGCATAGCCTCCACCTGCGAACCCCCACTCATGCTCCCGAAGCGCGATGTCGTTTCCGCTCAAGATGCTGCCCCCACCGCCTGAGACGATAGGCGCTGGGAAGACAAGGCTCACCCAAATGGCGACGATCACGACGAGCCCGGCAATTCCGGCCACGATTCCGGCGGCCACGTCCGCGCGCACTGACTTGCCTGCCAATCTCTTCATCTCCTACGGAAGCGAACCGTGATGCGGCATCACCACGGAGTAAAGCAATGCGATGAACAGCGGAACGACGGTTATGAGCGAGATGACCGCGAAGACCGCGACGGGACGCGGGCCGTATCGCCCATGCATGTACACGAGAAAAATGAAAATCGCCTGGAGAGATGCGATGGCCAGGATCGCGGGCCCGGCGAGCGACCCCAGCGCGCCCCCGTCAACCGCGATCAGGATCTCGACGATGAGCCCCAGCATGAGGATGCCGTATACCGCCGCGTATTTCGCCTCCTCGATCATCATTCATCACCTCACAACAGATAGAGCAAGGGGAAGAGGAACACCCAGACCGCGTCTACCATTCCCCAGTAGATCCCGAAGATCTCTACAGCGCCACTCGCCTGTTTCACCGAGCCCGCCTTGAGCGCCTTGACCATGAGGTAGACCAGCGCCGTCAGGCCCGCGACCACGTGCGCCCCGTGGACGCCCGACAAGACATAATAGATGCTCGACGCCGAGCTCGTCGAAAACGTGAATCCGTTCGTGAAGAGTTCGTTCCACTCGAACGCCTTGTTTACCATGAAGAACGCACCGAGGGCGAACGTCGCGACGAGGGAGGCTTGAAGTCCGCGATACGATCCGCGACGGGCGAACGTGAGGGCGAAGACCATGGTCAGCCCGCTCGTGAGAAGCACGATCGTGTTGAATCCGCCCCAGAAGATGTTGTGGACCTCTCCGGGCCTAGGCCAAACGAATCCCGTGAGCGGACTGTTCATCCGGAGGAACACGAACGCCCCGAACAGGGTCCCGAAGAACGCGATTTCGCCAAAGACGAAAATCCACATCCCGAGCGACAGGTTCTCGAGCCGGTCGAACGGCCATTTCTCCCCCGTTGCCTCGACGGGCACTTCGGACCGTCCTCGGAGGGATTCGCGGCCCCACCCGACGAGGGCCGCGGCGAGAACCCCGGTCCCAAGGAAGAGCGCGGGAAGACCCATCAGGAGACCCCACAAGGCGATGCCGGCGCCCGCAGCCACTACGATCGGCCAATGGCTCCAATGTTCCTCGCCGAACTCATCCTCGTGACTGACGTAGGCGTGGCCACCATTGGCATGGCCGCCGTCCGCCATGGCCTGTCCACCGTTCGCCATCGCCGGAGTCGATGGCCGGAACGTGACCCCTGAGGCAGAGATCACCGGGACGCCCTCCGGGAAGTTGAACTCCGGGGGTGGCGATGGGATCCCCCACTCGAGGGAGTATCCGCCCCACGGATCCTTGTCCGCGGCCGGACCCCGGCGAGCGCTCCAAAGCAAGTTCGCGAACATGATGAGTTGCGAGATCCCGAACGTGAATCCGCCGATCGTGATGAGCAAGTTGATCGGACCCCATCCCGTGCTCGCGTCGTACTTGAAGATTCGCCGGGGCATGTCGTAGAGGAGATGCATCGGGAAGTACAGCAGGTTGAACCCGACCATGTAGATCGCGAAGTGGATTTTCCCAAGCCTTTCGCTGTACATGCGACCCGTGATCTTGGGGAACCAATAGTAGAGGCCGCCGAATAGGCCGGTCAAGCCGCCGCCGACAATCGTGTAATGAAAGTGGCCTACGACCCAGAACGTACCCCGGAACGCGGTGTCGAGCGCGACGGAGGAGTTGAAAACCCCTGTCACGCCACCGATGATGAACAAGCCGAGCGCTCCGACTGCGAAGAGCATCGGGGTCGTGAATCGGATCGAACCGCCCCGGAGCGTGAAGATGTACGCGATGACGATGATGGCGAACGGGATGGAGATCAGCTCGGTCGTGACGTTGAACGCCTCAAGAAGGCTCTGCGAGATGCCCGTCATGAACATGTGATGGGCCCACACGGTGAAGCTCAGGATGCTGGCAATGGCGAGGCACGCAATGATGATCTTCTTCGCGTAAAGAGGCCGGCGGCTGAACGTCGAGAAGAGGTCCCCGACGATCGCGAAGCCGGGCAACAGGAGGACGTAGACCTCCGGATGGCCGAAGAACCAGAACATGTGATCCCACAGGAGGGGGCCGCCTTGGGTCGACGTGAAGAACACGGTCCCGAACGCGCGGTCCGCCACCAGGAGGCTGAGCGCGGACACGAACGCGGGGAATGCCCAGAGCATCAGCAGGCTCGTGAAAATCCACCCCCACGTAAAGAGCGGCAGCCGCACGAGGGACATCCCCGGGGCGCGGAGGCGGAAGATCGTGACGAGGAAATTCACGGTCGACACGATGCTCGACGCCATGAGGAGCATCAGGGCGAGACCCATCATGGAGCCGCCGACCGCCGGGCTGAACTCGACGGTGTTGAGGGGCGCGTACGTGGTCCATCCCCAGTCCGCGGTCCCGCCACCGGCGAAGAAGCTGGACAGGGCGAGCATGCCGCTGGCGAGGTAGACCCAGTAGCTGAGGGCGTTCAACCGCGGGAAAGCCATGTCCCGAGCGCCGATTTGGATCGGCACGAAGTAGTTCGCGAACGCGGCGCCGAGCGGGGTGATCACCCACAAGAGCATGAGGAGACCGTGGGTCGTGACGAGCTGGTTGTACTCGTCCGGCTGGAGGAAGGTGTTCGACGGGACGGCGAGCTGAAAGCGGAAGGTGAGGGCGAAGAGCCCCGCCGTGACGAAGAAGTAGAGGGAAGTGAGCAGGTAGAGAATCCCGATATCCTTGTGGTTCGTCGTGAAAAGCCACCGTTTCAAGGGTTTCCAATCGACCATCGCTTGCTCCTTAGCGCCCGTTGTACCATCCGCGGAAATTGTCCCCGGTGAGGACGAGAAGGTCCGCGAACATGAGGGCGTGGCCGGTCCCGCACAGCTCGTAACACCGGACCGCTTCGCGATATTCCGGAATCGTGTCCGGAATGCCGACCTTGTCCGCGACAAACCACGCCTGATTCACCCGACCTGGGATGGCATCCCTCTTGATCTTGAAGACCGCAATCCCGAACGAGTGGAAGACGTCCGCGCTCGTGATGTTCAGGATGACGGTCCCGCTCCAGCATCCGCGCACCGAGGACGTGCACGTCCCATTAATGACCGGGACGCGAAGCTCGTCGATTGCCTCATGGCCGTTCGGATAGACGAACCGCCAGCCCCACTGAAAGCCGATCACATCGATGTAGAGAGCGTTCGGGTCGTTCGGGGGGTTTTGCAGATAGGCGTTGAGCGCGAATGTGTTCAACGTGAGGCCGAAGAAAAGAGACACCAAGAGCGCCGTCAAGATCGCCGCGAGGGCCGGATTTCCCCGATCGGCCATGACGCCGACCCGCGGCGCGTCCGTGGGTTCCGTCCCACCCGGCTTCCTCCGATACCTCACGAGGAAGAAGAAGAACATGACGAAGACGGCCCCGCCGACGATCACCGCGGCGATGATGTACAACGTGAACAAGGACTGCCACTGCTCCGCCGAGGGGGCCAGAGCTGGCACGAGAACCGGTTATCCGTATCGGCCGTAAAAAGCTTTCAACTCGCACGCACGCACGAACGCGCACGAACTTTTCAGAATCTTTAAGCTGGGATAACTAATGCCCCGCTCGCTGGGTTCATAATGGAGGCTGGATCGTCATCCGGCACGGCCCCGATGGCCGCGCCGAAAAAGGGCGCTCTGTGGATCGTGATTGCGATTGTCATCGCGGTTGCACTCACCGCAACCGTGATGGACGTGGTCGTCTTCCCGATGTTGAAGCCAACGCAATCGGCGGACTTACCAAAGCACCTCATGACGTTCGATGTCGGGTACGACGCCCCCAACTTCAATCCGGACTGGACGGCGAAAGCGGGTCAGGTCATCGTGGTTACGATGAACAATAGTGGGACCATGGCTCACGAGTTCCTCTTGTTCGACGGAGACCGGGCAACGATTTTGAAATCGGCGAAAGCGGCCCTCGCGCTCGCTGAGTCGCACCACAACGGATATCAAAATGACGAGGCGATCGGGAATCTCACGGTTGACGAGTACACCGAGTACCATGACTCCTGGACGAACTTGAGCCGAGTCGGCTGTCCGGATTCGTGCGTCGATCATGACGTCGACCCAGGGAACACTTTCCTCTTCTGGTTCGTCATCAATACCCCGGGTACCTACTTCTTCGCGTGCCACCAGGTCGACCGGACCGACTGGAAGATCCACCAGGATAAGGGCATGTGGGGGACCCTCACCGTCACGGCCTGAAGGCTGGAACTTCCCCGTCCGCCAGCGTCCGCGCCGCGAATCACGCGTTAGTCGACGCGGAGCCTTGGATCGCTGTGGGAGGAACGTCGGGCAAAAGCACATTCGTAAAGAAGCAAATCATAGTCCAGGAGAGGACCAGCGTCACGATGAGCAAGAGCGTAGAGGCTCCAAGCAGCCGTGAAAACGCGGACGCTGAGCCCATCTCTCCCATGAATGCAATCGGCGTCACGTAGGCGAGGAACAGCCCCGACACCGGCCCGCTCGCGCAAGCCGGGCACATCACGGCGAATCCGAGAAGGGGACCCGGGAGGCCTCTTGCCGCCCGTTGACCCGTCGTACGGATGACCTGGAAGGCTAATGCGAACACGAGTCCTGACAGGAGCGACAGCGACGCGGCGGCCGCGACCGAATAGGGCCTCAGCTGGATGCCGAAGGTGGT
>VBLU01000083.1 GCA_005879065.1 Methanobacteriota archaeon
GGCCATTGCCATCCCCACGATACCGGGCATGGTCGCCACATTCGCGACTTGCTCCGGAGCCCGGTCTTGCCGGAGCTGGGGGATCATCGGCTGGTCCACGAAGATGAGCCCGCTCGTCCGCATCTGCGGCTTGTAGGACCGTGGGATCTGGAACCGAAACGAGTCCACCTGTTCGAGAGGGCCGTTCCATCCGTCGACCATGGCACCGGGAGGGCCAACTAACGACCGAGCCCACATAAACGTTCTTGCGCCCTCGGAGGAATTCGCAAAGTATATGCTCGACCCTGCCATCGTCTGTCACGGGTTGGGACGAGCTCCGGTGCCGCTCCTCTCGGGCCGCTTTCCGGTGGGCATGGGCGGCCGGGATTCGCAGGCCGAGGACACCCCGGTTGAGGGGGAGGGATCGGGACCTGCGGCTTCGCGAGCGTCCGGGGCTCGTCGCTTCCTTTTCTCCGGTTCTCACCAACAACGGTTTTAGGAATCTCAGCCGCGGGCCTCGTCGATTGCCACGATCGCTTCCCGAATCAGGCGGGCGGCCAGCAACGCCGTCTGTCCGAAGTCCCAGGCGGGGCTCACTTCGTTCAGGTCCATGCCGACGAGGTGCGGCGCCAGGATGCCGATCAGCTTCTTCACTTGCAGGGGGGAGAGACCGAACGGCTCGGGATTCCCGACGGCCGGTGCGTACGAGGGATCGATGCCGTCCATGTCGACCGTGAGGTAAATCCGGTCGCGGTCAACCTCCTTCAGCGCGCGCTCGGCACCCGCTGCGATGCCGCGCTCATGGATGTCGAACACGCTCACGTACGTGAGGCCGAGCCGCTCCAGGTCCTCCCGTTCTTCCCGGCTGTACGACCGGACGCCCAGGTAGACGACATGCTCGACGCCGATGTGGTCCGCAATCCGACGTGCGCTACATGCGTGCGACCACGGATCGTCCAGGTAGGACTCTCGGAAGTCCAGATGGGCGTCGATCCCGATCACGCCGACGTCCTTCGGGAAGGCACGGACGACCGCGGGCGCGAGGCTGTGCTCCCCGCCGATCACGATCGGAATCTTTCCCGCACCGACGACTTCGGAGGCCATCTTGGTGACGCCGCCCACCATCTCCGTTGTCGGTCCGAAGGCGGGCGTGTCGCCGAGGTCGGCCACGGGGACCTCGAGCAGGTCCCTCTGGTGGTCCATCATGAAGGTCTCGAAGTTGTACGAGGCCTCGCGGATCGCCCGAGGCGCGAATCGGGAGCCGCCGCGGAACGAGCAGGTGCGATCGTACGGAACGCCGAACAAGGCGATGCGGGCCGCGTCGTATTTCGCGACGGCGTCCGCGAAACGAGGCGCGGCCATCCGCGAGCGGAATCGCATGGGCTTATTTGAGGACGAGCCCGGTCATTGCCAGGTCAGCTTCCGGCGGCCCAGGGCTTCCATGTACATGACCTCCTGGCCGGGCTGGAGCTTGCCCTGCAATTCCTCCGGCACGGGAAGTTCGAACGTCTGGTAGGTCGCGAGGTCCATGAGTTGCGCGACGTTCCCGTGCATCGAAAGGACTTGCGCCTTCCCCTTGTCAATCATCGGGATACGGACCTTGTGGGTGACGGGATGGACGACCGATCGCTTCTGACCGTCGAAGAGGCCGACCACTTCGAGTCGGGCTTTCGCCTCGCCGTGTTTCCCCGGCTTCGACATCTGGATGCTGATGATCCGGCAAGGTTCGTCGTCGATGACCACGTACCGGTTCACCTTTAGCTCCCGAATCTCCGCCTGTTCCCACGACATCGCGATTCTCCTGCAGCGATAATGCCGGGTCCTTAAAATGTTTCCTTACTGACGCCGACCTTTCTTGGACCGGCGTTTGTTTCGCGTTCGATGACCGGTCGTCCGGGCCGGTCGTTCCGACTTCCGACGACGGATTTCAATGACGGCGGAGTCGAGGCTGCGAAGGAGATCCGGCGCGATTCGTCGTTTCGTATATGCGTCCGCGCGCGCCGCCATCGCGATGCGTCCGGCGAGGGCACGGGCGATGGCACCGCGCTGCCACGTGGGCGCGCGATGGACGAGGGGATGCTGGAAGAGTACTCCGTGCTTCGGAGGTCGTGAGCCGGTCCGGAGATGTCGGAACAAGGCGCGCTCCGCGCCGAGAAGCTGCACGGTCCCCGCCGGAGCGCGGGCCAGGTCTTCGACGCTCCCCGCGAGCGTCACGAGTCGCGCGGCGATGATGGGCCCGGTGAGCTCCGAGACGTTCGGGGCCAGCTCTCGGACGGAGCGTTCCACGTACGCCTCGACCAACTTCCGTTCTCCCGCGACGTGCTTCGCGAGTCCCGCGAACGACTTCAATTCTTCCTCCTCGCGGTCGCCGAGTTCCGCACCGACGCTCTCTGCGGGAGCGATCGGCATCCGCTCACGGCGCCCATGGAGCGCAACGAGATCGATGTACGTCCCAGCGTCCACCATGGGCGCGAGTTCGGGGAAATGGAGGCCGTACCATTCGCGCAGGCGTTCGACGATCGCGTTCTCCTGTTCCTGGATTTCATCGAGCGCGCCCACCGCTTGGCGGAGATGGTCTTCCGGCCCGACCGCCTTCCGCATCCGGACCTTAGCGAGGAGGACCATCGCATCATGGAGGAGGTCGCGGCCGTAGCCGAACGCCTCCGGATCGAGGAAAGGGGCCGCCTCCCGAGTGAGGTTGCCACCCGCGCGTTCGAGGCGCGGTTCCAGGACGAAGACGTCATCCGTCAGGGTCATGAGCTCCCGCTCTTCCGCGAGGACCTTCCAGTCGTCTACGAGGGCGAGGCGCTCCGCGAGTGGCTCCGCCGCTTTCGGAAAGAGTCGCTGCTCGACGACCTTGCCCTCGTCCAGGAGGAAGGAGCCGAACCAAGTCGTCAGGAGCAACACGCGTGCGCGAAGGGGATGATTCCGTAAAAGTGTATGCGCTCAGCGGGACTTCTTCGCGGTCCCTTTCTTTCGCGGCGCCGCCGGCTTGTTCAACAGCCCTAGCTGGGACGGTTTTCGGATCCCGAACTCCGTGATGATCCCGGTAATGTACTTGGCCGGCGTGACGTCGAAGGCGGGGTTTCTCGCGGGGCTCTCTTTGGGAGCGATCGGCTGTCCGTCCAGATGAAGGACCTCCTGCGGCGACCGTTCCTCAATCGGAATCTTCGCCCCGGTGGCAAGGGTGAAGTCAATTGTGCTCGTCGGTGCCGCGACGTAGAACGGGACGTCGTTCTCTCGGGCAACGACCGCCTTTCCGTAGGTGCCAATCTTGTTTGCTGTGTCTCCGTTTGCAGCGATGCGATCCGCGCCGACCAGGACGAGGTCGACTTCTCCCCGGCCGAGGAAGTGACCGGCCGCCCCATCCGTGATGATCGCATGGTCGATTCCTTCCTGCAGGAGTTCCCACGACGTGAGCCGCGCACCCTGTAACCGGGGACGGGTTTCATCGACATACACGAAGAAACGCCGGCCCTGCTCTTTGGCGGCTCGCATCGGCGCCATGACCGTCCCATAGTCCACTGCCGCCAGGGCCCCGGCGTTGCAGTGCGTCAGGATCCGCGTCCCGTTCCGGATGAGCTTGGCCCCGCGTTTCCCGATGTTCCGGCAGCGGTCGATGTCTTCCTGAGCGTACCGATCGGCGGCGGCGACCAAGTCGGTTCCGTTCGCGGAAGCCTTCGTCATGTAGTCGATCGCGACGAACAGGTCCTGTCCGGTCGGCCGTGTCTTCCGGAACCGATCACCGACCGCCTTCAGGTCGAGCCCTTGAAGGCCTGCTTGGGCCATCCCGTAGGCGGCCGTCGCACCGATCGCCGGTGCGCCACGGACTACCATGTCCTCGATTGCGACCGCGACGTCCTCAGCGTTCTTCGCCTCGTAGATTCGGAGATCGAACGGAAGGTACCGCTGGTCGATCAGCTTCACCATGCCGTCCTCGAGCCAAACCGTCCTCAGCTCCCGCACCGTGCCGTCGAGGGTGACGTGCACGAGGCCCCTCCTACGCCCGCCGGAGCGAAGAAAGAAGGCTCGAAAGTCCCGGTCGTCCCAGCTCCCGTTTCATCTCCCGGGTAAGAGAATCGTAGTACGCGACCTGCTGTTCGACCTTCACGAGCTCGTCGTCCAGGCGACGGCGTTCGTCGTCCACGCTCCGAAGCGCCTCGATGAGGCGTCGTTCGCGTTGTCGCCACCGCTCGATCTCGCGTTGCGTGGCCTGAGGCCCTGCCAGCGGCATCCTACCGCCCCGGTCCAATCGATGGAATCGTGGTGCCGGCCCGGGCCCCCAATTGCAGGTCGATGAGGACGCGGCCGTACTGGACGATCTTGTTCCTCACGCCGTCCAGCTCCTTCTTCAGCAACGAGCGGCGCCGATCGAGCTGCCGGATCCGATCGTGGATCCGTTTGCGGCGCTCGCGCCATTTCTTCTGTTCTTCCAAGGCAAGGAGGACACCGGAGGGGTCCATGGAGGCGTTTCTCATCAGATGGTCAGGACTATTTAACCGTGCTGTCGCCGCTGTCATTCCTCTTTGATCTGAGCACCGGGAATCACGTACTTGAAGAGATCGAAGAGATTCATCGCCTGGTTCACGAAGTCCCGGGCGATCCCATCTCCCGTGTCGAGTCCGAACACGAGTTCCAGGTCGTCGACCTTCCACACGCTCACCAAATTCGCAACGGTGCGCTGCGTCGCCGCCTCGCTCACGCGGAGTTTGCCAATCAGGTTCTCACCCTCCCGGGTCGTGGAGAGGGAGACCAAGAAACCGCGCCCTTGCAGCTGCTTTTTCGCGATCGTTGTCATTTCTGATTTGTCCTCCTTTGCCATCGAGGGTGCCTCCTGCGGAGCTATTCCGACCATCGGTAATAAAGGCTGTGAGAAGGGGCCGGGACGCGTCCGCCACGATGGAAATTTATACCGCGGGGTGCGTTGCGCAGCCGTCGGGCTCGTGGTCTAGCGGTTATGACATCGCTCTCACACAGCGAAGGTCACCGGTTCGAATCCGGTCGAGCCCATTGTTCCTCTTGGTCGCGGACGCCGGACCGCGAGACCGAACGAGTTCAATGTGCGACCGTCGCGGTGAGAGCCGCGACAAGCACGGCCACCAACGCGAGGCCGGCGAGCGGAATCAGGGCGAGCCACCGAGGCTCATATCGAAGATGCATGTAATATGCGACGACGAGGCTCGCTTTGATCGTCGACATGATCACGAGAAGGACGATTCGGAAGGTATGTTCGAGGACGGGGAAGTAACCGGGCGTGGTGATTGCGATTTCGAGTCCGGTGACCACAAAGAGTACCGCGAAGACCGGGATGTACGGTCGACGCCGAATCGTCTCGCCGATCGCAGGGGCCTGTTTCGCTACGGCCGTTTCTGCCAGGTGTCGTCACCTCAGACCAGATAGACGATCGTGAAGAGGAAGATCCACACGACGTCGACAAAGTGCCAATAGAGGCCGACGAGTTCGATGGCCTCGTGATTCTCCTTCGTGAATCCGCCCTTGAACGCCTTCCTCGTGACGTACGCCAGGGCGAGGACGCCCGCGGTCACGTGGGATCCATGGACGCCGGTCTGGGCATAGAACGCGGGACCGTACAGCGGGTTGACCCCGGACCCAAGCGGCGCGTGGGTGAAGGTGAGGCCCTCCCCGAAATACAGGTGCTGGTACTCGAAGGCCTGGATGCTAAGGAACGTGATTCCGAGGAGAAGCGTCGCGAGGAGGTAGAACCGGTGCTTCACTTTGTCGTCGCGCTCGATCGCGGCGAGCGCCTCGACCATCGTCAGGCTGCTGCAGATGAGAATGAACGTATTCAACCCGGTTAGGGGCACGTTCAGGATCTGGCCCGGGGTCGCCCACGGACCTTGGAACGTGGCCAAGCCCGGCGTCCCGGTCCTCAGGCGCAAGGTGAAGGACGAGCCGATGATCGCCGAGAAGAACATGATTTCCGTCGCGAGGAACAACCAGGTGCCCAGCTTCCGCGCGCTGACCCGCGGGAACCGGGATTCGACCGATGTCGCGAGCCCGTAAAAGGCGCTCGACGGCTCCTGCATGTCCTGGTGGATCCATCCGCCGGCACCGCCGCCGAAGATCACTACGCCAACGAGGAGCATCGGGACGCTTGCGGACACAATGCCGACATAACCGACGCCCATGCCGACCGCGATGATGACGGGCCAGGGGCTCCCGTGATGTTCCTCTTCTTCCCCGGCGGGCTCCGGATGCGCCATCCGCCTCGTTCCGCCGTCGTGGATAAGCCGGGCCGCTATAACATCTTCGGTTTCCCATCCGAATGAAGTTCAGTTCGGACGGAACACCCAGGGATCATGGGCGAGGCTCAGGAACAAGTCGCGGGATTTCGACCACTCGATGAGCCAGTTCGGGACGGGAATTCGAGGCCCCTCGGGACGAAATCGCATGGGAAATGCGTTCTTCGCGAGGGGGATAAAAGCATCGACGCTCGTGCTGATTCCAATTCCCAGGAGATAGAACGCACCCTCCGTCGAAACGGATCGGGACAGCGGCGCTCCGCCGATGCTTGTCAATGCCGCGACGGCCGCGATTCCGAACATTGGTTGGTATGCACCGACGAAACGGCTTATAGTCGAGGCTCGAATGGAGGAGTCGTCCTGGATTTCGATGCCCGATGTTCGAAGGATGAAGACGAAGCTCGTCCTCATGGGCGAGGGCGGAGTCGGCAAGACCTCTCTCGTCCGGCGGTTCGTCCTCAATGAGTATCAAGACACATACCTGCATACCGTCGGAACGCGGGTGAACAAGATCGAACTGACGATCCCCCACGGGGCGGACACGGAAGTCCAGATGGACATGGCGATCTTCGACATCATGGGTCAGAAGGGATTCCGCGATCTCGTCCGCGAAACGTATTACCACGGGGCGCAGGCCCTCATGGCGGTTTGCGATCTTACCCAAAAGGACAGCCTCTCCGCCCTGGACGATTGGATTCCCCGGGCCCTCGAGATTACAGGGGATGTACCCTTGTATCTGGTCGTGAACAAGAAGGACTTGGAAGCCCAGAGAGCCATCTCGGACGAGGAGATTCGCCAGGCCGCGGAAACCTTCGCCGCACCGTATGTCCTGACATCGGCTCTGACGGGCGAGTTCGTCGAGGACGCGTTCAATGCCCTCGCCATCGAAATGGTCACTCGGGCGTTTCGTCAAGAGGACACGCGAGCGGCGGAGCGCGGCTTGCGTCAGAAGGCTCTCGTCCTTCTGGACAAACGCGGTTCGATCGGGTTGAAGAAACAGCAGTTCTTCGAGATCCTGCGCGGCGTGAAGGTCGACGAGCTCCAGGCGGAGCTCGACCGCCTCGAGCGGGAGGGCTTGGTAACGATCCTCTGGTACGGTGCGTCCGATTTTGCCGTGACAATCACCCCGCGCGGCGTGAAAGCGGTGAAGCAGTCCTCCGCATGGGAGGAGTGATTCGACGAAGAGGGGGACCGGGCCACGAAGAAGGTGCAGCTGGAGCGAATCCTGCAGTCGTTGGAGCCGGTGAAGATTCCGTCCCCATCGGCGGAACAATATCCGACGCCCGCCGCGATCGCGGCCGAGGTGATCCAATTTGCTCTCGGTCGGAGCGACATCGCAGGTCGCTCCGTCGTAGACTTGGGCTGCGGGAACGGCGTCCTCGCGATCGCCGCGAAACTGTCGGGGGCAGCCCGCGTTCTGGGTGTTGACGCGGATCCCGAATCCGTCGAAGTCTCCCGCCGCAACGCCGAACGCTCGGAGGTCGAGGTCGAGTGGGAGGTCGCCGACGTAAGCAGCGTGCACGAACGGTTCGACACGGTTTTGATGAATCCCCCCTTTGGCGCCCAAACCCGCCACGCGGACCGTCCGTTCATCGATGCCGCGATGCAGTTGGGGAAGGTGGTGTACATGTTTCTGAATGCGCCGTCCGAGCCGTTCGTGGAGCGGAGGATCGAGACGACGGGAAGCCGCATCACCGACCGACTCGAATATAGGTTCCCGATTCCGCATTTGTTTTCGTTCCATCGGCAAGACGTTCGGACGCAGGAGGTCCTCCTCTATCGCGTCGAGGTGGCGAAGGGCTAAATACCGAGGTCCGTTCTTCGTGCGGACAGACGGAGTGGAAAAGGCCGAATGGAAGCCAAGATGGTCCTGCCAGGCGATGAGATCGCGACGGCGGAGGAGTTCGAACCTGGTGAGGGTACTTACGAGAAGAACGGTCTCGTGTTCGCGGCGACGCCCGGCGTCCTCGTCCTTGATCCCGGGAATCGTGTGGCGCGCGTGCGGGCTTTCAATCCGCCGGCCGAACTGCGGGTCGGGGACATCGTGTACGGGGTCATCGACGACATTCGCGGCATGATGGCGACGGCGAACATCCTCGCCATCCACGGTCGTGCGCGCCAGATCAGCGGCGAGTCGGAAGGGACGATCCACATTTCGAATGTATCCGAGGATTATACCGAAGACATCCACGACAAATTCCGTTTGGGAGACGTCATTCGCGCTAAGGTGGTTCAGGTTAAGCCATCGGTCCAGTTGACGACGGCCGAGTCAGACTTGGGTGTCGTGAAGGCCGTTTGCTCCGTCTGTCGTGGACCGCTCGAACTCCGGGATCGTGACCTATACTGTCCCCGCGACGAAAGGACCGAACAGAGAAAGCTCGCAGCGGACTATGCGGACCTTCGTCTCTTCGTTCCCGCGAGCGAACTCGGCGGGGGGACGATTCCGGAAAAACACCGCGGAGGTCGCGGCGAGGGCGCCGACCGCGGTGGGCGAGATCGTGGCGGGCGGGGAGGCGGCCGTGATCGGCCCCGCGATCGGGGCGGCGGCGGTCGGGGCCGCGACGGTCGAAGTCCACGGGGCGGCGGAAGGGATCGGGATCGCGGTCGGCATCGCTGATTCGCGGCAAAATTCCTGATGATTGCGTTCCGAGAATTAGCATCAAGAATCGAAGGCAAAAAGATAAGAACCTACCCCGTGATAGCAGCGCAACGAGGTTTTGATGCCTCCGTCGAACGAAGAGCTCATGCGAGAACTGACGCGTCTTCGCACGGAAATTCAGCAGCTCCGCGAGGTCGTGAGCGCCTTGTTCAACGCGGTCTTCGAGGAAGGGGACGAGGACTGGGATACGGTCCCCGAGAAGGACGAATTCAACCTCTACAACTGAAGGGACTCTTCGCACTGGCGTCCGTGGTTTATATTCCCCCTGGCTATCCCTTCGCGTGGTCGAGCTCCGCGACCTTGTGAAAGCGCATGAGGATTGGCGGCTTCGCGAGGCGATCAATCTCCAAGCATCGGAAAACGTAATGAGCACGGAGGCGCGGTCGCTCCTCAGCACGGACTTCGCGCACCGGTACACGCTCCCTGAAGACTTGGTCCCCGGTTTGGCGGGTTTGAAAAACGCATATCGCGGCACGAAACATACGGACGCGGTGGAGGCGTTGTCGGAACGATATGCCCGCGACCTATTCCGATCCGCATTTGCATCGCTCAAGCCTCTCTCAGGTCACCTCGCCGGGTTCATGTTGCTGCAGGCCTGCTGCAAACGGGGCGACCGTATCTTGGTCGTCTCCTCGGCCCACGGCGGATACGACGGCTACATGCCGGGCTACTTGCCGGAGTATCTGGGTCTGACGGTGGACTTCCTCCCATTTGACGAACGCACGTGGAACGTGGAGGCGAAGGCCGCCGCGGACGCGATCATCGAGACGAAGCCGCGCCTCGTGCTCGTCGGCGCTAGCCTGATCCTGTTCCCGTACAACCTACGCTGGCTCCGTGGCGCCTGCGACGATGTTGGAACGATTCTCGGGTACGACGCATCCCATGTGCTCGGTTTGGTTGCCGGCGGTGAATTTCAAAGGCCCATGATGGAGGGAGTCGACGTGCTCAGTGCCAGCACGCACAAATCGTTCCCCGGCCCGCAAGGCGGTCTCTTCCTCTCGAACCGGAAGGACCTGTTCGACCGTGCGATGCAAACGTTCCTCTGGCGGATCCAGGACAACGCGCACTGGAATCGGATTGCCTCGACTGCGCAGGTTTTCCTCGAGATGAAGGAGTTCGGCGGGGCCTATGCAAAGCAAGTGGTTGCCAACTCGAAGGCCCTCGGGAAACAACTGGACCTGCGGGGATTCCCGGTGAAGTTCGCGTCCCTCGGATATTCCCGGTGTCATCAGATTCACGTGGACCCGATCGTCCTCCGGGACGCATGGGGCCTGACCCCGGCGCAGTTCGCGGATCGGCTTGAAGCGAACAACCTGATCGTCGACGCGGTCGGCCGAATCGGGACGAGCGAGGTCACGAGGATGGGGGCGACCGAGGACGAGATGCAATCGATCGCAGGCTTGATCGTCCGCGCCGCACGAGGAGAGGATGTTCGGGTCGAAGTCGCGGAGGTCCGTGCCGGACTCCGCCTGTCGTTCGTGTTCCCGTCGTGACGCTCCCCGCAGAGGACTGGACAAAGGCCATAAGCCGTCCCCTCCTTAGCGGGCCGTGGCAGGTCCCGAGCGTTACCGCCGCCAGACGGTGCTCCCCGAAATCGGTGCAAAGGGCCAGCGAGCCCTCCGCGAGGCCAAAGTGGTGGTCGTGGGTCTCGGCGCCCTCGGAAGTGTCTCTTCCGACCTCCTGGTGCGGGCGGGGGTCGGTCGCATGCACCTCGTCGACCGAGACGTCGTGGAAGTCGTGAACCTGCAACGCCAAACCCTGTATTCGGAGGCGGACGTGGACAAGCCGAAAGCCGAAGCCGCGGCGGAACGTCTGCGTCAGGTCAACTCGGACGTCCAAATCGAAGGCGTCCCGAGAGACGTTCATTCTGCCACCGCGAAGGACATCCTCCAGGACGCTGACCTCGTCGTGGACGGGACGGACAACCTCGAGACGCGGTTCCTTTTGAACGAAGCCGCGACGGACCTCGTCATTCCGTTCGTCTACGGAGGTGCCATTGCCACGTATGGCATGGTGTTCTCGATCCGCACTCCCGACACGGCGTGCTTTCGTTGCTTCAACCCGACCACTCCCGCGCCGGGAAGCCTGCCGACCTGCGAGACCGCCGGCATCTTCAACGCGGTGGCGGCCCAGGTGGGAGCGATCCAGGCGGGCGAAGCCCTCCGGCTGTTGGTCGGGAAGGCTCCTTCCGGCGACCTCCTCCTCGTGGACGGCTGGAGTCCGGAAATCCAGAAGATCCACCTGACCCGTCGCTCCGACTGTCCCGTCTGCGTTCGTGGAGAGCGAGAATATCTGGGGGTCCGACGGACCCAGGTGCTGGCGTCCCTGTGCGGGAGCGACACGATCTCCCTTGATCCGATCCACACGGGCCTGATCGACCTCGAAGGTTTGGGTCGTCGGCTGGAGCCGCTCGGCACCGCCCGTCGGGCCGGTGGCGTCCTCGTCGCCGACGTCGAGGGTCGGCGGCTCACGATCTTCTCCGATGGGCGGGCGTTGATTCGAGGTGTGAAGGATGAGACCGAGGCCCGCGCGGTCTACGCCAAATACGTCGGGGTCTGACATGGCGCGAAAAGGAATCTTGCTTCTGAGCGGGGGCTTCGACAGTCCGGTCGCGGGCCGCCTGATGTCGCGCCAAGGGCTCGGGCTCGTCGCCGCACACTTCTCATTGGAGCCGATCACGGATGATGCGGCAGCCGTCAAGGCCCGGACTTTGTGCGGCCTTCTCGAAATCGGGTCCTTGTACGTCGTGCGGGTGGGAGAGGCCTTTGCGGAGGTCGCGCACGCTGCCAATCGGCGGTTCTACTTCATCCTCACGAAACGTCTCATGATGCGGCTCGCGGACGCGATCGGAGATCGGGAGGAGGCCGAGGTCCTCGTGACCGGCGAGAACCTCGGACAGGTGTCGAGCCAGACCCTCGCGAGCCTCCGGGCGATTGATGCGATCGCGCGCCGTCCCGTCCTGAGGCCGTTGATCGGGTTTGACAAACAGGAGATCGTGGACCGGGCGAAGGAGATCGGCACCTACGAAGTCTCCAAGGGACCCGAGATTTGCGATCTGCTCGGGCCGCCGCGGCCGTCGACCCACGCGCGCCTGGATCAGATCCTTGGCGAAGAAGCCAAGCTCGATCTGGATCGGCTGGTCGCCTCCAGCCTTAGGGGCGTGGTAGCAGAAAGGTTCAAGGCGGACGGACCCGCTCGTCGCGTCCCCACCGGAATGAGGACGGCCGCATGACGTACTACCTGCTGAAACCGTGCCGCACCGCGACGGCCTTCATCTCGACGTTGAAGCAGGCGAGACGCGTCGATCTTGGTGCGGCGGCCGAGCGACTTCGTCTGAAGGGCTGGGTCGTCAACGACATGAAAGTGATGTTGATCCTCGACGGCGAACCTGAGCTCACCGTGTACGAAAGCGGCAAGATTCTCGTCAAGACGGACGAGGAGGCAGCGGCCCGAGCGTCGATCGATCGGGTGTACGAGGCCATCGGAATTTCCACGCCGCTGGCGACGGCCTGAGCCCGCGAACCGCCGTGGCGACCGTCCGCCGCGGCCGGGGAAGAATTCAACCGCGAAAGGCGATGAGGACGACATCGACGACGAACAACAAGACGACGAGGAACTCGAGGATGAGGAGTCGACGCGCTTCGAGCTCGGCCTGCGCGACTTCGTAGATCTCGCTGAGGTCCTTCATCTTCTCCTCGACGATCTTCCGCCAGGAGTCGAGCTCGAACTTCCGCACGCACGCCCGATAGACCTTCCCCAGGAACCAGTCTCCCCACAGCTTGGAGATGTTGTCGACCTGGAAGGTGGCCTCCGCGAGGTCCATCCGGACTTCGGCGAGTTCCTTCACCGTGTCGTGTCCGCTCCGGAGGAACGAGCTCCGGGCGAACAGGTCCTCGAGGTCGTCGTAGGCCTTGTCGACGACCTTGTCTAGGAAGGCATCGTAGGTTCGCAGCTCAAGCAACTGAAGGTTCGCCAGCTCGAAGACGGTCAACGTGTCCTCGTACGTCGCGCTTGGCTCGACGATGAGCGCCGCGTCCCATTCGAGGACGACGAGGTCGTCCTGGTAGTAGGAGAACCAGTTCCGCCACGTGTCTTCGACCTCCTCGTCGCTGATCGCCTCGGGTCGCGGGTCGTTCGCGAGGAGGGCGGTGACCTCCCGTCGCCAGGTTGTGGTGAATTCGCGGACCGGCGTTTCGCTGACCGAGATGCAGTACACCGTGTAGGGTTCCGGGTCGACCTTCGTCTCGTAGGCGTCGTGGAGGAACGGAACCAGGTCTTCGATGATTCGCTCGGCGAGACGGCCGCAGTATCCGTCCAGGTTTTCCTCGCGACCGGCGTCCTTGATCTTCAGGCTCGCGAACGGGCGCAGGTCGCGGAGGCCGGCCGCTTGGAAGGGGACCCGCACGACGACCGCGAGCGCCCCGACTCCATAGAGTTTCACCGCGATCGAGGCGGTGAGCGGTCCGAGGTTCGTCGCCAGTCTCCGCTCATCTACGAAGACAAGCAGCGGCTGTGCGAATCGGGCGTACCGGGGCGCGGCCCTCTCGGTTGGGAACCGGCCCGAGAGGAAGGGCATGTCGATCGTCTTCTGGATCTCGTCCAGGTCCACCGACGCACCCACGTCGAAGAGGCGGTAGAAGACGACCTCGCCCTTCATGCGGCCGCGCAACCTGGCGACGAGACTTAAGGGCTCCGGTGACGCCTATTCTCCATATCGTCGTTGGCGCATCTGGTACGATCGAAGGGCTCGGAGGAAGTCGATCTTCCGGAAGCCGGGCCAGTAGACGTCGACGAAGTACAACTCCGAGTACGGATCCGGCAGGTCCGCCGTGTAGAGGCGCTTCGAAAAGAACTTCTCATCCACGTCGTCCGGGTCCACCTTGCCGGCCTGGGCGTCCAAGACCACGTCGCGGATCGCCCGGAGGATTTCCTCCCGTCCGCCGTAGGCCACGGCCACGTTGAAACGATATTGGTCGTATTGTTCGGTCCGACCTTCGGCATACTCGATCGCCTCGATCACCTCGGGCGGCAGGAGTTCCCGGTTCCCGAACACGCTGACCCGGATCTTGTGGCGGTGGACCCGCTCGTCGTCTCCGACCCGACGGAAATTCTCAGCGAAGAGGTGCATCAGATGCTGGACCTCCTCGTTCGCTCGCCGGATGTTCTCCGTCGAGAAGGCGAACACGGTCAGGATGCGGACGCCGACTTCGAGGCACCACTCGAGGACCTCCTCGAGTTTGTCCCGGCCTTTCACATGCCCATCGAGGACGTTCCCGAGGCCGATCTCCCGAGCGAACCGACGGTTCCCATCCATGATGATCGCCACATGATGCGGCACGGGGGCCTGTTTGACCTGATGCAGGAGCCGGCGTTCGTAGGCCTGATAGGCGGCATCACTGATGATCTTGGAGATGTCCGTCGGCACCTAGGGATGCGACGAATGCCGACCTATTTAGCCATTCGCGGGGACCGCAGATACAGATGGCGGGAGGCGCCGCTCGCGGTCCGGCCATCCCACCGTCGTGTTCGCGTTCCCGCGCCTCACCCGCAAACCTTTAAGTACGCTATTTTGTTGGTGCCGTCAGTTCCTTTCAATCCCTTCAGTGTGGTTTAGTGGCCTTATCGATGAAATTAGGTGAGTATCAGGACCTTTACCGAAAACTCGGGACGGTCCAGGACATCGACTTCCTGGCGGAGAACTTCGGTTATGACAAAGAGCTCCTCCTCGTCGTCTACACGCAACGGATCGTCCGCGACACGACGAAGAAGTTCTATCGGGTGAAGGCCCAGGCGCGGCGGCTCGCCTTCATGTGGCAGAACGGGACGAGCCTCCTAGAGATCGCCCGAAGGTTCGATTTTCCGCCGATCCTCACCGCCCTGATGGTGCTGGAGCAGCGGAGGATCTCCCGCAAGAACTTCTGGAAGATGATCAACGACATCAACGGCATCAAGGACAAGCGCCTGCGACGGGAGCTCGAGGAAGTGAACCGCGCGGACATCGTCTACTCTCCCGAGGGAACCGCCCGCCAGTACGCCCGCGGTCGGTGGGGCGAGGCGAAGCTTTCCACTTGGCTCAATGCCCGCGGCCTCCAATATGAGACGGAGAAGGACCTCCGCGCGAAGTACGACAAGACCCCGGACATCCTGATGCACAAGCCGCTCGAGATGAACGGATCCCGGAAGTATTGGATTGAATCGAAGGCGACGTTCGGTGATCCGTATGAGATTCGGCGGCACATCAAGAAGCAGCTCCAGCCGTACAGCGACCTTTTCGGTGACGGCGCGGTCGTATACTGGTTCGGCTTCGTGGACGATCAGCAGTACGCTCTTCCGGAGGGCGTCGACATCGTCAGCCCGACGTTCTTCGAGACACCGCCGGTTCCCTTCCCGTACGCGCCCGTAGGGGAGACCCGCATCGAGGATCGGGCCCTTGTTCCCGACGCGGTCGATCTCCCTGAGTGAGCGAGCCCGCAAACGTTTAAGCCTTCCCTCCCCATCGACACGGAAGTGGCCGAAGAGGAGGTCGTCCGCGTCCGGATGCCGCGTACGAAAGACGGCGAAATCCTCGGCATTGCCGACCAACTTCTCGGGGCGTCCCGAGTCCGCGTGATGTGTTCCGACGGCAAGAGTCGGCTCGGTCGTATCCCTGGCAAGCTGAAGAAACGGATGTGGATCCGCGAGGGCGATCTCCTCGTGGTCAAGGTCTGGCAGTTCCAGGATGAAAAGTGCGACATCAAGCACCGCTATACGAAGACCGAGGCGAGCTACATGAGCCGCCGCGGTCTCATCCCGAAATCGATCAACGTCTTCTGACGCCCACAAAGCTCTTAGTCGACCCGGTCGTTCGTTTTCGCATCGATGTTCGACGACCGACAGATGAGGCACCTCGAAACCCAGGTCGACGCCCTCCGGATGAAGCAAAAGGACTCGGCGACCCGCAAGACATACGACCAGGTCTTCGACCAGGCCGCGCTCCTGACCATCGCGTCCCTGATCAGCGACGGGGTGATTTCGACCCTGGACTATCCCGTGAGTACGGGGAAGGAGGCGAACGTCTTCCATGCGACGGACGCTGCCGGCCGCGCGAAGGCCCTCAAGATTTATCGCATCAACACGGCGACCTTCCGGAACATTGCCCTGTACATCGAAGGCGATCCCCGGTTCAAACGCGTGAAACGGGCGACGAAGCCGACGATTTTCGCCTGGGCCCAGAAGGAATACAAGAACCTGGTGCGCATGGAGGATGCCGGCGTTCGCGTCCCGACCCCGGAACGGGTCCTCGACAACGTGTTGGTCATGGCATATATCGGGGACGAGACCACGCCCGCTCCTTCCCTCCGCGAAGTGGCTTTGGAATCGCCCGCGGCCGTGTACCAGGACGTCGTCGCGAACTTGCGCGCGATCCGGAAGTCGCGGCTCGTCCACGCGGACATGAGCGAATACAATCTCCTCTGGTGGCAGGACCGCGTCGTCGTGATCGACGTCGGTCAGGCGGTGCCCCTGGATCATCCCCATGCGGAGGAATGGTTTCGCCGGGACGTCGCGAACATTGCTCGGTTCTTCAAACGCCTTCGGGTCGACACCACCCCGGCCTCCCTCGAGCAGGCGATCCTGCAGGACTGACATGTTGTACGCTCGAATTCCTGCGGAACGGCTTGGCGTCCTCATTGGCCCGGATGGCGTGACGAAGCAGCGGCTCCAGCAGTCGACCGGGACACGGATCGCGGTTGACTCCATGAGTGGCGAGGTGACGATCGACGAGACCGGCGCGTCGGATCCGGTGCTGGCCCTGAAGGCCCGCGATATCGTCCATGCGATGGCTCGCGGCTTTTCGGAGGACCGCGCGTTCCGCCTCCTCGACGAAGACGCGTACCTGGAGGTCCTCGACATCAAGGATTTCGCCCATTCGAAGAACCGGGTCGCCCAGATTCGGGCCCGCCTGATCGGGACGCGGGGGAAGACTCGGCGCATCATTGAGGAGCTGACCGGCGTCGACGTGAGCGTGTGGGGACACACCATCGCCCTGATCGGAGGCACCTTCGAGATGGTCATCGCCCGGGACGCGGTCATCATGCTCCTCCGGGGCAGCGAGCACAAGACCGTATACCGATTCCTCGAACGAAAACGGGCGGACCTCAAAGCCTATCAGATGGGATTCTAGGTTCTCCTGCCAAACTCGCGAGGCTCTTCGGACGCTCGACCGACCGCCTTCGGATAATTGTTATATAACGCTCGAGACTACTGCGATAGGGGTCCTGGGCTGCCGAAGTACGTCTACCTGTTCGAGGAGGGAGACGCCACCATGCGGGACCTGCTCGGCGGCAAGGGCGCCGGGCTCGCGGAGATGACCCGGCTCGGCCTTCCGGTCCCGCCGGGCTTTACGATCACGACGAAGGCCTGCAATGCATACGCGCGGAGCGGCCGTTTTCCGCCCGGCCTCTGGAAGCAGGTGGAGGACGGACTCTCGACCGTCGAGGCCAAGATCGGCCGTCGCTTTGGCGATCCCACGAACCCGTTGCTCGTCTCCGTCCGGTCCGGCGCGAAGTTCTCGATGCCCGGGATGATGGACACGGTCCTCAACTTGGGTCTGAACGACGCGACCGTGGAAACGCTCGCGCGAGTCTCGAACGCCCGGTTCGCATGGGACGCCTACCGTCGGCTCATCGCGATGTTCGGTCGGATCGTGAAGGACATCGACGGACGAGCATTTGAGGCGATCTTGGAGGACCACAAAGGCAGGGCCGGCGCAAAGAAAGATACCGACCTGTCTGCCGAAGAGCTGATCGGAGTCGTCGGGGATTTCAAGCGATTGTACGCGGACCGGGTGGCCGAGGAGTTTCCACAGGGTCCGAAGGAGCAGCTGCAACAGGCGATTGCCGCCGTCTTCCGGTCGTGGAACGGGAAGCGGGCCGTAGACTACCGAAACTTCAACAAGATCCCGCATGACCTCGGGACCGCTGCGAACGTCCAGACGATGGTCTTCGGGAACATGGGATCCGATTCCGGCACGGGCGTGGCCTTCACCCGGAACCCGTCGACCGGTGAGAAGCAGTTGTATGGGGAATTTCTCCCGAATGCGCAGGGCGAGGATGTCGTCGCTGGCATCCGCACCCCGATGACGATCGCGCAGCTCCGAGAGACCTTCCCCGCCGTATATGAACAATTCACGGACGTCGCCGAGCTGCTCGAGAAGCACTACCGCGACGTACAGGATATCGAATTCACCGTGGAACGCGGAAAGCTATGGATGCTGCAGACGCGGACCGGGAAGCGGTCAGCCAAGGCCGCCGTAAAGATCGCGGTCGACATGGCCCGTGAGGGCTTGGTGACGAAACAGGAAGCCATCCTCCGCGTCGAGCCGATGCATGTGGTGCAGCTCCTCCTTCCGCAGTTTGACGAGCGCGCCAAGGTCGGTGCTCGGAAGGAAGGACGTTATCTGACACGCGGTCTCAACGCCTCGCCGGGAGCCGCCGCGGGATTCGCGACGTTCGATCCGGACGAAGCCGAGTCGATGGGCCGGGATCAGAAGAAGCCGGTCATCCTGGTCCGCCTGGAGACCTCTCCCGATGACGTCCACGGCATCCTCCACGCGAAGGGAGTCCTCACCGCGCGGGGAGGGGCCACGAGTCATGCCGCCGTCGTCACGCGGGGTCTCGGGATCCCGTGTGTGACCGGGTGCGAGTCCATCTCCGTCGATTACGACGCGGCCCAGTTCCGCGTCGGCGAGAAGATCGTCCATCGCGGGGATTTCGTCTCGATCGACGGAAGTACGGGGGAGGTGTTCGAAGGCCGAATCCCGACGATTGATCCGGACTTCACGAAAGAGGCGGACTTGCAGGCGCTCCTTGGGTGGGCGGACGAAGAACGGCGCCTCCAGGTGTGGGCCAATGCGGATTATCCTCGCGATGCGGAGCGCGCCCGGCAATTCGGCGCGCAGGGGATTGGCCTGGACCGGACGGAGCACATGTTCATGGAGACGGACCGGCTCGATATCGTCCACGAGATGATCCTCGCTGCGCCGGACTATCGACGGGTCTCCCGCGAGATGCGGGCACTCAAGTCCGAAATCGAGACCGCGAAGGACGAGAAGCGGGACGCCCTTTCGAAACGCGTCGCCCTCCTGGAACCGGTGCTTGGGGATCTCTCCCGGCGATACCTGGGCTCTTTGGAGAAGCTCGGTGGCCTGCAGAAGGAGGATTTCATCGGCATCCTCCGGGCGATGCAAGGACTCCCGGTGATCATCCGCCTGATCGATCCGCCCCTCCATGAGTTCCTTCCGAAGTACGAGAGCCTGCTCGTCCAAGTGACAAAGCTCACATTGGCACGGGGCAACCCGGACGTGCTTATCCACAACGCTCATTCGGACGAAGACAAGGCATTCGTCGAGGAGGTCACGAAGGCGGGAGACGGGGATGTTCGCCGCGGAATCGAGGTGCTCCTACCGGGGAAGCAGGTCCTTCTCGAGGCCGTCGCCGCGAACCGGGAATCCAACCCGATGTTGGGCCTTCGGGGATGCCGCCTCGGGATTACCTTCCCCGAGATTACGGAGATGCAGGTCCGGGCCATCTTCGAGGCCTCCTGCGCGCTCACCAAAGAAGGCGTCGTTGTGAAGCCGGAGATCATGATCCCCCTGGCGGGTCATGTGAACGAGCTGAAGATCGAGAGGGACGCGCTCGAGGCAGAGGCGAAGAAGGTCATGGAACGAGAGGGCGTTTCCATACCCTACAAATTCGGGACGATGATCGAGCTCCCGAGGGCAGCGCTCACGGCGGACGAGATCGCGAAGCACGCGGAGTTCTTTTCCTTCGGGACGAACGATCTCACGCAGACAACGTTTGGATATTCCCGTGACGACGCGGAAAGCAAGTTCCTCCTCGATTTCGTGGATCGGGGAATCCTGCCCTTCAATCCATTCCAGACCCTCGACCGAGAGGGCGTCGGCCAGCTCATGCGGATGTGTGTGCAAAAGGGCCGGAAGGTCCGCAAGGACCTGGAGGTCGGGATTTGCGGCGAGCACGGTGGCGATCCCTCGAGCATCGAACTTTGCCACACGCTCGGTCTTACCTATGTGTCCTGCTCGCCCTTTCGAGTTCCGGTCGCCCGCCTGGCAGCCGCCCATGCAAAGCTTCGAGAAGAGGTCAGCGAATTCGGGGATCGCTGACCGGGTGGCATTGTGGCAGGCGTCGCAGACTCGCCCTATTTCTTGATCGTCCTGCTGGTTTCTGCGTTCACGATGCCCCTCGTGTTCGTGGCCGTAATTCGGAACACGGCTCGACAGGCAAGGGAGCCCTGGAGGCTTGTCCTCAAGGCCTTCTTTTGGGGCGCCGTGTTCAGCGTGATCATCGCGATCATCTTCAGCCTCGTCCTCAGCGCCACGCTCGGTCAAGTTGGACCGTTGAACGAATTCCTCGCCCGGCGTCTCCATGACCCCGACGTTGTCTACCTCGTCGTGGGGGCCGTGATTGTCGCGCCGATCGTGGAGGAGGCGGCCAAGGGTCTCGGGGTCCGAGCTGGCAGGCCGGAAATCCAGAAACTGCTCGATGGCCTCGTTTATGGAGCTGCGGCAGGCCTCGGATTCTCCGCGACGGAGAACCTCTTCTATGGGATCGCAAGGTTGTTAGAAAGCGGCCCCACCGCTTCCCTAGTGGAGATTTTGATCCGATCGTTCTCCTCCTCTCTGCTCCACGCGAGCTCGACCGCGGTTTTCGGATACGGTCTCGCGAAGACCTGGCTCGTGCGTCGCGCTTGGGCCTTCGTCCCTTACTATCTGACCGCCGTGATCATGCATGCGGTCTTCAACCTCGTTGCGGTCCTCGGAGAGTTGTACGCGACTCAATATGGGGATTTGGGAAGGCTGGTCAGCTTCGTGGTCGGGGTTTCCTTCGCGGTCGTGGCGATCACGCTTGTACGAATCAAGCTGCGCTCTCGGACGCACCGGGATGTAAGGGGTGACGGATGATTCGGGATCTTGCGATTGGGCATCGCACGGTCCGGATCTCGAAGATTCTGTGTGTGGCCCGCAACTACGCGGATCATGCTAAGGAAATGGGCACCCCCGTTCCGAACCAGCCGATCTTCTTCCTCAAACCGACAACTGCGCTGCTTCTTGGAGGCGGGACGATCCTGATCCCACCGGAATCGATGCGGGTCGAGGTCGAGACCGAGCTCGCGGTCATCCTGAATGAGGGAGGCCGCGACATTTCGAGCGCCTCCGCGATGGACCACGTCGCTGGATATTCCGTGTTCTTCGACATCACAGCGCGGGACCTGCAAGCGAAGGCCCGGGAGGAAGGTTCCCCATGGACCGCTGCGAAAGGGTTCGACACCTTTGCTCCGGTATCGGAGGCCGTCGCCGCAGATCCGGACCTCGATCCACACCGGCTTCCGATTCGCCTTCGTGTGAATGGCGCCGTGCGGCAAGATTCGAACACGAACCAAATGGTGTTCCGGATCCCGCAGCTCATTGAGGCGGCCTCCCGGATCATGACCTTGGAAGTCGGAGACGTGATCGCGACCGGAACCCCCGCGGGGGTGTGGCCGATCCGCCCCGGCGATGTCCTCGAAGCGGAGATTCCGCGGGTTGGAACCTTGCGGTGCACGGTCGCGGCGCGAAATCGTTAACTATCAGGCACTGCCTCCATGTGCGCGCATGCGATTTCGCTTCGAGATGGTGGGGGATGTCTACTCGAAGCATAAGGAGTCGTTCAAGCGCCTCCTAGCGAAGCATGGACTCCGATGGAGGGGGAGCCTAGACCGACCGTTCTGGGCGAGCGGCACGGAGCGCGTCACCGCCGTCTTCGATCGGGACGAGGAACGGGACCTTCTGCGAAGCGCAGCACTCGTCTGGGAGAGCGCGGGGAAGTCACGCCTCCTGGAGGACCTGAAAGCGTGGGCATGGGAAGCCGGGGCGAAGGCTGTGGAAGACCAATCTCCGTCGGCCGAGGACGTGACCGACGAGGTCGAGCAAGCCCTTCGGTACTGGGACATCGTCTGGAAACCTAACGAAGATTGGTTGAAGGCCCAAGGCCGACCCAGGGCCTGGATCGAGGCGGACGTCAAGCGGTGGAAGCAACAGCGACAAGAACGTCGACGGGAGCTCGTGGGCCAAGCGACCGACTAGAACGCCGCGATGGAACGAACCTCGAGCGAATCGTAACAGTCGAAACAATATCCTTGGCGTCGATCATCCGGGAGGAGGACGATGCGGGTGTGGCATTTTCGACACCGGGCCTCTCGGTCGCCTCCATCGGAAATGCGCCGTAAATCTGGACGAAGCTTCCATGAAATCGTACACGCCTCCCGAGCCGGTCCCCGCGCGGCACGGAGCCGTCGCACTCTATAAAAACGTTGTGCGGGCCAGGCTACGGCGCGTCTCAACAACGGTTTAATGCTCAGCCCGACCGTTGTCCCCGGTCTTGCTCACCGGCTTCGTAACATTCGAAGGCATTGATGGTTCCGGGAAGACCACTGTCGAGGCGTCGAAGAGGACGCGAACGCAATCACGGAGTCATTCCTGTTTCTCGCAGATCGTTCGGCCCACATCCCGCAGATCCGCTCCCATCTCGAGAAGGGCGACCTGGTCCTCTGCGACCGGTACGCGGACTCCACGTACGCATACCAGGGCGCACGATTGGTCGGCGTCATTCCGGATCCGATTCGGTTCCTGCAGAATGCGAGTCGAGGATGGCTTCTGTCCCCCGATCTCACGATCCTCCTCCGAGTCTCCCCGGAACTCGGGATGGAACGGATTAAGGATCGACCGACGAAGATCCGGTTCGAAGACCTCGCCCTCCTTCGTCGGGTCGCGGCGAACTACGACCGACTCGCGAGGTCCCGTCGCTTTGCCGTCCTCGACGGCGCTCGGTCCGCGGACGTCGTCAGCGACGACGCGATTTCGGCGATCGAGAAGCGGCTCGGCCGCGGGCGAACATGACGTTTGGGCGTTTCACCATCAACGCCTTCCTCAGAAGAAAGGCACGAGCGAAGACCGCGGCAGTCTCGAGATCGCCCCGTTCCAATTCGAGGAGGAACGCCTTCCCGAACAGGACGTGAAGGGTCTCATTCGCCTTCCCGGTCGACATCTTGTCGTTGCAATTGTCCGCGGTGCACCATGAAAAGGTGCCCCAAGAATATCATCCGCGATTCTCATTTTCTCCATAAGCGCGACGCCCGCGCACGTGGACAAAGCTATTTATGCCGTCGCCCGGTTATCGCGCCGCGCATGGGATGCACGCATGGAATCCGCGGCCCACCATAGGCCTTCCGCTCACCATGGCGACGGTTTTGTCGGCGTGATCTACGGCGACATCGGCACGACCGCGTTCCGCTGTTCCGTCGCGGAGGCCGTGGAACGGAACGAGTTCGTGCAGGTTCAGCACGAGATGTGCGGCATAGTCCTTGGCCGGGTCGACGAGATCGAACGGAAGACGGATCTCTCCCTGGACCGTGCGCAACTCCTCGGAGACGGCAATCCCATCGACGTGGAGGAGCGGGTGTCCGCCCAAATCAGCGTGATTGGATACCGCGACGATCGGGGTCTTCTCCAGGTTCCCAGGACCCCCTTTCGCGCCGGAGAGCCTGTCCACCTCGCCGAGACCGCGACGATCGAAGAGGTGATCGGCCTGACGGAGGACAAGAAACACGGCGCCTACGTCGGCCTCTTGGCGGGTCATGAGGTGCCCGTCTATCTGGACATCAACGCGATGGTCCAGAAGCACGTATCGATCCTGGCCAAAACGGGAGGCGGGAAATCGTACATCGCGGGCGTCCTCATCGAGGAGCTGATGAAACACCACGTGACGTGCGTGATCCTTGATCCGCACGGCGAATACGCGTCCCTCCGGGAGAAGGGGAAGTCCCCTCACGGTGCCACGCGATTTCATGTCGAGCCCCGTGCCTACGCGGACGTAATCCAAGTGTTTTCGCCCGACACCAAGGTGAATCCGGGGAGTCGACCGCTCAAGTTCACCCTGAGCAACCTCGACGCTCGAGACATCTTGTCGCTCACCGGCTCTGCGAGGGTTCGGACCCACCTCACAGCCTTGCGCAAAGCCCTCGACCTGCTGCGACAGGCGACGAAGGACTACACGATTCGGGACATTGTCCGAGTGCTCGAGCGCGAGGAGGATCCCCAAAACGCCTCTTTGATCGACGAACTCGAGTACCTGAGCGAAGTCGAAATCTTTGCCAAGGAAGGGACCCGAATCGACGAACTCGTGATCAAAGGGAAGACGACGATTATCAACTTGAAAGGGGTCCCACCGGATATCCAGGAACTCGTCGTGAATCGCCTGGCGACCGCGATGTTCGAATTACGAAAGCTCGGTCGAATCCCGCCCATGATGCTGGTCGTCGAGGAGGCCCACAACTTTTGTCCGCAGGTCGGGCAGGTCGCGTCGTCGAAGGTGTTCCGCACCTTGGCTTCCGAGGGTCGCAAGTTTGGATTGGGCCTTGTGATCATCACCCAGCGGGCGGCGAAGGTCGACAAGAACGTGCTGAGCCAGTGCAACACCCAAGTCATCCTGAAAGTCACGAACCCGAACGATCTAAAGGCGATCATCGCCAGTGTTGAAGGGCTCACGACATCGATGGCGGAGGAAATCTCCCGCCTTCCCATCGGAGTCGCCATCATGACGGGCGGCGGACTTCAGATGCCTTTGATGGTGGAAGTGCGTCCGCGGGAGACGCGACACGGCGGAGAAAGCGTGAAGGTCATCGAGGACTGACCGTTTCCTCCGGGTGGTCCCCTACCAATTGGATTCTCGGTGATCCGGAGCCGGGCCAGCCGACCGGGTGTGCCGAGTGAATACAAAGGTGCCCATTGCTACTCACAAGAATACGTGTTTCTCAATAGCACTCGCGCTGTCCGAGGCGTAGTTGGCGTAGAGACCCATGTCGGTTTTGCACGCAAGGAGACAACAACGGCCAAAGAAGTGCGAACACAACCCGAAGTCCCTTGGAAAGCCTTCGGGCGATCTTAACCCGGCGCGCATTCCGATGCGAATACGAGTGCGCCGGAGCGAATAGGATGGTCGCCATCGCTCAGGTGCCCAGTCCGGATACGTCATGGCCGGCCGCGCCGAGTCATCCCGCGCCTTCCGCCAATTCTGCCAGGGTGCCGCGCATTGCCTTGTACTCGCAGGGAATGGTCGGCTTCGGTCACATTCGACGTAACGCTTCGATCGCCCAAGCCCTTCGCCATTCCACGCTGCAGCCAGACGTCATGTTGATTGCCGAAGCCTGGCAGGCCGGAGCGCTCCTCATGCCTCCCGGCGTGGACTGTGTGACGCTTCCCGCGCTCCGTCGTGAAGCCGACGGTGGCTACAACCCGCGTTTTCTCCTCGATGTTTCCGAGGGAGAACTCATCGCCTTGCGGAGCCGGGTGATCCGCAGTGCGATGGAAGTATTCGCCCCGGACCTCTTGGTCGTGGATTACTTGCCCCTCGGTGTCGCCGGTGAACTCGCTCCAACCCTGGAATTCTTGAAACGACGGGGTAAGACCCGCCTGGTCCTTGGTCTCCGTGACGTGCTCTACGACCCGGAGACTGTCAAGCGTTCGTGGGCGAGCCATGAAAATATCGTCGCGATCGAAAATTTCTACGACTCCGTCTGGATCTACGGTGATCCCACCGTCTTCGACCCGCTTCGCGAATACGATCTCGTGGAGTCTGTGGTGACGAAGGCGCGACACACGGGATACTTGGACCAACGCCCGCGGCTTGAGTACGCGAAGGCAGAGGCTGCGCCCCTCGTCGCGAATCTTCCGTCGGGTAAGATTGCGTTGTGTCTCGTTGGAGGTGGATACGACGGAGGTGCCCTCGCGGAGGCTTTCGTTCAGAGCGATTTGCCTCTCGATACGACGGGTGTCGTTGTGACCGGTCCGTTGATGCCCTGGGAAGAGCGCCAGCACATCCGCCTCGAGGCCGAGGGACGCTCTCAGTTCCGCGTCCTGGACTTTGTGCACGACCCGACACCGTTGATCGATCGCGCCGACCGGATCATCGCTATGGGAGGCTACAACACGGTATGTGAGGCCCTCTCGTTTGAGAAACACGCCTTGATCGTGCCTCGGGTAAAACCCGAATCCGAGCAGTGGATCCGCGCCCAACGCCTCCGCGACCTCGGTTTGGTTGACGTGTTGCATCCGGGCGCCCTGACCCCTGAGGCGTTGACGGAGTGGCTCGCGAGCGATCTGGGACCCCCTCCAGCGAGTCGCAGTCGGATCGATTTCGACGGGTTGACCCGGATACCGGCGATGGTCGCGGAGCTGCTGGACGCCCCCTTCACCCACACGCCGGGCGACATGCCTCTGCCCTTATGACCGCATCCATGAGCAACGGGATTCGCACGTTTCTGATGTACGCCCAGGATGGCAAAGGGATGGGGCACATCACCCGGACCACGACGATCGCCAAGCATCTCCTCGCGGCCCATCCGAATTCAGTCGCCTACATCACGACGGAGTCCCCGGTGATCGGGGAGTTCACCCTCCCTGAACGTTGCGACTACCTGAAGTTGCCCAGGCGAATGAGCCCGACCACGATGGTCGAGACGGAAGCGGAACATGAGGCGGCCATCGATCATTTCCGGATCCACGTCCGATCCCGAATCCTGCGAGAGGCTGCGCTCTCGTTGGTCCCTGACCTCGTGCTGGTCGACCATGAACCCCTCGGTCGGAAAGGGGAGTTTCGGGAAGGCCTGTACGCGTTGAAGGAGAAGTCCCCCTCGACGAAGTTCGTGTTCGGCCTGCGAGACATCATGGACGGTGTCACTCGGATTCGGGCCCAGTGGCGAGACCTGGGGGTCTACGACGCCCTTGAGAACGTGTACGACGGCATCGCCGTATACGGCTCGCGGGACATGTATGACGTGGCGGAAGCCTATGCCATCCCGCCGTCCGTGCGTCCCAAGTTGCACTATTGCGGGTACGTCGTCCGGGATGTCGAGTGTACGAATATAGACGAGATTCGTGAGCGGTACCACGTCCCTTCGAAAGGACCCCTAGTCGTCGCGACCGTCGGCGGAGGAATCGACGGGTATCCGGTGCTGGAGGCCGCGTACACGGCCGTCCAACACTTGCAGTCGGTCCATCCCAATCTCAACGCCGTCTTCGTGACCGGACCGCTCATGCCTCTCGAACAGCAGGAGAAACTTCGCGCGCGAGCCACGGCGACGTGCCGCGTCCTTACCCGGGCCGACAATTTTCAGCTCATGGCCGCGGCCGACGCCATCGTCAGCATGGGCGGATACAACAGCGTGTGCGAAGCACTGTCTGTCGGTCGACCTCTAGTAATCGTGCCCCGGTCCACGCACAAAATCGAGCAGCAGATCCGAGCCGAGACCCTCGCAGCGCACGGCCTCGCTCGATGGATCCACCCCAAAGACCTGAACGGGGGCGAAGGCCTCGCCCAGGCTCTGGAATGGGCGTTGACGCGGGATCCGCGGGAGCACGCTCGACTCGTTCGAAAGATTATCCCCTCCTTCGACGGAGCTTCAAACCTGACCGCGTACGTTTCTGGCTGGCTGAGCGAAGAGGGAATGGGTGGCCGAGCCGATGCCCGGGAGCAACTGTCAACGGAGGGATGGGCATGAATCCGGCCGGGACGCTCCAACCGGACGAGACCCACGCGGTATTGAGCGGAGCGCTGCGCGAATTGGAGGGAGTTGGCGCTCGGCTCGAGGGTTGGACCGCGGACGATACCTTCACGCGGTTCGGGAAACGGCGCGTGGTCCGCTATGAGCTAGAAGCCCGGTTGGCCGGAGGTCCCCATATCTGTCGATACAAATGGGTCGGCAAATTTTACGATCGGGATGAAGACGCCCGCAGAGTCGCCACCGTCCTTCGCGAGCTGGGGGAGTCGAACGCCCACGCTGAATTCGGTCTCGCGGTTCCGAGCGTCCTCGCTTACCACGCACCACGGCGTCTCTTGTTGTTGACGTACGAGTCGGGCGAGTCGATGACGACGGCGATGGCACACGACACGCAGACGATTTTAGCCGCGATCGGGCGCGCGCTGGCGACCTTGCACTCCCTTCCCATCGCCCCGACTCGGACGCTCTTTCCGAACACCGTCCTCGAGGATATCCGGCCAAGAGTTCGGGATCTTTGCGAACGGTTCCCCAGCGAAGCTAGTTCCCTCGAGAGCGCCCTCGATGCCCTGGAGCGCGATGCACCGCCATTTCCCTCGGCGCCGTCCTTCGTCCATGGCGACTTCGGCCCTGCCAATCTCCTCTGGAGGGCGGGCCACGTCGTCGTGTTGGATTTCGACAAATGCGCGCTAGGTGACCCGGCGTGCGACCTGGGCAACCTATTCGCACAGCTGTTCCGAACTACAATCAAAAGGCCGGAAATCCTGAGGGATTTCCCCTCCGCGCGCGCGTCGGTCCTCAGGTCCTACATCCATTGGTCTCCGCCCAACTCGGATTTGGACTCACGGATCGCATGGTATGAGCGGGCAACTTTGTTGCGGAAAATTCACGGATTGCTGTTCAGCAAGAGCCGAGACCAACATCCGGACGCGGTTCGGCAACGTCAAGCGGAAGCGGTCCAGTTGCTGGGGATGGAATAGCCATGCGCGGTCAACCGGAACAACGGAATTCGCCGCCGACCTCGGTCCAGCCCCTGGACTCGGAGCGTGCATCCCATTCGGGGAGTGACGAACGGTTCGACCCCGGCCGAACAGACGGGTTCCCTTTCGATCCCGACTTTCCGCAGCTCCCGATCGCGGCGAACCCCGACCTGATGCTCGACGTCTTCCGAGCCAAACTGAAGCCGGTCGCGAACAAGAAGTACGAAATCCAAGCGTGCAAGCCGTTCCGCTTCCGGTGCCGGCAGTCAAAGTCTCGTCATGTGTTACAATACACCCTCCGCATCGCCGAGCCGTCTACGGGTCGCCGGTGGGACCAGCCGGTGACTGGGGTCCTGTATGCTGACGAAAGCAAAGCCGAGCGGCGGTGGCAAGAGATGCAGGCCAAGGATCCACGCCGAGGAATTCCTTCGGAGTGGCTCACGTTCGAACCGGTCAGCATCGTTCCTGGCCTCCGAATGCTGGTCCAGATCTTTCCCTACGATCGGAGACTTCGGACCCTCGGGCCGATGATAGGAGCGGTTGGGCGCGACGTTGACCCCCTACTCCTGGCCCGCATCGGTCCCGGCGAATGGGAAGTGGAAGATCGGACAATCGAAACGGCGAGGTACCGAACCGAACGCGGGGCCGTTCTCCGCTACTCAATACGGGCACGAGATGTCCAGTCGGATCGGCGTGAGACCTTGGCCTCCTACTTGAAAGTGTATCGAAACGAGCGCGGTGCGGAAACATGGCAGTTCCTGCGATTGATGTCCGAGAAGGCCGGAGGCGGACCACAGCCCTACGACGTGATTCGGCCGATTGCCTATTTGAGCGAGCACCGCACCCTTGTGATGGAAGAAGCTCCCGGCGCTCCGCTGACCCAACTGCTGCTTCGCGCGGGAGATCCGGCCGAGGCGGTACGACCCGTCGCTCGGGCTCTTGCAGTTTTCCATCAAGACCATATCCCGGCCACCCGGCACGAATCGCTCACGGACGCATTGAAAACCATTCGAAAGGCGGCAACTCTCGTCGAGTGGACGTGCCCCGAGGCGCGGGATGCGATCCAAGCGATCATGGCCGAAGTGACTGCTGGCTTGCAAGAGGCACCGCCTACGCCGATTCACGGGGATCTCAAGCCGGACCATCTCTTTGTGTCCGGCCAGCAGGTGCTCTTCATCGATCTCGACTCGGTCGCGTTCGGCGACCCGGTTCGAGACGTGGCATCATTTTTCGCTCACCTGGCAAGCAGGGCCGGGATGCGTTCGATGCCCGAAGATCGGGCTTGTGCAGCGGCGGCCGCCTTCGTTGAAGAATACTTCCGGCACGCGCCGAGTTCGTGGCGCAAACGTCTCCCCCTGCACAGCGCAGCCGCCTTCCTTGAGGTGGCGGCAGGCATCTTCCGGGCTCAAGAGCCGGGTTGGCGGGAAACGCTCGCTTGGATCATCGAAGCGGCACAACGCGCCTGCGAGGAGGTCCCTGATTGACCGGGTCAGACGAGGGACCGGAGGACCAGGAGGGACGATCGCCGCGGAAGCGTGTTGATGGAGAGGAGGAGAATCGGCCTGCGGCTGAACGAACGTACTCGGAACTGCTCGACCAGATTCGCGTCACGGACGAGCGGTACGCGGAGCTCCTAGACGAGCTGAGGTCCCTCAGCGAGCCGAGAGCGTCTGCTGGTGGGCGCGGGACTCGGTCGACCAGCGTGCCCCCAATGTCGATTTCCGAATCAGGAAGCGTTCGTTTTCGGGACCTCCCCACGACCCGACGTCGCTGGATCGCCAAGTCGGTCGCGGTGATCCTCACCGGCCTCTCTACCTTTGCGTGGCTGCTGGGCTATCTCGCGTCCGCCTACAACATCCAGGTGGCGTTGTTCGCCCTCCCACGGGAATTCGGTCGCTCATTCCTCTCCGATTTCCAGCTCTTACTCTTGCAGATTGCCGCACCGGTTCTCGCTTGGGGAATCTGGGGCGTCATCGCCACTCAAGAAAGGCGGCGATGGGTCCGGGCCCACGTCCTCAGCTCCCCGAGCCGGTCCGGGTCCGAAATCTCTCCCTCGCAGGTCCCTGGGACCAGCCCATCTACGGTTCGGAGCGATTCAGAACCGGGTCGGAAACAAACCCTCCGGCGGCTCTTGTCCTATGTGAGGCCGCACTGGCCCTATGCGGCCGGGATCATGGCAGGACTCGTCATCGCCGCCCTGATGGACCTAACGCAGGTGTGGATCCTTGCATTTCTCTTCATCGGGCAGGTTGTTCGGCTGGGGCACGTGGAGCTCCTTCCAAATGTGCTCCTCCTGCTCGGCACGACCTTCGCCGTCAAAGAGGTCTCCTCGTTTGTCAAGGATTATCTGTCGGAGATCCTGGCTCAGAAGACCGTGCACCGACTCCGATCCGATCTATACGAGAACATCGAGCGAATGCCCATGAGCTTCCTCGATACGTCGCGTTCCGGCGAGCTCATCTCCCGCGTCGTCAGCGACACGAACGAAGTGGAACGGGTCCTCACGGACAATGTCGCCGATTTCCTCTCGAACGCGGTTATGGTCGCGGGCGCCCTCGGCCTGCTGTTCTTCGTGAACGCTAGACTCGCTCTACTCGTTACGCCACCCGCCCTCGTCATGGTCATCGTCGTGAACCGATTCAAGAAGTCCATCAAACAGTCCTCGAGAAAAATCCGCGAAGCGGTCGCCGAACTCACCGCGAAGGCCTTCGAGGTCATCTCCGGGCTCCGTATCGTGAAGAGTTTCCGGATGGAGCACCACGAGGCAAACGCCTTTCGCGATCGGTCCTGGGCGATCGCCCGGGCCAAGGTCCGCCTGGCTCGGCTCTCCGGAGCCTATTCTTCGACCGTGGATTTCCTGACCTTGTGCTCCCTCGCGGTGTTCGTCTGGTTCTCGGCGCCGGCGGTGATTAGCGGCGACCTGACGGTCGCAGTAGCGGTTGCCTTCCTAGGGTACATGGACAAGGTGTTCAAGCCTCTCGTCGTCCTCAGCAAGGTCAATTTCACGGTCCAGAAGGCCGTGGCGGCCGCTGACCGCATCTTCGAATTCATGGATGCAAAAGTGGAAATCTTGGAGGCCCCCGGAAGTCTCGTGCCGCAGACGATCGAGGGACGCATCCAGTTCGACCGGGTCACGTTCGGATATCGGCCTAACCGATACGTGCTCGAAGACTTCTCGTTGACGATCGAGCCTGGGGAGACGGTTGCGGTCGTCGGATCGAGCGGTGTGGGCAAATCCACGATCGTCAACCTGCTCCTCCGGTTCTACGAGCCGGTCGCGGGCCGGATTTCTATCGACGGATACCCCCTCGATCGGTTGAGCTTGAGTTGCCTGCGGAACAAGATCGGCCTTGTCATGCAGGAGCCGGTCCTCTTCTCCGGATCGATTCGGGAGAACATCATGTATGGCGACGTTCACGCATCGGAGGAGAACGTCGTGTTGGCAGCGCAGTCCGCGAATGCCCACGATTTCATCGAGGGCATGCCGAAGGGATATGATACGCAGATTGGCGAGCGCGGAGTCACCCTGTCCGTCGGCCAGAGGCAACGGATTGCGATTGCTCGTGTTCTCCTGAAGAACCCGAGCATCCTCATACTTGATGAGGCGACATCGAACATCGACTCCGAATCGGAATCGCTCATTCAAGACGCGTTACGCAAGCTTGCACAACGCAGGACGATGATCATCATCGGGCACCGGCTTTCGTCGATCATGGATGCGGACCGGATCGTGGTGCTCGAGGATGGAGGGATCGCCGAGGTCGGGACCCACGAAGATCTCCTAGGGAAAGGAGGAGTCTACGCGCGGTTGTACGAGGCCCAGATTGATCGGGGAGCTCCCGAGGAGGCGCCCCACAACCAACTCGACGCCGTGTAAAACCCATCCCGCCTAAGGAACTGAGTTGTCGCCGACCGAATTCGACAAGTGTCAAAACACCTCTGTGGTACAACTGGCCCAACATGTGGCCGACCTGATTACAATCGGGGCCAGATAGGCCTCAGTTGGCGACCAAGCCTTGATAGGACCGATCTCGTACGAGCCCGGATCGCATGAAGGGGATGGCCGCGACGTATCAGGGACCCCGAGCGGGACGGGTCGATTTTCGCGGAAGGGCGAGGGGCTTGGCTCGAACGACGCGGAAGTTTGGAGCGCTCGGCACCTCCGGGGACAGCGTGGAGCCGCGCCCGTGGGCCGTCCGCGTCAAGCCCGATTCCGACAAGGAGCTGTTAGAGGAACTTAGGAAGTCATTGACATGGATGAAGGCCCTCGAAGGCGGACAGGTGGATCGAACTCCGAAACAGGCATCGATCGCGGGCAGCGACATCAAGGAACCGCGACGGATCCCAAGAAAGCGGCACGGGTCCGCCACCTTGCGTCGGAGAGCGGTCGCCGTCCTCGCTCTCTCCCTCCTCATCGCCGTGTCCGCGGGATGGGTCCTGTTCCAGAAGGGAGCGGTCCAAAAGAATCCGTTCGATACCTCCCGGCCGCGCTGGAAGGACGAGTCGGCCACGCACTTCACGTTTGCCGCCGCGGGAGACTTTGGGGGACCGGGCAATAACGATTCTCTCGGCCTCGTGGGACGTGCTCGAACGGCTGGAATGTCGTTCTTCCTTGCCCTGGGCGACTTGGGATACACGACAAGCGCATCCGGCTGGTGCACGCAAATGAAACGGCTCGTGCCGGAGATTGTCATCATCGCCGGTGATGACGGGAGCAACGCGGACGGAAACATGTCGCAGTATGTCGCGAGCTGTCCATACCCGCTCTCCTCTCCGATGGTCGCGGGTAAAGGGACTCCCGGCTACGGCTACGAGTATTACTTCGACTACCCTCGGGAGAAGCCCCTCGCGCGATTCATCCTGCTCTCGGCCGGACTCTCGGGCGTCGATTACAACTACAGCCGGAAATCACCGCACACGGAGTGGGTCGAGGACAAAGTCGCCAGCGCCCGAGACGCGGGCATCCCATGGGTCATCGCGGGAGTCCACAAGGAGTGCATCACGGTGGGCAACGATGGACACTGTCCCATGGGACAGGACCTCTTCGACGAGCTCGTGGAAGCCCATGTGGACCTAATCTTGGTAGGTCACGACCATGTGTACGAGCGGAGCAAACAGCTCAGGGTCTCGTCGAGCTGCGAGTCCGTCAACTCGACGAACCAGTTCGAGCCGTCTTGCGTCGCGGCGAGTGGAACCCAAGGCGTCTACGCGAAAGGCGAAGGCACCATCGTCGTCGTGCAAGGTGTCGGAGGGCGAAGCTTCGACAACGTGGCGATTGACGGAAGCAACCAGGCGATGGGCTACTTCGACGCGGTGATGGGCGCCAATGCCAACACGCAAGGGCGGCTCTCTGGCTTCGGATCCGTGTTCTACGAGGTCACGGCCGATTCGATTGGGGCGAAAACCGATTTCTGTCCGCCCGACTCGACCGGCACCGACGGCCGTTGCACGTCGAATCCTGGCGCGGTGTTCGCAGACCAGTTTGCGATCTCTACAGACACCGGTTTGGGGCCTGTGTCCTATACTCGGGCTTCGGGCATCTTGCCTGATGCCCCTCCGGCATCGAGTGCCTCGTCCTTCCCTCAGGACCCCAATCAAAATGGACTTGATCAACCAGGGATTCTGCTATCGAGGGATGAGGAACCGCCTCTTCGCGTCTGGACCGCACGTTAGCTTGCCTCGGTTGGACGGGCGCTAGCTTCCGCGGCCCAGAGTGTCGCCGTGGAAAGGGTTTTCGTCTTCCGCCTCGATATCCCGAAACGATGGACCTGCGTGCTCTCGTCGACCGGGACATTGCGCTCACAGAACGCGCTCTCGGGAAGGCCAAGATTGCGGTGCCGGAACGATCTCACCTCCGGAAGGTGGCGGAAGACTTCGTGACGATGGCCCGGGCGTATTACGCGGACGCGAAGCACTTCCGGGACGCGGGGGAGTTGGACAAGGCCCTCGCAAACGTCAACTACGCCCATGGTTGGCTCGACGCGGGTGCGCGACTAGGCCTCTTCGATGTCGGCGGCGACGACCAGCTCTTCACGCTGAGCGAATGATCACAGGACGCGTGCACCTTCGTTGTCGACCTCGCATCGCTGCAAGGTGCCGAACTTGCGGTAGAGGCTCGCTAGCTGCTCCGAATTCCCGGTGGCGAACAAGGAGTTGCCGAGCATGGCCATCGTCGCCCTCCCGAACATCCGGCTTGCTCGGATCACCTCGAGCATGGTCCGATTTGCAAGTCCCGTCTCTTCCGCAAACCGGTTCCCGAGGTCGAACAATCGTTCGAAGCTTGGGGACCGGGAAAATTCATCGACCAATGCCCCGCCAACCCGATTGATCGTCGCGACCTTCGGCGCATCGCGAAGGATGCTCTTCGTCGGGATCTCCTGTCCGAGGACCGCGAGCAGAAGGTCCGCTTGCACAGGGAAGGTTCGAACTTCGCTGTAGCCGGGCGCGCCCGGTTTCCACCGGAGGTCCATGCCTCCGAGGGAGGCGGGGACGACATCGCCAAGTCCCGTGGCGCATTCGACCTCCGTCTCATGGGCGATGGCCACGAGCTCGTCGCGAGGCAGTCCTCCTCCGAGCGCCTCATCCAGCGCGAGCGCCGTGCTGAGGGCCGCGGCCGCACTCACTCCGAAACCTTGCGACACGGGCAAGGGGGTTTCGCTCAGGATTTTGATCTCGAGCGACCGCGAACCGGTGAGCTTCTCGACGACGCGCTGCGTGACCTCGGCCTTCTGGCGGCGCTCATTCACCATGATGTCGAGGGAGGAGCGTCTCGCTTCCCGGACCTTGGCGACCGTCCGGACACCGAGGCTTAGCGACAGCCCGGCACCGCGAGATCCCTTGGCTCGGGGATCCGGGTCCTCATGGACCTCGAAGAAGGCCGTTGCGTGTCCGGGGCAGAACGCCTCACCCTCGGACACCATGCAGGACGGCCCGCCACACCCGCTCCGCCGCGAGCGACTTCGATCCCTCGAATGTCTCCGAGTGACCTTTGCGGTCGAAGATCGTGATGGAGGTCGTGTCTCCCTTGACCTTCGATACGTCGTTGGCCACGACGAAGTCCAAATCCGCTTCCTTCGCAAGCGTCATCGCCCGGGACTTGAGCTCCGCCTCGCCGACCCCGGCTTCGGCCTTGAACCCGACGAGGGCCTTCCGTGTGCCCTTGCGGAATCGCCCAAGCAGTTTGGGGGTGGGCTCTAGGTCCAGGGTGAGCGTCCCTTTGCGGCTCGGGATTTTTCCCGTCTGCTTCTTCACCGGACTGAAGTCGGCGACGGCAGCAGGCACGACACAAATGTCCGCATCCGTCTTCTCGGCCATGCTGGCCAGGTCTTCCGTCGTCTCGAACGACTTGTAGGGAAGCCAAGGTGGGACCGGCACCTCGTGGCGTCCGAGCCACAATTCCACATCGGCTCCATGCTCGAACGCGGTTCTCGCGAGTTCGATGCCGGTCCCGCCGGACGACCGGTTCGTGACCACGCGGACATCGTCGATGGGTTCCACCGTTTCGCCTTGTCTTCGTCGCGGCGCGGGTCGACAAACTCAATCCCGAGTTCCCGCAGGCGGCGGACGTTCGCGGCGACGGCCGGGTTGTCGATCATGGACTCGTGGGCTGCCGGTGCAAGGAGGATCGGGATGCCCGAGCCGAGTGCATTCGTCGCGTACGTCGTCACAGTAGTGTCATCGATTCCCTGAGCGATCTTGCCCATCGTATTCGCAGTGCAGGGAGCGATCAAGAGGAGGTCGGCCTTCCCGTCGCGCCCGCACATCTCGAGATACTCCATGGAGCCGGTGATGGCGGTGACCACGGCGTGCCCGGTCGCGTATTCCAGGGCGTTCGGATGGACGATCTCGAGTGCCGATCGGGTCAGGACCGCATGGACGTCGGCCCCGTGGCGGATCAGCTCATGGGCCAGCTTCACCGTTTCCACGGCTGCGATGCTGCCCGTGACCCCGAGGACGATCGTCTTGCCGTGGAGCTTCGGGCTCTTCCGTCCGCGCAGTCGCTCCGCCGGATGCATCCTGTGAACGATTGCCATGCGCGATATATATGTATGGGCCTCGTTCGATTCCTCGGTCCGCGATCGGGCAACCTTTAACCCGCGAGGTCCGTTAGCCCGGCCGGACCGATGGATTACGACGCGACCCTTGAGCACCTCTATCGTCTCGAGCGGTTCGGGATCAAGCTGGGCCTGGACAACATCCGACGGCTTCTTTCCCTGCTGGGGGATCCCCACCGCGGCCTGAAGGTCCTTCACGTCACCGGCACGAACGGCAAGGGTTCCGTGTGCGCATACGCGGCCTCCGTCCTTGAGAAAGCCGGCTATCGCGTCGGCTTGTACACGTCCCCACACCTCGTCCGCTTCAACGAGCGGATCCAAGTGAACCGCACTCCGATTACGGATGACGATGTCTTGCGCCTTTGGTCGGGGATGCAGCCGGCGATTCGAGCGATGACCGCCGCCCGGGCGATCGACCATCCTACGTTCTTCGAGGTGACGACCGCGATGGCCTTCGAGTACTTCCACGAGCGGCAGGTGGACATCGCTGTGATCGAGGTGGGGATGGGGGGGCGGATGGATGCGACGAATGTCGTGGACGGCCTCGTCTCCGTGGTCACGCGCGTGGACCTCGAGCATACGGAGCACTTGGGGAAGACTGTATCCCGCATCGCTCGGGAGAAGGCGGGCATCATCAAACCTACCTCACGGGCGGTGACCGTGGCGCAGTCCGCCCTCCCCGTGATCGAGGCTCGGTGCCGCGAGTTGCACGCGCCTTTGACTGTCGTCAATCGGGACGTCCGCGCGGAACGCGGAGGGAGCGACTGGCGAGGCCAAGACATACGGATTCGCGGGTCCTTCGGGGAGATTGATGTCCGAACGCCTTTGCTCGGCACCTTTCAGGTGGAGAATGTCGCCCTCGCGGTCGCTGCCTTGGTGGACCTCCGCGGAGCCGGTTTCTCGATCCCCTTGGAGGCGATTCGACGCGGCATCGCGACGGCGCGGTGGCCCGGTCGCCTGGACTTGATCGGGGAAAAGCCATCTATCCTCGTTGATGGCGCCCACAATCGGCCCGCCGCTGAGGCGCTTGCGGGGGCCATCACGGATTTGCTCCCGGGTCGAAAGGTCCTGCTTGTCGTGGGCATCTTGAACGACAAGGACCTAGCGGGGATGGCGGCGGCCCTCGGGCCCCTCGCATCCCGCGTGTATGCCTGCCGCCCGAAGACGCACCGCGCGTTCGATGGCGAAGAGGTCGCTCGCGCGTTTCGGCTGCATGCGGAGAGCGTCTCGATTCCATCCGTCCGGGATGCGATCGACGCGTCGATTCGGGGTGCAGGCTCCGACGACATCATTCTGATCACGGGATCGATTTACACGGCGGGGGAGGCCCTTGACCACCTCGGCGTCCATCCGTGAGCGGATCCCATTCATCATGCGAGACTTGGCGAGGCGGTACCTTCCCGCCGGCGACCTACGCCAAGGGGAGACGGCTCTCGCAAAGATCGTTGCAGAGCGGGAGGACCCGTTCCTCGTCCTGATCTCCACGATTTTGTCCCAAAGGACCCGGGACGAAATGACCGAGCAGGCGTCGCAGCAGTTGTTCGCAAAGTACGACACGCCTCAAGGGATTGCGCATGCGGACCGGGGGGACTTGGAGCGTCTGATCAAACCAGTCGGCTTCTACCGCCAGAAGGCGGGCCAAATTCAGAAAGTGAGTCGACTCCTCCTCGAGCGACACGGAGGAGTTGTTCCCGGGACCTATGAGGAGCTCATCGAGCTTCCTCAGGTCGGCCCGAAGACGGCGAACTGCGTCCTTGTCTACGGTTTCGGCGAGCCTCGAATTCCGACGGATACCAACGTGCACCGGGTGAGCAACCGCCTCGGGCTCGTGCGGACGAAGGCCCCCGAGGCGACCGAGCAGCGGCTTGTGGCGACGGTCCCCAAGGAATACTGGCTCCTCATCAATGAACTCTTCATTCGGTTCGGGAAGGACCTTTGCCGGCCGATCGGGCCGATCTGTCCGCGGTGCTCTTTCACAGAGTTCTGTCGCTTCTACCCGCGGACGAAGTGGGGAAAGGCGACTCGAAGGGCCGTGCGTCGACCGCAGGTTCATCGCTCCCGACGCCGTTCCTTGTCCCATGATTGAGCCTGACGAGCGGACCAAAATCTATTCCACCCTCGATACCCGTTTCGAGGACTTCGTCACGATCCTGTCGGACTACCTTCGCGTCCCGACGATCTCCGCGCATGGCGCGAAGTTCCAGGAGGGGGCCGAGGCGACGAAGAAGGTCCTCGAGGCGATTGGGGCAGACGTCCGACTCGTCCCGGAGGAAGGCGGACCTCCCGTCGTCATCGGCGAGGTCGAAGAGGATCCAACCTTACCTTGGGTGATTCTGTACAACCACTACGATGTCCAACCGGTCGATCCTCTGGACGAATGGAGGTCGGACCCTTTCGACCCTGTCATCCGCGACGGGAAGCTTTACGCCCGGGGGGCGGCGGACACGAAGGGCAACACGGTTGCGCAGGCGCTTGCCGTTCAGGCGATTCGCGATGTGGCCGGTCGCCTTCCGGTGAACGTGCGGTTCTTCGTCGACGGCGAGGAGGAGAGCGGGAGCCCGCATCTGCTGCCCTTCGCGGAGGACCATCCGGACCTGTTCCGGGGCCTCGGCGCGACGATCGAGGCCGCCGCGCACACGCGCGAGGGGAAGCCTTCCCTGAGTCTCGGTTCGAAGGGGATCTTGAGTGTCGAGCTCGAGGTGAGGACCTCTGCCGTGGATCAACACTCCTCCCTGGCCACCGTGATCCCGAACGCTGCCTGGCGGCTCATTGCAGCGCTCCGAAGCCTTCGATCGGAGCGCGGGAGGATCCTCATCGACGGTTTTCTCGACGGGGTGCCGCCTCCGGATCCAGGGATGTTGCGATACCTCCGAAGGAATACGGCCGACCCAATAGCGTACAAGGAAGACTACGGGGCCAGAGAGATTTACGGCGGAAAGACACGCTACGCGCGTATCAAACAGGCCACCTACGGGACGACGTGCACGATTGACGGAATTTGGAGTGGCTACACGGGAGCGGGTCACAAGACTGTGAATCCAGCTGTGGCTCATGCGAAGCTCGACTTCCGCCTCCTCCCGGGTCAGCGACCGGATGCGATCTTCGATCTCCTTGTCGCCCACCTCCGAACGAAAGGCTTCTCCGACGTCAAGGTGGAAAAGCACTCCGTCTTCGAGCCCGCGGCGTCTGCGATCTCGGAGCGTCTTCCGCAGGCGATCCTCGCCGCGACGCGGGAGGTGTACGGGACAGAACCGAACGTGTTCCCCTGGTCCTACGGCTCGTCCACGACGTGGTACTTCACTCGGATGGGGACACCCGCCCCTCACCCGCCCGGAGTGGGATATCAAGGGAGCCGAGCGCACGCCCCGAACGAGCAGATCCGCCTCGACGATGCGCGTCGAGCCATGAAGGTCGCCGCCGGAATGCTGATGGCCCTTGAGCACTCGTGACTCGTCCTCGTGCGGGGAGTGACCCCGGGGTTGACAGTGGACCCCCGATTTCGGCCGCATTGCGGACTGTGCGTATCATGCTATCAATGAGAATCCGAAGTCGGCAAGGTCGCCCAGAATGCTGCGGTGCGAAGCCTATGATTCATATCGTCCTCTAAGGTTCAGACGTCATCATGCGGATCGACCGCGCTGAATTCCGTCGTCCACCCGGTGTTCGTGACGTCCTTTCCGAGGGTTTTGGGTAACGATGGAATCGACCGGTCGCCTCCCCGAGGATCCTGCGCTGCCCGCGCTCGAGGCCATCCGGATCAAAGGGCTTGCCCGCGCCATCCCGGGGCTTGAACTGGACAATGATCCGGTCGAGCTTCGCCTCTGTAACTATGTTGCCGGATCGCGTGCGACGTTCGAGGCCCGCGTTGGCGACCGTCGCTTCGCCGTCAAGGCGTATGCGGAGGATCCGGCGCCCGAAGCGCAATTGTACCGAAGGCTCTCCCGGATGGGACTCGGGGGCGATTTCGGGGCTCGCGTCCCCAAGCTCATCACGACGAGCCGGGAGCTGAAGGTCCTCGTCATGAGCTGGCTCGAAGGTCGGCCTTTGAGTCACCTGATCAGAAGGGGACTCGGCGAACGAGCGGGTCAACTCGCGGCCTCCTGGTTGTGGCACGCTTCACGACGTCGGATTCGGATCGGTCCGCCATGCGGACCTGGGCGCATGCTCTATCAGGCAGGTGTTTCCGCGGGCGTGCTAGGGGCGTCCGACCGACTCCTCGGTGCCGACGCCAAAGCAGCCACCAAGAAGCTGGTTCGGATGCAACCCGGCGAGAAGCCCCGTCAGCTGGTCCACGGGACCCTCTACGCGCGGCACATCCTCGACTTGGGCGACGGCCCCGGTGTAATCGACTGGCAGCAGTTCGGGCAAGGCCCGGTCGAGGTCGACGCCGGGATGTTCCTGGCCACGATTTCGCGCCTTGCCTTCCGGCACCCGGACGTGGCGGACGAGGCGGCGCGGGCGGAGGAGACGTTCATGGCGAGGACGCGAGGTCTGGTGGACGCTCGCATCGTGGAATGGTACCGAGCCGCGGGGCTGCTACACTTGGCCGGGAGCGGGTTGAAGACCGGTCTAAGGCGGTCGGTCCCTACACCCGAGGCGCACGCCCTCGTTGCCGAAGCCTCCCGACGAGCCGAGCTCCTGATCGGAAGCCATCCGATTTTGTTGGCCGAGGCACCGACCACGTTTGCGCGGATTCGATCCATCTTCACGGCTCGTCCGCGCGCTCCCAGCCTCGTCCACCCGGCGGTCCCCATGGCGAAAGTCGGACCCGATCTGAAGAACCCCGGTGGAACCGATGGAACGAGACTCCGATGAATCCGATCAAGGAACTTGCCGACGACCCCGGATCCCTGCGAATTGCGGTCATTCGCGAGCAGGGGTTGCCGCCGCGATTCCGTCACTAGGCCGTGCAATCGCTGCCTCCGTCCCAACGATTCCATACATGACCGACTCTCGGCCCCCGAATGTCGTCTTGTGGACTGCCGCTGCCCGAGACTGTGGAGACCGTCCGCTTATCCGTGGTGCAATGTGGTCCCTCTTGTACCAGACCCGAATGCATCCGGTGCCGCAGCCTTGATGCGGCCGACCTCCTCCCGTCGGCGGAGCATGAAGGGAATGTCCGGCGCATTCCCCGGATGGGTCAGGGCGCCGAATGGACGACGGCGTACGAGTCAGTCCTCTGAGCATACTGACCTCGGGTCAGGATTGCGTGCCTTCAAGGGACGGATCGTGGGGGTCAATAACCGGCTCCCGGCCGCCTCCCAACCAACGAATCTCGGCGACGACCTTCTGGAAGAAGTGAGGAAATCGCTCAAGCGTCTCAAGGTCCTCGAAGGTCTGAAGGCAGACCGGGACCCAATCCTGACGCCGATCACGACTCCGGACGACGACCCTCCAGAGCCTTCGGCACCCGAGAAAGAGGACTACGGGAGCCCCGTCGCACGGCCTTCGAAAGTCATTGCGACTCTCCTGGTCACTCTCGTCATTGCGAGCTCGCTCGGATGGGTCCTCTTCCTCTCCCACCCCGGAACGGTGCCTCGAAACGCGTTCGATGTCCTAGGACCTCGATGGAAGGACGAATCCGCCACACACTTCACGTTCGCGGCATCCGCCGATTTCGGGGGCCTCGACAACAGTGATTCGATGGCGCTCGCGATCCGGGCCCGAGTTATGCCGGAACTCGTCATCGTCCCCGGAACCCACGATATGGGCGGGAGTGGAGGCGGAAACATATCCCGGTACGTGAAGAACTGCCCATATCCTCTATCCTCGGCGGTCATGCCCGGCCCAGGTACCCCCGGGTACGGTTTCGAGTATTACTTCGATTACCCGACGGAAACGCCCCTCGCACGGTTCATCATGATCTCTCCCGGCCTCGGAGGTGGACTGAAGTACAATTATAGCGAGGAGTCAGCCCATACGGAGTGGATCGAGGATGTCGTGGACAATGCGCGAGATCAGAGGATCCCGTGGGTCATCGTCGGGGGACATGCGGACTGCATCACGGTCGGAAGGAAGGACCGCTGTTCGATGGGTCAAGAGCTCTTCGACGAGATCGTCGGAGCCAAGGTGGACCTGATCCTGGCCGGCCATGACCATGCATACGCTCGGAGCAAGCAGCTCAAGGAGTCTGACTCCTGTAAGTCTGTCAACTCCACCGGCCCGGTTCAGCCATCCTGTATCGTCGAAGATGGATTGCACGGGGCGTATCCGAAGGGCAACGGGACGGTGGTGATCACCCAGGGGGTCGGAGGGGATGACCTCGACAACGTCGTGCTTAACGACACCGACCCCCAAGTTCGGTACTTCGTCGAAGCGATGGGCCAGAACGCGAATACGGAGGGCGCGCTCCCCGGGTTCGGGTCCGTGTTCTACACCGTGACGGCGAATTCGATTTCCGCGAGAACCGATTTCTGTTTGCCCGGGTCGGTTTCGCCGGACGGACAGTGCACCGCAGATACCGGTCGTGTGTTCACAGATCGGTTCTCCATTTCCGACCGGGTCGGCGATCCGGGTCTGTCTCCCGCGGGAGGGTCGGACCCTCAGGCTCCGAATGCTTTGAACGAGTACAGCCTCCTTGTCGACGCGCTCGTGCAACGAATGTCGCTGCCGGAATCCTGGCAATCCTTCGTTGCTCGCGAAGAGCCGCGGCAATAATTCTCGACTCCGGCTGCAGCAGTGCAGAAACGGTTTCGTGGTCTCTTCACCGAAAACCCCGAATGAAGCGGCGTTGTCCTGAGGAATGATTTGCAGAGCCCAGGGTTCATATCGTGCTTGCCCATTCGGACGACGTCATGCGAATCGACTTGATGGAATTCCTTCCGGTCACCCTCCAGAGGAAAGAGACATTCACGATCGCTCGTAGTTCGTCCGCGATCTCGGAGGCCATCTTCCTCGGCGTGCATTCGGGAAAGCGGACGGGACACGGGGTCGCGGTCCCGACCGACGTGACGCGCGAGAATGTCCATTCCGTCTTGAACACGCTCCAGGGTTTCGCGCGAACGTTCGGAGGCGTCGAATTCGAGAAGCCCTTCCAACTTCAGGAACGGATGGACAAGTTGGCCGCGAACCAACCGAGCGCTCGAGCGGCCGTGGAGATGGCCTTGTTCGACCTATCGGCGCAGGCGGCAGGCATGCCGCTGTATGCCTATCTCGGCGGGCGCCGGGACCGGATGCTGACCGACATGACGGTCGGGATCATGGCTACGGACGCCGCGGTCGACCGCGCCCGTCGCTGGGCGGGAGTCGGGTTCCGCGCACTCAAGATCAAAGTCGGCAGGGATTGGAAAGCCGATGTGAAACGCGTAAAGGCAATCCGCGATGCGGTGGGTAAGGACATCGAGCTCCGAGTCGACGGGAACCAGGGGTATTCCTGGAGCGATGCATTGTCCTTTGCGCGGAACGCCCGGAACGAAGGGGTCGCTTTCTTCGAGCAGCCGGTCTCCGTCAATGACTGGGAGGGGATGCGCGCACTCACGGAATCCTCCCCGATCCCGATCATGGCGGATGAGATGGTCCTGACGCCGGACGATGTGAAGAAACTTCGGTGGAGCAACGCCGCCCGGGCCGTGAACATGAAACTGATGAAACACGGGGGGATCCTCCGCTCGATGGAGGTGAACACGCTTTGCGAGGCGGCGGGATATCCGACGATGGTCGGATGCATGGGGGAGCCGCAGCTCTCCGTCGCCGCCGGACTCCATTTCGCGTTGGCGCAAAAGAACGTCCGCTGGCTCGACCTCGACTCCCATTTCAAGTTCTCGTCCGATCCCACGTCCGGCCTGCGGTTCGACAAGGGTGAGCTCGTCGCACCGTCGAAACCGGGTCTCGGTATCGACGTGAAATTCCCGACGTGATTAGGACTCGGCTTTTTGATCAGGCGGGGTCGCGGCGTCGGCGACGGCGGTCTCTTCTTCCGTCGGTCGGACGAGGCGGACCACGGCGGTGACCTTGTCCCCCTCGCTCAAACGTTGGATGCGGACGCCGCGAGCCGCGCGCCCGGTCTCACGGATCTCCTCGACGGGACACCGGATCACGATCCCTCCGACCGTGGTCACGAGGAGTTCGTCGATCGGCTCGACTTCGAGCACGGCGACGACGGGACTCTGTGCGGTCTTCATGTTCGTGGTCTTCACCCCTTGGCTCCCCCGGCGGGTCTTGCGGTATTCGCCGACCTTGGTCCTCTTCCCATACCCGCTCTCGAGGACCGTGAGGAGTTCCGTCTCCTCGCTCTTGACGAGGGCCATGGACACAACGCGATCTTCCTTTCGCAGACGCATCCCACGTACGCCCGCCGCGGTCCGGCCCATCGCGCGGACCTCGCCGAGGCTGAAGCGGTTCGCGGAGCCGCCGGCCGATGCAAGGATGACCTCCGGGTCGCCGTCCGCGATCCGGGCCTCGACGAGCTCGTCGCCGTCGTTGAGCGCGATGGCGCGGATGCCTCGGACGTTCGGGCGCTTGAATGCGTCGAGGCGGGTCTGCTTGATCTTGCCGAGCTTCGTCGCAAACACGATCGTCCGCTTCGGGTCGAACTCTCGCACCGCGATCATGTCGAGGATACGCTCCCCGGGCTCGAGTCGCGGCAGGAGGTTCACGATCGGTTTCCCCTTCGCGTACCGGCTGCCGACCGGGATGCGGTAGGTCTTGAGCCAGTAGCACTGGCCCTTGCTCGAGAAGAACAGGATGTAGTCGTGGCTCGACGCGGTGAAGAGGTTGACGACGAAGTCCTCCTCCTTCGTCTCCATGCCGGTCACGCCCTTGCCTCCGCGCCGTTGCGTGCGGTAGACGGTCGCCGGCACACGTTTGATGTATCCCGTGTTCGTGATCGTGACCACGACGTTCTCCTCGGGAATCAGATCCTCGACTTCCATGTCGTAGGCTTGGAGTTCGACCGTCGTGCGGCGGTCGTCGCCGAACTTCTCCTTCACCTCGAGGAACTCGGTCTTCAAGATGCCTAGGACCCGATCCTTCGACGCAAGGATGGATTCGAGGTCCTCGATCTTGTGGTTCAGGTCCGTCTTCTCCCTGCGGAGCTTTTCGATCTCGAGTCCGGTGAGCTGACGCAACGTCATCCCGAGGATCGCCTTCGCCTGGTTCTCGCTCAGGAGGTATCGGTTCATGAGGCCCGCTTGGGCTTCGTCCGCGTCTCGCGCCCGTCGGATCAGCCGGATCACTTCGTCGAGGTGGTCGACCGCCGTGATGAGGCCCTCCACGATGTGCAACCGTTCGCGCGCCTTCCGGAGGTCGAACTCCGTCCGCCGTCGGACCACGACGACTCGGTGGTCGATGAACGCCTGCATCGATTCCTTCAAGGGCAGGACCTTCGGCTGTCCGTCCAAGAGGGCGAGGTTGATCACGCCGAAGGTCGTCTCCATCTGGGTGTGGTGGTACAATTGGTTCAGCACGACGTCTTCCACGGCGTCGCGCTTCAGCTCCAAGACGATCCGCATCCCTTCCCGGTCGCTTTCGTCGCGGAGGTCCGTCACGCCGTCGATCCGTTTCGACTTGACGAGCAACGCGATCGATTCGACGAGGGCGGCTTTGCTGACCATGTACGGGATTTCCGTGATCACGATTCGCACTCGGTCGTGGCCCGCCTCTTCGTAGTTGGCCCTCGCGCGAATCCGGATGAGTCCGCGGCCGTCTCGATACGCGTCTGCGACCCCCTCGGCTCCGTACAGGGTCCCGCCGGTCGGGAAGTCCGGTCCTCGGATCGGCCCTGTCTCCGGATTGTAGAGGTCGATGAGCCCCGCGTTCGGGTTGTCGATCAAGATGATGAGCGCGTCGACGATTTCACGTAGGTTGTGGGGCGGGATGTTCGTCGCCATGCCGACGGCGATGCCGCTGGAACCGTTCACGAGGAGATTCGGGAACTTCGACGGGAGGACGGTCGGCTCCTTCAGCGTCCCGTCGAAGTTGTCCATCCAGTCGACCGTGTCCTTCTCCAGGTCCTCGAGCATCGCCTCCGCGGTCTTCGCGAGCCGGCATTCCGTGTACCGCATCGCGGCGGGCTCGTCCTCCGTGCTCCCCCAGTTTCCCTGCCCGTCGATCAGCGGGTAGCGGAGGGAGAAGCTCTGGACCATCCGCGCCAGGGCGTCGTAGACCGCGAGGTCTCCATGCGGATGCCATTTTCCAAGGCACTCTCCGACCACCCGAGCAGCCTTCTTATGTTGTGAGCCGGAGCCCATGCCGAGCTCGTTCATCGCGTGCAGGATCCGCCGTTGGACCGGCTTGAGTCCGTCGCGCACGTCAGGCAATGCCCGCCCGACGATGACGCTCATCGCGTAGTCGATGTAGGATCGGTGAAGTTCGTCCTCGATCGGCTGCGGCGTCACACGAGGACGAGGTTCCTGGGCTTCCTCTGGCATGCTCCTCCTAGATATCCAGGTTCACGACTTCTTTCGCGTGTTCCTGGATGTATTGCCGGCGCGGTTCGACGGCCTCGCCCATGAGGATCGAGAAGAGGGCGTCAGCGGACGCGGCATCCTCGATCGTCACCTGTTTCAGGACTCGTCGCCCGGGATCCATCGTGGTCTCCCAGAGTTCATCCGCGTTCATCTCGCCCAGGCCCTTGTAGCGTTGGTACGCCACCCCCTTGTCGCCGAGGCGCTTCGCCAGATCCTCCCGCTGCTTCTCTGTGTACGCGTAGTGGAGTTCCTTGCCTTTCTTGATCTTGTATAGGGGCGGCTGCGCGATGTAGATTTTCTCGAGATTGAACTCCTCGCCGATCCCCGCGCCGATCGCGGTGATGAGCGTGCGGATCTCCTCGTTCTTCAGCATCTGATCCATCCGGGCCTTCTCCACGTTCAGGATCTTCCCGCGCAAGGGAAGGATCGCCTGGAACTCCCGGCGGCGTCCTTGTTTCGCGGACCCCCCTGCCGACGGACCTTCCACGATGAACAGCTCGCTCTTCGCAGGATCCCGCTCCTGGCAGTCCGCCAGCTTCCCCGGCAGGTTGAACCCCTCGAGGAGGCCCTTCCGTCGCGTCAGCTCCCGCGCCTTCCGCGCGGCCTCTCGGGCTTGGGCGGCAAGGACCGCCTTCCCGATGCAGATTTCCGCGACCTTCGGGGTCTCGTTGAAGAAGTCCGTGAGTTTCTCGTACACGATCGACTCGACGATCCCTTTGACCTCCGAGTTTCCGAGCTTCATCTTCGTCTGACCTTCGAACTGCGGTTCGGGGATTTTCAGGCTCAGGATCGCTGTCAGTCCCTCCCTCACGTCGTCGCCCTCGAGGCCTTCGCCGGTCTTCACGTACTTGTTGTCCTTCGCGTACTTGATGAACGCACGGGCGAGACCGGCTTTGAAGCCGGCGAGGTGTGTGCCTCCTTCGATCGTGTCGATGTTGTTGACGAACGTGAAGTTCGATTCGTTGTAGCCATCGTGGTACTGCATCGCCACTTCGACCAGGGTGCAGTCGGATTCCTTCGAGAAGCGGATCGGGTCCGAGTGCAGGGGCGATTTCGCTCGGTTGATCCACTTCACGTATTCGGCGATGCCACCCTCGAACTGGAACACGTCCCCGCGACCATGGATCTTGTCCACGATGATGATCCGGAGGCCCGCGTTGAGGAACGCGAGCTCGCGGAGTCGCGCAGCGAGCGTGTCGTACTCGAACTCGATGGTCTCGAAGACTTCCGGATCCGGTCGGAACGTGATGATCGTTCCCGTCCCTTCCGCCGGTCCGACGACCTCCAGCTCGGAGGCCTTCTGTCCTCGTTCGAACCGCATCCGGTGCTCCTTCCCGTCCCGTCGAACGCGGACCTCGAGCGACTCGCTTAGACCGTTGACGACGGAGAGACCGACGCCGTGGAGGCCGCCCGAGACGCGGTACATCTTGTGTTCGAACTTGCCGCCGGTGTGCATCCGCGTCAACACGAGTTCGACACCGGGAACGCCGTATTTCGGGTGGAGGTCGACCGGAATCCCCCGGCCGTCGTCGGCGACGGTGACGCTTCCGTCCTCATCCAACGTGA
>VBLU01000120.1 GCA_005879065.1 Methanobacteriota archaeon
GGTCACGAGGCCGATGACGAGGACAAAAGCCAACACTCGAACGGACCTCTGCATGGAATTCCGTGGAAAGAGACACAGCCCTCCGGTATGTCTTTTTTGGCACAAATCAAGAGGATTGTTCGAGGAGGGAGAAAGCCTGAAGGCCACGCACGGCCTGGCCGCGGACGGGTGGCACGATGCACGTCCTGTGGGAAATCGCGAGCGCGATCCTGGTGATCATCCCGTTGTTCGCCGTCGGCCAGGCATACCGGCAGACCCGATCTCCGCGGCTCCTGTTCGCGTTCCTCGCCTTCGCCGTCCTGGAACTCCGGTTCGCCGTGGCGGTGGCGATCCATTCCGTGATCGTCGTCGATCACACGTTCGAGGAGACGGTCGGCTTCCTGACGGACCTGATTGCGATCGCGTTGTTCGCCGCGGCGTTCCTATATGCGACGGGGTGGCCTCATGGGAGAGTCGGTGCAGACCTCGCGTGAACGCGTCCTCGCCCTGGTCGCGGCCCAGCCCGGGTTGCATCTGCGGGAGCTTCCGCGCCGGCTTGGCCTTTCCCTCCGCTCGGTGCGATACCATCTGGAGAACCTCGAGGAACACGACCTGGTGGCTCCGCATCGCAGCGGCCGCTTCGCGCGATGGTTCTCGGCTGGCGCATTCTCGACGGACGACCGAACTCTGATCTCGGCGTTGCGGGTCCGCGGGCAGAGGACGATCCTCTCCGAGCTCCTCGAAAAAGGCCCGATGCGCTTCGCCGCCCTGGAGAGAGGGACCGGCCTCTCGTCAGCGACGTTGGTCCAGTATCTCCATCGTCTCTCGTCGGATGCGCTGATCGAAGTGGGCGAGGACCGGCGGTATCGATTACGGGATCCGGGCGCCATCGAGATGCGTCTCTCGTCTTACCGGGAGCGATTCCCTGATCTGCTCTCGGATGCGGCCCGTCAGATCTTCGACCAGCCCGTCGAGGGCGATCGCTAAACCCGTTCGGGATAGTCTCGGATGTGAATGTTCCGCACATCGCGCCGACCGAGTTTCAGGAGAGTGGCGTCCGCGGTGAACAGCGGACATTCCAGCGCGGCGGCGAGCGCGACGTAGCTCGCGTCGTAGATCGTGATTCTCTCTTGAAGGGACAGGGCCACGGTTTGCTCGAAATACGCACCAAACAAGGGCACGGTGACCATGTCGCTTCGGTCAAGGTCTCGAGCGGCTTCGATCAGTTCAGGATTACGGAATCGGCGAGAGGACGTGAGGGCGTTCAGGACTTCATAGGGGAAGTGGGAGGGCACCCGGAGGGTGAGGCGACCTTCGATGAAGTCGGATTGGAGTGCTAGGGCGGCTCGGGTATGTGCCTCGTCGAGGAACCACTTGACCGCGACGCTAGCGTCGATGACGGCCAGGTCCATAGCGCGAATCCCTCACCCCTCGGATGAATGCTGTGCTGTCCCAACCCGGACGGGCCTTTCGTCGAAGTCGATCCATACTCCGTGCGGCTTCGACCCGATTCCGTCGGGTCTCCCGATCGAGGACCTCGCGAATCGTTCCCCGGAGGATCTCACTCCAGTTGATTCCTTCCAACCGGTCCATTTCGTGTTTCATCTTGTCGTCCACCCGCAACGTGACAAGCGGCACACTTTCTATACTGTATATACGGTATATAAATTTCGCTAGAGGGGGCCGGTCGAAAAGGGAAAAGAGAGCGGCGCTGGGAATCTGCCGCTCCCGTAAGGGTTCTATGGTCTGGACCCGGGCATCGTGTGCTTCTCGATGAGGAGGTAGACGTTGTCCATCGTGCCGTCCTGGTTGACGTCCTCCGCGTGGTACTCAACGGAGATCCATTCGTGGGTCTCGGGCGTCCCGTCCTGGTTCGGATCCGTCATGCGCTCTGCCCGGAACGATAGGTCGACCTTTTCTGCGACGCCGTTCGAGTCCGCGTCGGTCCATTTGGCGTCGAGGCGCAGGTACGCGGTCTCCACCGGCACGCCGTTCTGGTCCTGATCGAGGACCTCGGAGCCACGGGCCGTGAGGGTCACGAGCTCCGGGTGGCCGTCATCGTTCGCATCCGTCGCCTCGGCGTAGGCCGTGAAGGCGGCCGTGTACTCTGGCACGCCGTCGTGATTCGCGTCGCGGACCGCGCTCGCATGGATCGTCACGTTCGTGGATTCGAACGCGCCGTTCGAGTTCGCGTCCACCGCGAGGAGGTCGATCGTCGCGCCGCGGGTCTCATCGACGAGGCCGTCGCTGTTGAAGTCCATCTCCTGCGTCGCGACCAGGTGCAGCTCGACCCGGTCCGGGTGCTGGTCCTCGATCGTGTTCAGGACGACGCCGTCCAGGGTCGCGAAGGAATGGTCCTCCGGATGGCCGTCGCCGTTCGCATCGACGAAGGCCTCGGCCCGGATCGTGAGGGTGGCCTTCTCGAAAGTGCCGTTCGAGTTCTCGTCGAGGGCCTCCAAGCTCCCGTCGAGGCTCGCCCGGTATTCCGCGATGCCGTCCTGGTTCATGTCGCGCACGACCGCGCCGGTCAGCGTGATACGACCGACTTCCGGATGCCCGTCGTCGTTCGCGTCCGTCGCGAGGGCGGTGACCTCGAGGGCCTTCCGGACCTCCAGGATGCCGTCCGAGTTCGGGTCCGCGCGACCGTACAGATAGATCCGGCCGTCGACCCGCTCCGGGAACCCGTTCGAGTTCGCGTCGGTCGCGGCGAAGGAGACCTCGATCCCGCGAGCGAGTTCGTCGAAGCCGTCATGGTTCCGATCGAGCGCTTCGTACGCGGTCACGTTCATCTGGGCGGATTCGTTGTGCCCGTCGTTGTTCGCGTCCCGGGTGCTCGCGGCCAGGTCGAGGGCCGCCCGGTACTGGATCGTGCCGTTGTCACCGATGTCGTACGTCTGGTAGGCGTGCACCTCGATGTCCGCCGAGTCCGGCGTCCCGTCGCTCGCGGTGTCGGTCATGCACAGCTCCGCGTGCACCGTGCGGACGAACTCAGCGTTGCCGTTCTCGTTGCGGTCGAATCGCTGCTCGCCCGCGAAGGTCACCATGACGGACTCCGGCCTCTTGTCCCCGTTCGCGTCCTGGATGTTGAGGGTCCAAAGGCCTTGGGCCGTGTACTCGTGGACATGGTCCTCGTTCGGGTCCGCGAAGACCTCGACGCCCTGGCGGCCCACGAGCGCGTTGAACGTGCCATCGGAGTCGTTGTCCCAGAGCTGGAAGTCCCGGGCGATTGTCATGCCGGCCTCTGGGATGCCGTTCTGGTTCGCGTCGATCAGACAGGTGCCGAGCATCCGTCCGTGGACGTACTCCGGATGACCGTCGTGGTTCGCGTCCGTCGCGGTATATTCGTTCTTCCAGGTGCAGTTCCCGTCGTCGTTCGAAGGCATGACGAAGTGCATCAGGTCGGGCGCACCGCGGACCTGGTCGGCGTCATGAGGGAGGACGCCGAGACCGAAGGAATCAAGAGAGCCATTCGCCAGGTCTCGGGCGGTCTCGTTGACCTCCCGCAGGGCGGGGACGTCCGCATGGACGGGATCCGGGTTCCGGTCCGAGCTGGGTGCGGGGCTCGGCGTCGCGTTCGCGGGAGCGTCCGAGGGGCTCTGGGCGACGTCCGCGCGGGGCGGTGCCGGCGTCGGACCGGGGGCGCTCGAGGCGGAGAGGACGCCGCGAGAGGCGCTCGCATCCGTCGCGCCGAGCGCGGTCAGGGAGGCGCCGCGATTCGAGGGCGAGTAGCCCAGGAGACGCAGATACGTTCCGTCGCGGAGGAGGCCGCCGCCCATCTGACTCAGGACGACGGTGCTGACCGCGACCATTCCGAGGGCGATCGCGAGCCCCAGGTACAGGGCTCGTGGCGGGCGTTTGGAGACGCAGTAGGCTTGCATCGGGATTGCACCTGTGACGCCTACCGCGGAGGGAGGGCATATCGGGACCCGCAAGAGTCTTCCCGACGGTTTTATCCGGAGGTCCGACCCGCTTGATGGATAGATCAGCGGACGATCTGATTCTCAGACGAGAGACTGGCCCGGATCCAGGCGTCGACCGCCGCCCACACCTCCGGGAACGTGTCCCGCTTCGCTCCGCGCGACTCAAACGAATGCCCCGCGTCTCGGATCACCACGAGTTCGTACGGTTGGGTCAGGCGCGTCAGCTCGTCTCGAAGTCGAGCGAGGTCGCAGAACGGGTCCTGGTCCCCTTGGACGACCAGGACGGGCTTCACGATCAGCGGCCATTCCGGGGGATTCTGGACCTCGGGTCGGAACCGCGGATGGAGCGGGTATCCGAGAGTGATCACGCCGGCCACGTCCGGGTCCGACGACGCGCGGGCGCAGACCCGGGCCCCCATCGACGTCCCGGCGATGAAGATCGGATGGTCGCCCATGTCCTTCCGGAGGAATCGCACCGCCCCTCGCAGCTCGTCTTCCTCCCGGCGGAGATCCCTCGAGGCGCGGCCTTTCTCGTCGACGTACCGGAAGTTCATCCGCAAAGCGAGGAGTCCGATCTCCGCCGCGGTCTCGGCGATGCGCCGGACCAACCGATTCCGCAAATCCCCCGACCGGCCGTGTGTGACGACGAGTCCAGCGACCGTCGGACCGCGAGGACGATGCAGCATGCCACGCACCTCGCCGGGCTCGTTCGCCGGAGGGAAGCGGACTTCCAGCGCCGGTCGGTGGTCCATCGACTCGGGATCACGCAGCGCGCTTTTCAATCCGTTGCTCTGTCGTCTCTGGGACTACGGACTCGGAGGCGACCGGGAGGGCCCCTTGCCACGAACCACGCCGTACACGGCGATGATCAGGGCGATGATCGAGATCCCGAGGGCACCGTAGCCGAGGGCCGATGCGCCTCCGACGGCCGCGTTTACGGCATCGAGGGACGTTAGCGGGACGACGTGCACAATCCCCATCATGCCGGCCCACGATTGACCGATGAGGTAGGCATGGACCTTGCAGAAGTAGACGAAGGTCCCCGCGGAATTGAAGGTGTACGAGAACGTGGCCGTCGGCGTGTTCGGGATCATCACGGGCGGATGATCGTTCCTCGCGGGACGGTCAGGTTCTCCGGGGCGAACGCTTGCACGGCGTATTCATGATCGCCCCATCCGGCGATAGCCGTCACGATCGACGCCATCCCCGGAGGACCGAGAGTGATCGTCACGTTGCCTTGCATCCCCGGATGAATCTTGCAGAAGACGGTGTAGTTCCCGAGGGCGAGGCTGCTCGTGTCGAGGTCATATACGGAACCGGGCGCGAGCAACTTGCCGGGGCCCATGTCCGCGAGTGCCCTTTCTGGCGTGAAGAGCGGACTCGAGTCGAAGAGGAAACTACCATTCGTGGCGAGGGCGGTCGAGGTCACCGTGTGAACCCCTCCGACCGCGTCCCAGGTGACCGTGTCGCCCGGATGGATTACGATGGACTCGGGGTCGTATCCGTTGAACCACACCATCCCTCCCTTCGCGAGCGGCGACCCCATGATTTGCCCGCCGACCTTCACGTGGTACGTCGTGGCGGCGAGGGCCCTCGACGCGGAGAAGACGAAGACCAACAGCGACAGGATCGAGATGATCGCGAGGACCTTCGGTGTGAGCCACTTCGACTTCGTTACCCTTTCCCACATGACGGCGGGCATCGGGCATTCCGTATTTAACGCTCGACGGAACGCATCGGGCGACGCGAACGAATTCGAAACGTCGCGCCGGAGCCCGGAGCGAGCAGAGGCCTTATGGCCTGCGGTCGTCCATCCTGAGCGCGGACCGACCCGCAGTCGAGGACGGTCACGCAGGGGACGCGGACGTTGCCGAAGCATTCGGAATCCATGCCACGAATCACACGACAGGAGGGTGGCACGCGAATCGTCCTCGGTCCCGGGGCCGTCCAGGATCTGCGACCCCTTCTCCGCGAACTCGGCTCGACGCGCCCGTATCTGGTGACGGGACCGCACCTCGCGGGTGGACCGGTTGGCGCTCGAGTCCGCGAAGCCCTCGGTGACGGACTGGTGGGGACCTATTCGCAATCGCGGCCTCATGTGCCCGAAGCGACCGCGGAGGAAGTCGCAGAGGAGGCCCGCTCCCGGAAGGCGGACGCCCTCGTCGGGCTCGGCGGTGGCAGCCCCATCGGGACGGCCAAGGCCGCCGCCTTCCGACTCCAGGAGGCGAGCGGTTCGATTCGGGGACCCGGCTGCTTCGTCGCCGCGGTGCCGACGACGTATGCGGGATCCGAGGTCACTCCGGTCTTCGGGACGACCGATCTGGACCGCGGTCGCAAGAGCGTGGTCCGAAGCGATCCGATCCGTCCGCGGCTCGCGCTGTACGATCCCGAGCTGGCACTCGAGACGCCCCCGGATCTGACGGCCTCGACGGGCGTCAACGCCCTCGCGCATTGCGTCGAGGCGCTGTACTCGAAGGACGCCGGACAAGAGGAGCGGGCCACGGCTTTGCGGGCTGCGGGGCGGATCCTTGAGACGCTGCCGCGGGCGGTGGAGGAGCCGAGGAATCTGATGTACCGCTATCGGATGTTCGAGGGTTCCATGGAGGCGGGACTCGTCCTCGCGAAGGCGGGCATGGGCGTCCATCACGGCCTCTGCCACGTCCTCGGCGGACGGTACAACGCACCGCACGGCGTCCTAAACGGGATCATCCTGCCGCACGCGATGCGGTTCAACCTGCCGATTGCGGGGAAAGCGTACCGCGAGTTGGCCCCTCTGTTGCATGTTCCGTCCACCCGCTCCGGAGACGCGGCTCTCGGGGAAAACGTCTGCCAGGCGACCTCGGAATTCATCCGGGGCCTCGGGCTCCCGCAACGCCTGCGGGATCTCGGGATTGCGAAGGCGGACCTGCCGTCGATTGCAGCCGAGGCGTTGGAGAGCAAATCCGTTCGAGCGAATCCTCGACCCGTTACGGTCGACGGCGCGTTGGAGATCCTCCTTGCAGCGTGGTGAATCTAGCCCCACGAACGGCGGACGAACTCGCGAACCTCACGGAGGTCGGAGACGATCGGGGTGGACTTCGGCGGCGGATCTCCGGAGGCGCCCGGTCTTCGGAGGAGGACGGAGCCCATGCCGACGGACGTCGAGCCCACGACATCCTCGATGTACGAATCTCCCACGTGCAGGAGGTTCTCCGGAGGGAGTCCCAGGTATCGGATCGCCCGTTGGAAGATCGATCGAGACGGTTTGTATCGTTGCTCTTCCTCCGACGTCACGATGAACGTGAAGGACAGCCCGTTGTTATGGAGCGCGTCCAGGAGCACCATCGTGTCCATGTTCGACACGATGGCCATCGGGACGTCCCTCTCGAATTCTTGAAGGACCGCGTGGACCTCCGGATACGCCTGCACATGGCGGTACTCGTCGAACGCTTCGTCGATGCAGGCGTCCACGTCACCTCGGATTCCGAATCGGGTGAACCATTCGTCGAAGGCCCTTCGGTGCGCTTCCCGAAATGCCACGAACGGATCCGCGGCGTATTGGGTGTGGAGGCTCTTCCGCCAGAGATCGTGCGCGACCCGATCGACCGGCTTGCCATGATCCGCGAGGAGCCGCACGAGGACCTGGGGCACCGTGTCGGGGCCGCCTTGGAGCAACGCCCCAAATGCGTCGAGGCTCAGGCCGCGATAGCCGCGGAGGTTCTTCGGCGCGACGACGAAGCGCGTGCCGCCGCCCGCCGCAGCCACGAATCGCCGCGAGAGCACCGGCGATAATAAAGAGTCACTCGCCGGAGGGCACCATCATCCCCACCGTGGAATTGTCGGAGGGCCAACGTTCAAGACCGATTCCGGCCATGACGGACCGGGAAATCTCGATGGTCCAGACGGGGAGCATGCAGAAGTACACGAAGGGGAACCTGCTGCTGATCAACGACAAGCCCCTGAACTATGCGATGTCGAACATCTTCGAGATCGGGGCGACCTGGCCCAAGTCGTACGATCGGGTCGTGATCGGGAAGAACGGGCCCTACGTGCTGGCGTGCTTCCGGGCCGAAGGCGAGGACAAGACGTGGTGGTACATGCCCCACGACGAATACGTGGTCCTGGTCGAGGGCGAGATGACGATCGAATACAAGGAACCGCGGGACGAGATCGCGCCGGGGCCGCACAAGACCGTCACCGGGACGGACATGGGCTCCATGGTCCTCCGGGACGGCAGCCTCGCGTCGCTCCCCGCGAAAATCGCGTACCGGATGCGCGCGCCGAAGAAGTCGCTCGCGCTCCTGCAGACGAAGCACAGCGAATGGCTCACGTACGCTTGGGAAGACATCTGCCTCACGGAGGCGTGACTATGGTCACCGAGACGCAACACCTCGTCGAAGCGCAGAAGGCGAACGAACTCGGCTACAAGAGCTTCCGACTCGGAGGGTACACGTTCGAACGGAACGCGTACTTCACCGTCATCCACTATCCGGGCGGCGAATACCACATGCCCGTGGGCGAATTCCTGCGGGCCGTCCAACGGGACATCGGTTGGAACTTCTTCTACGGCATGGTGAAGTTCGACCAGGTCTTCGGGACGTTCAACTTCTACGACAACGGCGTGGACATGTTCGTCGGGAAGTACAACGACGCGTGGCAGAAGGCCGGGAAGGCGTACAGCGAGATGTTTCCGAACGAACGGATCAGCGCGACGTTGAAGGCGATCCTGGAGGACTGGGTCCCGCCGGACTTCAATCCCTGGGCGGCGCCTCGGGAGACCGGGAGCCCGTTCGGCCGGAAGCGCGGCGGTCCCCACCCCGCGATCTTCCGCAAACGCATCGTGACGAAGACGATGATCAAGGAGCCGCGGACGGACGCGACCCACCCGGTGAACGAGGCCTTCAAAGGACTCCAAGGCAAGGACGGCGAGATGAAGATCAAACCGGAATTCAAGGAGCGGTTCGGGCTGCTCAACCTGTACGACTACTTGGCCCGGAACGATGTGACGTGGAATCCGGAGATCGTGTCGGCCGTGGAATACAGCCTCTTCTGCCCGACCACGGAGGAATACATCCTGCCGATCACACACGGGAACGACCGCGTGGAATGGTTCCTTCTCCTGAACGGCCAGATTTCGATGGAGATCCGGGATCGCGACACGGGCGTCCTGCGGGCCTACCTGCACATGAAGCCGGGCGACTGTTGCGCGATGCCCGCGGACATCTCCCACAACCTCTGGGCGCCGGAGCGGTCCATGTTGCTCGTCTGGGAGAACGGCAATCCCGAGCTGCCGGAGTTGATCCGCCTCGGCAAGACGCCGACGACGCCGCTCCAAGAATTCGGACTGTCGTAAGCGGCCCGTTCGGACCGCAGGACCGCCGATGCCGAGTCCCCTCGTGAATCGATATGCGGTCTACGTGCAGCTCGCCGACCGAGGGAAAGTGCGGGAGCCCATCTCCCGGAAACCGAGCCTCCTGCTGGCGGTCGAGGGCTGCATCTCCGCCTACGAGACGACCGGCCACGAGTCCTACGTGATTGAGGACAGCCGACCGACGAGGGCCTTCACCGTGGGACGCCGGCTGCTCCTCGCGTGCGTCTTCCTCCGGGCGAATGATCGCCCACGATATTTCGAGGTCCTGAACCAACTCGATCGGTCGGGGGACCAACGGACGTTCGAATCGCTCCTAGCGGATTCCGCTCCCCTCTGAGGCCGGGCGACGCCGGATTCGCGCACCCCGCAGTTATAGTTAAATAACTATAACAGGATGGCGTGGGACATGCAAGTCGGCTGTGGCGTATACACGCACACGGTTCGTGGGAAGCGGTATCT
>VBLU01000121.1 GCA_005879065.1 Methanobacteriota archaeon
AGCCCTCGAGTGGGTGCTCGGCAGGTCACGGGAGCCGGGGAAGGCAGCCCGCCGCCGGAGGCTGCCGCATAAACTTGAAAGGAGTTCGCAGACTTCCTCCCTTGGGTACTGCCCTGTGGTCCCGGATCCGATGATGCTGGAGGCTCTCAAGCGAATCGCGGCGGCCTTGAAGTTGTTGAAACAAGCGAAACGCCGAGGTGTCGACGTGAAGCCCGCGCGTCCGCTGGTGAAGCAAAGCGCCCGGGCTTTGAAGTCCAAAGATTACGCGAGGGCGATCCGTCTCGCGGATGAGGTGGCGAGGTACGCCGGGGGCGATTCGGCGGTGGACATGCCATCGCCCAATTCGGGTGAAGGTGGAACGGAGTAAGGTGCCGCCGTGTTTCGGCCGGCACAGGTGGGAACGAGGCCTTGGCTATCGTCCCAGGCCTGGAAATGAACGGCCTCAGTGGCCCCACGTTAAAGTCTATTACGGATGGCGGGGATAACGTCCCACCACCATGGCGCGCGTCGAATTGAAGGGGTTGAGGAAGGAGTATGACGGGGCCGTAGCTGTGGAAGGGCTCGACCTAAATGTGAAGGACAAGGAGTTCGTGGTGTTGCTGGGACCTTCCGGGTGCGGAAAGACGACAACGCTCCGTTGTATTGCCGGGCTCGAGGACGTGGACGATGGCGAGATCCACATCGGGGACCGGCTCGTGAACGACATGAGTCCGAGGGACCGCAACATCGCGATGGTGTTCCAAAGCTACGCGCTCTATCCGCACATGAGCGTGTACCAGAACATGGCCTTCCCGCTTGAGAATGCCAAGGTAGTAGAACGCGAAATTGTCGAGCGGGTGAATCGGACGGCTCGTCTCCTCCAGATCGAGGGCCTGCTGAGCCGAAAGCCCGCCCAACTGAGCGGAGGACAGCGACAGCGGGTCGCCTTGGGCCGGGCCATCGTCCGCGAGCCGACGGTCTTCCTCATGGACGAACCTCTCAGCAACCTCGACGCCCAGCTCCGAGTGCACATGCGGGCCGAATTGAAGAGGCTACAGAAGGACATCGGGGTGACGACGATCTACGTCACGCACGACCAGGTCGAGGCGATGACGATGGCGGACCGCGTGGCTCTGATGAGCAAAGGAGTGCTGCAGCAATACGACGGTCCGCGGACGATTTATGATCGACCCTCGAACGAATTCGTCGCGGGTTTCATCGGTAGCCCGCCGATCAACCTCGTCCCATGTGATCTGCAGGACGGAGGCACCCTGGACGCGGGAGAATTCCAGATCCCGGTGCCGAATCAATTCGCAGGTCCGCTCAAGCGGACCGCGTGCGAACGGGTCCTCTTGGGCATTCGCCCGCAAGACCTCACGGTCAGCGCGGGGGATTCGTCGGGCACAGAAGGGGAGGTCCTTCAGCGATTCCCGTCCTCCTCCGTCCCGGCCGAAATCTACACGACGGAACCGCTGGGTGACGCGACCATCCTCGACCTGAAAGTTGGCGCCATGCTCCTGAAGGCGCTCGTGGGAGCGACGTTCGAAGGCGACGCGGGCACCCAAGTGGTCATCCGCTTCCCGCCGGAACGGATTCATCTCTTCGACCGTACTTCGGGTCGGGCGATCGAGTAGACGGACGGCGAATCCGCGTGGACGGGAGCAGCATTCGCCGTCGGTTGCGCGAAGATCTGAAACAGCTCATGGCCCCCGAAGGCTATCTTCGTGCGGGCGCGCCTCGGTTTGCGAACCTCTTTGGCCGCGATTCCCTCATCTCGGCGTGGCAGACGCTATCCATCGATCCGGCGATCGCAGCCGCGACGCTCCGCGTCCTCGCCTCGTTACAAGGAAAGCGACTCGATCCGAAGTCCGAGGAGGAGCCAGGAAAGATTCTTCACGAACACCGTTTCGAATTGGACTCAAGGAAGGAGCTACCTGATTGGAGCTTCCCATACTACGGAAGCATCGATAGCACGCCTCTCTACCTCGTCGTGGCCGATGCCTACGTCGAATCGACGGGAAACGTAGGGATTGTGGACGAACTATGGCACGCGATCGAAGCAGCTCACAAGTGGATGCTCGCGTTTGGCGACCGAGGTGGGGACGGATACCTCGAATACATCCGAAAGAACCCGCACGGGCTCTACCACCAGGCTTGGAAGGATGGGTCGAAGGATCACCTTCGCATCACACCGCCCGTGGCCATGGTGGAGGTCCAGGGTTACGCGGTGGCCGCATACCGGGCCTATGCCCGACTCGCTCGTCGTCGGGGAACCACGGATGCAGCTGCCGCGGCTGAGCGCACGGCGGCGAAGCTGCGCGACACTCTGAACCGAGACTTCTGGATGCCCGATGCACAGTTCTTCGCTCTCGCCTTGGATGGATCGAGACGACAACGAAAAGCGATTACCTCGAATCCAGGGCACCTTTTGCTCGTCGACGCTGTTGCTTCCGATCGAATCGGACAACTCGTGAAACGACTTCTTGCCGACGACATGTTCACGCCCTACGGTATCCGGAACCACGCGGCCTCGGAACCAGATTTCGATCCGTATGGGTATCATACCGGGACCGTCTGGCCCCACGACAACTGGTTCATCTACAAGGGGCTCCTGCGCCACGGGCGAAAGGTCGAGGCGAACCGCATTCGGTCGGCGATGCTCCGGGTCTGGAAAGAGCTCGGCAGGATCCCGGAACTCTGGGCCGTCGTTGACGGAAGCCTGGAGGACCTTTCGGGTTCCGGGAGCCCCATGCCTTCGAATCCGCTGCAGGCATGGTCGTCCGCGGCGCTCCTTGACATGCTCGCAGATCGCTGATTCGGTTCAGCCCTTGATCGTCCAACCGATCATGCCGCGGATGTAGTAACGTTGCGTGACCACGTAGAGCACGAGAGGGACCAGCATCGTCAGAATCGACGCGGCCGACAAGATGCCCCAATCCGTTGTGAGGGCGCCGCTCCCAATGCTCGTGACCACCCTCGTGACGGGCCAGTTTGCTTGAGTGGGCAGGAGGATCAGCGCGAAGAAGTAATCATTCCAGGCCCACATGAACTGCAAAACGGCAGCGGAGGCGAGCGCGGGGACCGCCATGGGGATCACGATTTTCGAAAAAATCTTGAAGTCCCCGGCGCCATCCACACGTGCCGCCTCCTCGACCTCAAGGGGAAGGGCCCGCGTGAAATTGCGCATGAAGAGAATGATCCACGGTAGGCCCCACGCGGAGTGGATCAGGATGATGGAGAGCAAGTTGTCGTAGAGGTTCAGGTCGAGCATGATCTTGAACACGGGAATCGCGATCATCTGTTGCGGAATCGACATGAGCAGGACGATCGAAAGGAAAAGGTAATCGCGCATCGGGAACCGAAAGCGACTGAAGCCATAGCCCGCCAGGGTTGCAACGAAAATCGGAATGAGGGTGGCTGGAACTGCAATCAAGAACGAATTGGCGTAAGCCCTCGACAGGGGCAGGACGGGATTTGTGAAGGCCAAGATGAAGTTATTCAGGCTTGGGTTAAGCCGGTCGAAGTTCCACCATCCGTTCGTGATCTCGGAAACCGGACGGACGGCCGTGCTGAACACCCCGAGGAAGGGGACAAGCCAGGCCAGGGCGATCGACCATGCGATCAAATGCACCGCGATTGTCCTCAATCGAAGTTTTCGAAAGGACCACTTCATCATTTCGCCATCCGTCGAAGGATCAACGATGTGGAGATGAGGGTCAACAAGGTCAGAAGGCTCGCGACAACGGCGGCTTTGCCAGCGTTGGAATCGTAAAAGAAGAATCGGTACACTTGTAGCGCGAGAGTATCAGCGCCGACCCCACCCCCGAAATTCGTGGCGGCGACGACGATATCGAAGATCTTGAGTTCCCATAAAATCGTCATCACCACGATGACCAGGGTGAGTGGCTTCAGAAGCGGAAATGTGATCCGGAAGAACATTCGACCGGGAGGAGTCCCGTCGACGCGGGCGGCCTCAAAGTAGTCCTTCGGGATCGTTGTCAAACCCGCGGAATAGACGATCAGGCTGAATCCGGTCCAAAGCCACACGGAACCGAGGATCAAGCCGAGGAGGAGGAGTTCGCGATGGACCATCCAGTTCACCGCGAGCGATCGCACGCCGATGACGCCGAAGAAGGACGGGACTACACCGACCCCCGCCTCAAGCAAGAATCGGAGAATCACGCCTCCGACAATCATGGGCGTGACCATCCCCAGAAAAATACAGGACTTGACCACGGATGCGCCCTTCGTCTCTTGGAGCAGGAGAGCCAACCAAAGACCGGCGAATAGCGAGATCGGAAGGTGAATGACAATCCAAAGGGCGTTATGGATCAGGGTACCGAGGGGCGGAGGCCAAGGAAGGTTTCCGACATTTATCGTGGCAGGGTCCGTCAAGACGGCCCGATAATTGTCCAGACCGGTAAATTGACGTTGGCCACCGGGGAGCTCCAGATAGAATCCGAGGAAGATCGTCTGAAGAACCGGGTAGATGACGAGGAGGACGAGGAGGACGAGGGCGGGGGTGAAGAAAAGCGCTCGGCCCGCGTGAGGGCGAAGGCCGTGCCTAGAGATCCGGCTCAGGAGGGGCAACAAAATCTTGGAGGGGATGTGCCGAATCCTCGTAACGAGAGTATAGCCACCCATCCTTCCCCATCACGGCGGCACAGCGGCCTGGATTGCAGTCAATGCCGGGCCCAATGCTGCGGCCGGGTCCGTGCTCGTCCAAAGCCCGATGAGTTCATTCCAGAAGGTCGTCTGGAAGTGCCCGCCGATCGTGTCATCGAGGTCGGGGAGAATTTCCTTCCCAGCCAGGGACTTCGCGACGTCCAGATCGCCTGGAGGGTAGGCGCTGTCCGGTACCCCGATTCTCGTCGCGAGATGACCTCCCTGTGCGACCTGGGCCGACTGACCCTCCACGCTGGTCAGGTAGCTGAACAGCTGCTTGGCAGCTCCGAGGTGCGTCGTATACGTCGGGATGAACATGTAGTCCGCCGCAAAGACGACCCCTGGCGTCACGCCGGATTGCGCGGGAAGCGGGAAGACCCGCAAGTCGTTCAGGTCAGGAGCCGGATTCAGCTGAAGCGCCTTAATCCAGTTCCCGATCCAACTGCCCATGAAATACAGTCCGTATTGACCGTTCCACCACCGCG
>VBLU01000003.1 GCA_005879065.1 Methanobacteriota archaeon
GGGGGCGATCGTCGATCGATCCGAAATGGCCTGAATGTGGTCCCCCGGTCCAGTCTGAATGGAAAGGCCGGCCAACAAGCTTCCCACGAGCGAAGCGCCCACGAACATGAGCGCGAGGATCCATACGGTCCAGAGGAGGCGGGTCCGGTCGGGTTCCCTAGGGAGCTTGGCATAGCTACCCCGGACTGGGTCGGACACGGGGAGGATACGACATCGCCTCGGGCATATCTTTCCCGGTTAGCCTCGAACACAAATGAGCCCCGTGGCCGTTCACGGAACACCGCATCGACCCATGCCTTCCAAAGACAATGGGGGCCTAGGCCCTAACCCTCGGCTTCGCGAGCTCGCGTTCCCGCAGCTCCCTTCGGAGCACTTTTCCGACGAGAGACTTCGGAAGATCGGTGGTGAACTCGACGGCCTTAGGGACCTTGAAGGCCGCGAGGCGTTCCTTGCAGAACGCGACGATCTCGTCCTCCGTGGTGCGCATCCCTCCTTTCAGGACGACGAAGGCCTTGACGGACTCGCCGCGATACGCGTCCGGAACCCCGATCGCCGCCGCCTCTGCGACCGCCGGGTGCATGAACAAGACCTCCTCGACCTCCCGCGGATACACGTTGTAGCCGGAACACAGGATCAAGTCCTTCTTGCGGTCCACGATGGAGAAGTAGCCGTCCTCGTCCATCTTCGCGATGTCACCGGTCAGTAGCCATCCGCTCCGAAGCACCGCCGCCGTCTCCTCCGGATGGTTCCAATATCCCTTCATCACCTGCGGACCCCGGACCGCGAGCTCGCCGATCTCGCCCGGAGGGACCTCTCGGGACGCATCTTCCGGATCCACGAGCTTCGCGTCCGTGTCGGGGAACGGGATTCCGATGCATTCCTTCACGATCCCGTTGATCGGGTTGCAGTGCGTGACCGGAGACGCTTCCGTGAGGCCATAGCCCTCGACGATTCGTCCGCCGGTCGCGGCCTCGAACTGCTTCCGCACTTCGTTCGGGAGCGGTGCCGCGCCGGAAACGCACACGCGCACGGAACGGAGGTCGTACTTTGCCAGGTTCGGATGGCGGAGGATCGCGATGTACATGGTGGGGACGCCGGGGAAGAGGCTCGGCTTCGTCTTGTCGATCAGTTTGAGGATGGCCCCGATGTCCCGCGGGTTCGGATACAGGATCACCTCGCCTCCCTTCACGATGGAGAGGAGCATGACCGCCGTCAGTCCGTACACGTGGAAGAGGGGGATCGCGCCGAGGACGCGCTCGGGGCCGTGCGCCCCCGTCACGAACCACGCCGCGCACTGGGCGGCGTTCGCGACGAGATTCCGATGGGTGAGCATCGCGCCCTTCGGTGTCCCGGTCGTCCCGCCGGTATACTGCAGGACCGCCACATTGTCCGGATTCGCCGGAGTCTGCACCGAATCGGTAGGCGTCTTCGCGAGGTCCGCGAACCGATGGATCCACGGTTCCTGCGGAATCGAGAGAGGCCAGTGGCCGGCCTTCTGGAGGTCCTTCTTCCTCTTGATCGGATACAGCTGTCGCAGCGGCGTCTTGAGAAACTCCGCGGCGTCGCAGACGACGACTCTCTGGACCTGGGTCCCGGCCTTCGCCTTGGAGACGTTGTGCCAGAACAGGTCGAGGGCCACGACGGTCTCCACGCCCGCGTCGTTCCACAGGACCTCGAGCTCCCGCGGGGTCAGGATCGGATTCGTCTGGACGACGATTGCGCCGGTTCGGAGGACCGCGAAGAAAGCCACGATGAAGTGGGGCGTGTTCGGGAGGAGGAGGGACACGCGGTCGCCGGCGCGAACGCCAATCGACCGGAGACCGGCCGCGAACCGGTTGACCGCGGCATCGAGGTCGCGATACGTCAACGTCTTCCCATAGAATGTGACCGCGGGTCGGTCGCCGTGCTCTCCCGCGGTCCGACGGAGCAAGTCCTGAACCGGGACATCCGGATAGGTGAGGGACCGGGGCAGGTCGGCGGGCCAACGGGCAAACCACGGCCTCTCCAACGTGGCCGTCTCTCGCATCGGTGCAGTATCGGTGGCGCGATAGAAAAAGAGTGTGGACCGGCGCCGCGTGCGCAACGATTATCTCCGTAGTATCCGCTAGTGGCCCGATGCCCCCCACGCCCCGCGTGCGCATCGAAAAAGGAGGACGCGTCGCGGTCCTGTGGATCGAGAACCCTCCCCGAAACACGATGCGTCTCTCCATGGTCACGGACCTGATGTCCCGCGTCCCGGAAATCGAGAAAGACGATTCGATCCGGGCCGTCGTCGTGGCCGGCGCGGGCAGTCTCGTCTTCTCCTCGGGAATGGACATCGAGGAGTGGGCGAAGCTCGCGCCGAAGGAGGCCCAGGAATGGGTGACCCGCGGGCAGGACGCGTTCTGGGCTCTCGAGCACCTCACGAAGCCCACCATCGCCGCGGTCGCGGGCATGGCCCGCGGAGCGGGGGCCGAACTCGCCCTCGCCTGCGACATCCGGATCGCGGATGAGACGGCGACTTTCTCCCACCCGGAGGCCGATCTCGGTTGGATGCCGAGTCATGGCGGCACCGCCCGGCTGTCGAAGATCGTGGGTCGGTCGAACGCGCTCGAGTTGCTCCTCTCGGGAAAGGCGCTCACGGCGCTCGACGCGTTGCGCCTCGGCATCGTGGACCACCTGAGCGCCCCCGGCGAGGCCCTTTCCGAGGCGCGTTCCCTGGCGGAGCTGTTCGCGAAGAAGTCCCGATCTGCGGTGAAGGCGATCAAACGTGCCCTCACGGAGGGGGACGAGAAGCCGTACCGGAATCGCTTTCTCTTGGAGTCCCAGCACGCGGTCCAACTGTTGTGGTCCGAGGAATACCAAGAGGCGATGGCGAAACTGCGCAAAAAAGCGTAGCGGCTAGACCCGAGACCGTCCTCAGGTCTTCTTCAACACCATTTCCCGGGATCCCCATCGTTTCAGTTCGATGTCCACTCCGACGTCCGTGGCCACAAACGATTGGTCCCTCAGGCCAGCGTCTTTGAGGATCAGACGACGCTGCGCGTCGTCCTCGAATCCGAGGATCGTCTGGAAGAATCCGAAGTCGATCTCGACCGCGTCGTCCACATGGACTGCGCCAGTGAGCCGCGTGCCGCTCGCGAGGACGGACCCGAGCATTTCGATGCGGCGCGCCCGCACCCGTTTCAGGAAGCCGTAGCACACGACCCGACCGTCCGCCCATTCGCCGGGGCGCACCTTCGCATACGTGTCGCGCGGATCGTACGCATGGATGTCGATGTAGGTCTTTCGGTCCTTGGGATCGTACGACCACCCTTCCTTCGGGTCCCGGGACACGCGAATCCGGATCTCGCCCTCCGCCTCGCAGTCGCACATGATCGCCTGCAGGATCCGCCCCTTCACCGGGAAGGCGGCTTCGAATTCGAGGCCAGTCTTGATCGGCCGGGGCACACGCATGCGAACCGCCGCCGCGACGATAAACCCGACGACGCGCGAGTTCAAGGTGTGACGGGGCTTTACTACGAAACGTACCCTAGGGGGAGCAGCCATCCCGGAGGAACGCCTCGTCCACAACTACCTGATTGAAGCGGGCCTCGCGGGCCGGATCCCCAAGGGGGTGCGCATTTGGGAGGAGACCCTGCGAGACGGAGAACAGACTCCAGGTGTCGCATACACGCCCGAGGAGAAGATCCAGATCGCACGGTTCCTCGATGAGATCCACGTTCCGATCATGGACGTCGGGATTCCTGTCGTCTCGAAGGAGGAAGCCCGGGGCGTCCGTGCGATCGCGAACGCGGGGCTCGACGCCACGGTCATGGCGGCCGCTCGGACCGTTCGGAAAGATGTCGACGCGTGCATCGATTGCGGGGTCGATGAGATCGCGCTCTTCACCGCTGGGTCCGATCTGCACATCCGGCATAAGCTCGGGATGACGCGGGAGCAGGTGAAAGAAGTCGCAGTCCGAGAGACGGAGTACGCGGTCGCCCACGGCGTCGACGTCTCGTTCGTCACGGAGGACACGTTCCGCGCGGACCTGGACTTCGTCGTGGACCTGTACAACGCGTGCACGAACGCCGGAGCGCACCGTGCGGTGGTCTGCGACACGGTCGGCGTGATGACCCCGCCGGGTATCCGCTGGTTCTTCGGACAGCTGAAAGAACGGCTCGTGCCGACCGAGCTCTCGTTCCACGGGCACAACGATTTCGGCCTCGCGGTCGCGAACAGCCTTGCCGCGGTCGAGGAGGGCGTCCAGGTCCCCCACACCTGTGTGAACGGACTCGGTGAGCGATCGGGAAACGCAAGTTTCGAGGAGCTCGTCCTCGCGCTCGAGGCCTTGTACGAATACGACACGGGGATCGAAGTCGCCCGTCTGTACGAGCTCTCCCAGCTCGTCGAACGGTTGAGCGGCATCCCGGTCGGGGTCGCGAAGCCGCTCGTTGGCCACAACGCGTTCGCCCACGAATCGGGGATCCACGCGCACGGTGTGATCAAACACACCGCGACCTACGAGCCGATTCAGCCTGAGCGGATCGGGAGGCAACGGACGTTCGTCTTCGGGAAGCACACAGGGTCCCTGGCGGTCGCGGAGAAGTTGCGGTCCTATGGGGCCGAAGCGACACCGGATCAGGTTCTCCGGCTCGTCTCGCTGATCAAGGACTTTTCCGAAGCGCGTTCGAAGAAGGATCAACAGGACTTCATCCGGTCCTTCCGCGAACGCGTGGCCCGTCAGCGCGGCGTGACCGACGACGAGTTCCGATCCCTCGCGGAGAAGGCCGGGATTGCGGTCCGGGAGCCGCCGAAATCGCGAGGTTCCGACTAGCCCTGACGTCCCGGCGGATCGATGGGATCGGTCGCGGGAGCCGTGCGGCCGACGAGAGCTCGACCGAGGCCCGCCACGCGGCGGGAGATGGAGACGTAAATGCCCGCGAGCACGATCGCCGAACCGATCAGGTCGACCGCATCGAACTTTTCGTTCCCTACGCCGGCGCCGAGGAGGACCGCGGTGATCGGCGTGATGAGGGCGACGAAGGAGAGAGAGGTCGCTTCCGCGGTCTTGAGCAGCCATTGCCAAGTGACGAACGTGACGACGGATCCTGCGAGCGCAAGGAACAGGATCGCTCCAATGCCCTCCGGCCAAGAGGGGACGTGCCAGGATTCACGAGTCCCTAGCGAGACCACCGCGAGGCTCGCGGTCCCAACGGCCATCGCCGCCGCATTGAACGTGACCGGGTCCGTTGCGTGGCCCCACCGTTTGATGGCGACGGTCGCGAAGGCGGCGCAGGTCGCAGAGAGGACGATCGCGAGCATCGGGAACGCCTTGTCGAATCCCGCAGTCCCGATTTGCCCGCGGAAGATGAGGAGGATCCCTCCGAAACCGAGACCGATTCCCGCGAGCTTCTGGACCGTCAACCGCTCGCCGGGAAGGACCGCGTTCGCGACGAGGGCCGTCTGCAGCGGCAGCGTCGCGAATAAGATTGCGGAGAGCCCGCTCTGGACCCCGTTGTTCTCGCCCCAGTAGATGAATCCATAGTCCGCGGTGAAAAGGACCAGCCCGACGAAGGCGACGAGGGCCCATTCCGTCCGGTTTGCAGGCCATTTCGAGCGGAACACGATCGCCAGCACCGCGAGCGTGATCGACGCCAGCAGGAATCGCAAGGTCGCCGCGAGGAACGGAGGTGCGCCCTGCAACCCGATGCGGATGGCGAGCCACGTCGATCCCCAGATGACGCAGAGCATCGCGAAGGCCGCGCTTCGGAACAACCGAGGCGTCACGCCCGAGCTAACGCTCGCTCGCATTTAGCCTTGGTCCCGGCACTCGCGGGCGGGAGTTAGCGGTATCTCGTCTCTGGGTGAGCCAGCTTTATGAGCCGCTCCGGGAATGAGGTATGTTGCCCAATGCCCGGACTCACGATTTCGGAGAAAATCCTCGCGCGAGCGAGCCACGCAGAGGTGGTCCGCCCCGGTCAGATCATCGACGGAGAGGTCGACCTGCTCTACATGCACGAGATGCTCGCGATGGCCCTCCTACCGTTCAACGAGATCGGGACCACCGCGGTGTGGGATCCGAACAAGATCGTCGTCACCTTGGACCACTGGGTCCCTCCTCCGACCCCGGAGATCGCGAAGATGCACCAGACGATCCGCGACTTCTGTCACAAGCAAGGGATCCAGCGATTCCACGACGTCGGGGATCACGGAATCGTGCACCAGCTGATCGCGGAGCGGGGCTATGCGCACCCGGGGGAGCTCATCATCGGGAGCGATAGCCACACGAACATGGTCGGGGCCGTGGGCGCCTTCGCCGCGGGCATCGGGGCGACGGACACCGCGGCCGTGATGGCCTCCGGGCGCCTCTGGCTCCGCGTCCCGGAGACGCTGCGTGTGGACATCCGCGGGACGCTCTCGGAGCGGACAACGGCGAAGGATGTGATCCTCAAGGTCATTGGGACGACCGGGGACGATGGAGCGCGGTATGCGGCCGTCGAATTCACGGGATCGACCGTGAAGGGGTTCCCGATGAACGAGCGGTTCGTCCTCTGCAACATGACCACGGAGATGGGAGCGAAGGTGGGCCTGATCGAGGCGGATCAGGTCACGAAACAATACCTCGCCCACACGGGCCGCCCGTTCCATCCAATCGCTTCCGACGAAGACGCAGCCTTCTCGAAGACGTTCTCCTTCGAGGTCGACGGCATGGGCCCGCAGGTCGCGTGTCCCTCGAACCCCGCAAATCTGAAGCCGGTCGAGGACGTCGAGGGGACGAAGATCGATGTCGCCTTCCTCGGCTCCTGCACGAACGCCCGCATCGAGGACCTTCGGATCGCCGCGGGACTTCTGAAGGGAGAAAGGGTCGCCCGAGGCGTTCGGTTCCAGATCACGCCCGCGTCGCAGATCATTTATCGACAGGCCCTGAAAGAGGGGCTCATCGAAATCTTCATGGATGCCGGGGCGACGTTCACGTCATCGACGTGCGGTCCGTGCTTTGGCGGGCACCTCGGCACGCTCGCGGGAGACGAGGTGTGCATCTCGTCGACGAACCGGAACTACCCGGGCCGGATGGGGTCGCCGCAAGCCCAGGTGTATCTCGCTTCGCCTTGGACCGTGACAGCGTCCGCGATCCATGGGGAGATCACGGACCCGCGAAAGGTCTGACTCCGTTCCGCGGGAGATGGATCGCGGGGTTTGTCCACTCCGGCCAGCGACACGAGGTTTATTGTTCCGAATCCGCTTTCTTGCCTTCGAATGCAACGGCATTTCCGCGGCCGCGTCTGGACGTTCGGGGACGATATCTCGACCGACCACATTATTGCGGGAAAGTATCTCGGGACGACCGATCCCAACGTGTTTGCGGCGCATGCCTTCGAAGCCGTCAATTCGGCCTGGGCCAAGGGCGTCCAGGCCGGCGACCTCATCGTGGCCGGCGACAACTTCGGGTGTGGATCGAGCCGCGAACAGGCCCCGATCGCACTGAAAACGCTCGGCGTGTCTGCGATCCTCGCCAACTCGTTCGCTCGGATTTTCTTCCGGAACTCGATCAATCTGGGACTCCCGGTGCTCGAGTGTCCAGGATTGCGGCGGAAGGTCAACGCCGGGGACGTGATCGAGGTCGACATGGCGAAGGGTGAGGTCCATCTCCCGGACGGTGGCGTCGACCGTTTCAATGCGCTCCCCCCGAACGTGCTCGAGATTCTGGAGGCTGGCGGCCTCGTGGCGAAGATTCGGGCCGAGCGGGCTCCGCGCCGGACGTGACCCGCGTCCAGATGCGAACCCGCTCCGTCCGACGAATGGCTTGGCAAGCGTGCGGGGCGATGGCCGCCGAGACGCCGCGGGGATCGATGCGGTGAGATCTTGGTCGTTCCCATGATTGCGACGAGACGAAAACTATAAGCCCTCGTCGGCCACATTCTTCCGGGGGAGTTTCGGCTCGAGGGGCCGAACGAGCTCATACTTCATCGAGTCTAGCGGAGGAGGGAGTGCGCATGAACAGAAGAAACCGGACGATCGTGGCTCTGGCCGCGTTCCTTGTGGTGGTGTCCGTGGGAATCGGGACCGCAATCGCCGTGACGTTGTTCTACCATCACATGCCCGCGGTCAGCGTCGGGCAGACGATGACGCCGAACTGCGATCCGCCCACCGCGAATCCGGCCACTGTGACGATCGGTTCGAGCGGGCAAATTACGTTCTTGTGCTCGAGCGCGAGCGCAATTACGGTCGCAGGATCGTCCATCACCGTGAAGCCGATTTTCCTTGACGGAGGCTTCCGCGCACCCTACACCAGCCTGTGGATCTTCCACGCGGGAGGCGGCGTGACCGGAAACTGCTCCACGCGGACGGGTGCCGTGCAGCTTCAGAATAACACGTTCATGACCTTGGCGACGGGCGACTACAACTATTGCGCCGAATATGTGGATGTGGGAACAGCGGGACTACGCTCGTTCGTCTGTCGCTGGGAGGCCTAAGGAGCTAGGGCCGGGGTGCGCGGAGAACGACCCCGCCTATTCATCGTATCCGATCGCGAAGCTTGAATTCGGACCCGTGCGCCGATACGGCATCTAAGCAGGGCGAAGTTCCCGAGGATTCTCCTCGCCCGTCTCGACCTATGGATCCCTAACGCGACTCATCTTCCGAATCCTTATGCCGGTCGTCTCCTTCTCGCGGCCGGATGGCTTACACGTTGGTCCTCCTGCCCGGCGACGGGACCGGACCGGAGGTCATGCGTGAGGCCGTGAAGGTCCTGAAGGCCGTCCAGGACTCTTTCGGCGTGTCGTTCGACACCTTCCCCTTTCCCGCGGGCGGTCAGTACTACATGGACACCGGGGCCGAGTGGCCGGACGGTGCGTTCGAGTCCTGCAAAGCCGCCGACGCCATCCTCCTTGGGGCCGTCGGCCTTCCCGACGTCTCCCTGCCGAACGGCGATCTCGCGGGCGTGGGCGTCGTCTTCGGCCTGCGGTTCGGCCTCGATCTGTACGCGAACGTCCGGCCGACGAAGCTCTACCCGAACGTCCTCCATAAGGTCCACGAACACTTCAAGCAGGTTTGGGAGCCGGGCAAGGTCGACTTCGTGATCGTCCGGGAGAACACGGAAGGATTGTACACGCCCGCCCGAGGGTTTCTCTCCCGCGGTGGGATCGACGAACTCGCGGTCGACTCACGGATTATCACGCGGAAGGGGGCGGAGCGGGTGATTCGATACGCCTTCGAGCTCTCGACGCGGCGAAAGGGAGCTCCGTCGGATGGAACGCACCGCGTGACGTGCGTGGACAAGTCGAACGTGACGGCGGGATGCAAGCTTTTCCGGCGGATTTACGACGAGGTCGCATCGGACTATCCAGGAGTCCATCGGGATTACGCATACATCGACGCGTTCCAGCAATGGCTCCTCCGTTCGCCGGAGGCCTACGACGTCGCCGTCACGTCGAACGTCTTCGGGGACATTGCGACCGACCTCGCCGCGGTCCTCCAAGGCGGGATGGGCATGGCCGCCGGGGGAAACATCGGCGACGCGCACGCGATGTTCGAGCCGATTCACGGGAGCTCTCCCAAGCATGCGGGCAAGGACGAGGTGAATCCGATCGCCATGATCCTCGCGACGCAGATGATGCTCGACTGGCTCGGCCGAAGGAAGAAGGACGCAGCCTTGCGGGAGGCCGCGACCGCGGTCGAGATGGCCGTCGAGCGCCACCTGGCCGAGGGAAAGGCTCTCACGTACGATCTCGGCGGCAAAGCCCGCTGCAGCGAAGTTGGGTCCGCGATTGCCGCGGCCATCCCGAAGATCGCGAAACGGAGCGCCTAGGCTACCGCTCCCGCCATTCGTATAGCCCCCACGCCGCGGCGAGGCCCACGGCGGTGGAAAGGACCAGAAGCCCTCCGTCTACGGCGAGGTTGGCGGGGCCTCCGAGCCCCAGGGCCCCTTGGACGAGTAGGGCGGCGTAGGTGGCGGGCAAGAGCCGCGCGACCCCTCCCCAGACGGGCGGGAGGATGGAGATCGGATAGTAGAGGGGCGACAGGATCCCGAGCAGGGTGAAGAGCAGGTTGCCCACCGGCCAGACCTCCCGCTGGCTCCGGAGCCGGGTCGAGACCGCGATCCCGATGGCGGAATAGAGGACCCAGATCGTCAGGATGCATCCGATCAGCACGAGCCATCCCCCGAGGGAGACGTAGGTCACGTTCGCGAGGATGACTCCGAGGACGACGAGGGCTGGCATCGCAGGGATGAGATTCGAGAACGCGACGCCGAACAGGTAGCGGACCTTGTCGTGCGGCGAGGCAACGAAGATGTCCTGAAGCCGGAGTTCGATCCGGAATACGGCGGAATCGGACAGGCACCAACTACCGATGTTCTGCGTCGAGAAGAGCATCGCACCCGCGACCTGCAACGGGAAGTACTTCGGCGGCGCAATGACGGAGAGGAAGTACAGGAAGAAGAACGGCTGCAGGAGGGGCACGATGGCCGCGGCGGGACTGCGCCAGACCCACCTCCATCCGATCCAGGCCCAGGCAGGGAGCACGCGCCCCCGTTGTGGCTGGGAACGGAGCTGGACGTCGGTGGCCATGGTCAACGCTCCCGGGCCATCCTCCGGGCCCAGTAGATTCCAAACACGAACAGGATCACGGCCTCGGCGGCGAGGGCGACCGCGGCGACCGTCCCCTCTTGCCGAGTCACCGGCTCGAGCCCAGCGGCCGCGTTCACCAGGATCGCGGCGGCGCTCGTTGGGACGATCAAGACAAGCGACCGCCACTCGATGGGCACCTTGCTCAAGGGATAGAACACGGGGGGCAGGATGCCGAACAGGTTCGTGAGCAGCGCCGAGTAAGGCCAGATCGTCTTCATGTCCTTGAACAGGGTCGAGACGACGTAACCGATCGTGGACGAGACCGCCCACACGGCGAGAAGGCACACCGCGAGCGTGAGGCCCGCCACGAGGCCGAGCGGGTGAATGAGTTCCAAGATGCCGAGGACGACCAAGCTCGGCGGCAGATAGGCGACCAGCATTCCTCCCGCGATTCCGACGAAATATCCTTCCGGCGATAGAGGGCTTGCGTGGTACAGCTCGTTCAATTTGTGGTCGATCCGGATGTACGCGGCCTCGTTCAGGACCCGTTGTCCGATCAGGAACATCGAGTACACGAGGGCGCCGATCAACGTGACCGGCAGCAGATCCGCCGCGAGGATGGCGACGAACACGATCAGCGCACCCGGCGTCAGCGTGCCGGTCACGATCGCGAGCCATTCGTGGAACTGCACCCGGATCTCCGTGGCGAAGAAGGCGCCGGAGCCGGACCAACGGAGTCCAAGGGCCATGCGATCACTCGGCGTCGATCGATCGGCCGACGATCGTCAAGAACGCCTCCTCGAGGGTCACCGGACCCACCGTCGCCGACAGGCGGTTTCGAAGGGCCACGTCCATGATCTCGTGGATTCGCTCCGGCCCTGTGATCACATACAGGGCGTTCCCCTCTTCGACCAGCTGGCCGAAGGCCTGGAACAGATTCCGTTGGTGGCCCCCGTCCTCGATGGAGACGCGCAACGTCCCACCGATCTGACGTTTCGCATTCTCCGCGGTCCCTTCGAAAAGGACGCGGCCTTCTTCGACGATGTACAACCGCTCGGAGAGCGCCTCGGCCTCGTCGAGGTAGTGGGTCGTGAGTAGGACCGTGGATCCTTTCTGCGTGAGTTCCCGGAGCATGTCCCACACGGCTCGTCGCGCAAAGGGATCGAGCCCGATTGTCGGCTCGTCCAAGAACATGAGCGGCGCCTCGGTCGCCATCACCGTGGCGACCATCGCGCGTTGCCTCTGTCCGCCGCTCAAGGTGACGCTGAGACGGTCACCGACCTCCTCGAGCCCCATCTTCGCGAGCGCCTCTTCGGTACGCGCCCTCGCGGTGTCCCGAGCGAATCCTCGGGCGCGCAGGTAGCAGTAGACTTGCTCGCGGGGCGTGAGGTGGAAGAACGGCTTCCCTTCCTGCGGCACGACCGCGATGAGAGGTCGCACGCGTTCCGGTTCATCGACGACGTCGAAGCCGAAAGCATGAATCCTCCCGGACGTCGGGATTAACAGGGTGGAGGCGATCCGCAGGAACGTCGTCTTGCCCGCGCCGTTCCGGCCGAGGAGGGCCACTCGCTCCCCGCGACGGATGGAGAGGGACACGCCCCGGAGCGCCTCGACGCCCAGCCCCTTTCGGCTGCGGTACACCTTCCGGACGTCCCTCGCCAGGAGGGCTTCCTCGGTCACGGGCCGGTGCAAGCGAAGAGCGCGTATAAAGCTAGATTCCGAGTCGGATTAGGTCCACGATTTCTCGGAGCCCGACGCTTCGCCACCGCCCATCATCGCGAATGCCGCTTGTCGCTTCGCTTCCTTCTCCTGCTCGCTCATCTTAACGGCCATCGAGACGGACCAGATGTGGCCGAACGGATCCTGGAGCTTGCCGTATCGTTCCCCCCAGAATTGGTTCTCGAGCGGCAACGTCGGTTTCGCCCCTGCGTTCAAGGCCTGGTTCCAAAGTTTGTCGACGTCCTTCGCGTTGATGTGCAGATTGACGGTCGTCGCCCCCGCATGCGTCGGACTCTTCGAATCGCCGCCCGGGAACTCATCGGACATCATGATGACGGAATCCCCGATCCGGATCGTCGCGTGCATGAGGGTGCCATCGGGCATCGGTGACCGGTCGATCTCCTTCGCGCCGAACGCCCTCTTGTAGAACTCGATCGCCTTCGAGGCACCCTCGATCACCAGGTAGGGCGTCACGGTGCGCATCCCACTCGGCCTCGCTGGCGTCTGCGTTTTTCTCTGGGCTGGTCTGCGGGTCGATTTCTCTCTCGTCGTTGCGCGCTTCGTGCGTCGTGCCATGTAAAACTCCCCGGGTCGCAAGACGGGTCGGCCACTTAAGGATAACTCACCGTGCCGCGGACGCGGGCTCCGGTCCCAACCAAAGGCCCATGAGGACCTCGTCGACGAACTCGCCCCGGATCCGGACATGCCAGCGGCGGACTCCTTCCTGGACGAAGCCGAGGGATTCATACAGACGGCACGCACGATGGTTCGTGGCGAAGACCGCCAACTCCGCCTTTGCGAAACTCCGCGAGCGCATCCATTCCAGCACGCGTTCCATCATCCGGCGGCCGAGGCCGGCCTCGCGCCAGCCGTCCTGGATCGCGATTCCGATGCCGCCGACATGGCGGTCCTTAGGGAAGGGCCCGGCGTGACAATCCGCCGCTCCGACGACCTCCCCGTCTGCGACCGCGACGAAGAGCACGTTGCGCTCGCCGTCGAAGCCGGAAAGCCACCGTTGCTCCTCCTTCAGGTTAGGCACCTCTTCGAGCATGAGGTAGACCTGTTCTCGGCCGATGCGGTTCGCGTTGCGCATCGTGGACTCCGCGTCATCCATCCGGCCGGGCCGCAGCAACACCGTCCGCCCGTCCCGGAGGGTGAAGGCTTCCTCTCGCATCGGGTCCGCCATGAGGCTCACAGCGGGAACTTGTCCAGGACCTCCGGACGACGCCGCTCCCCGGAGGCCAGGTACGCCTCCATCTGCTCCTTAACTTGCGGGCTCATGTCCGCGAAGACGTCCCCGAAGAGCGTCTCGATCGGAGGCGGAGGATTCCGTTCGACTTCTTTGATCGTATTCTGAACCAGGTCGTCGAGCTCGGCTCGCAACGCGTCGTCTCGATCCTTCGACCAGAGCCCCTTTAATTCCAGGTACTTCCGCATGCGATCGATCGGGTCGCGCCGGGCCCAGGCCTCGACCTCCTCCTTCGGACGATATCGGGTCGGATCGTCGCTCGAGGAATGCGGGCCCATCCGGTAGGTCACCCCCTCGATCATCGTGGGACCGCCACCGGCCCGCGCCTTGTCCACCGCGGCCTTCGTGGCGGCGTACACCGCGAGGAGATCGTTGCCGTCGAGTCGGACGCCGTCCATGCCGTACGCCCGGGCCTTCTCGGCCAGGGTTTTCGACGCGGTCTGTTTCGCGACGGGGACCGAGATCGCCCACTGGTTGTTCTTGCAGAAGAAGATTGTCGGCGCCTTGAACACGCCAGCGAAGTTCATCCCCGCGTGGAAGTCTCCTTCGCTCGTCGCGCCGTCCCCGAAGTACGTCAGGCTGACGGAGTCCTCCTTGCGGATCTTCGCAGCCCAGGCCGTGCCGACGGCCTGTGTGATCTGCGTCCCAACCGGACTCGAGGTCGTGACGTAGCGGATGCTGGCGGATCCGAAGTGGTTCGGCATCTGACGGCCGTATTGCGGATCCTGGGCGTTCCCGTAGGCCTGGGCGATCAGCGTCTCGAGAGGGAACCCCCTCCAGATGGCGGCCCCGGGCTCGCGGTAGGCAGGGAAGACCCAGTCGCGCTTCTCGAGCGCCATCGCGCTCCCGATCTGGCACGCCTCCTCTCCCGTGCTCGGCACATAGAAACCGATTCGACCTTGGCGTTGCAGCGAGAGCATGCGCGTGTCGAGCGTCCGGACCAGGACGAGGTGGCGATACGCCGTCTTCAGGACTTCCGCCGGGAGCTTCGGTTCCATCTTGGAATCATACGTCCCGTCCACGTCGACGATGCGGAGCATGCCTTCTTCGGTCGTCCTCTCACCCCCGCGAATCTCGCCGTCGTTCCCGGATGACCTTCTCCATGAAAAATTCGCCGGCTCGGTACGACGAGCGGACGAGCGGTCCGGCGGCGACGTAGATGAAGCCCATCGCCTCGCCCGCCTCGCGGAATCGGTCGAAGGCCTCCGGCGGAACGTACTCCTGCACAGGGAGATGCCAATCGCTCGGTCGCAGATATTGGCCCAAGGTCAGGATGTCCACGTTCGCGGCGCGAAGGTCCCCCATCGTCTCGAGGACCTCCTCGCGCGTCTCCCCCAGGCCGAGCATGATCGAGGACTTCGTGAAGAGTCCGTCGCGCATGCCCTTCGCTCCCCGGAGGACGTGAAGGCTCTGCGCGTAGTTGGCGCGGCGGTCCCTCACGACGGACTGGAGGCGTTCGACGGTCTCGACATTGTGGTCAAGCACGTCCACGCCGGCGTCGACGACGGACCGCACCGCCTCGAGGTCTCCCTGGAAATCCGGGATGAGGGCCTCGACGAGCAAGTCGGGACGGCGGGCCTTGATCTCCCGCACCGTCTTTGCGAAGTGGGCCGCGCCTCCGTCGGGCAGGTCGTCGCGATCGACCGATGTGAGCACGACGTAGGTGAGGTCCATTTCGGCGAGGGCGATCGCCACTTTGGTCGGTTCGTCCAGGTCGAGGGCTCCATGCGGATTGCCCGATTTCACCGCGCAGAAATGGCAGCCGCGGGTGCAGGTGTCCCCCATCAGCATGATCGTCGCGGTCCCTCCGCCCCAACACTCCCAGACGTTGGGGCAATGGGCCTCCTCGCACACGGTATGCAAGTCCAGGGAGCGGACGAGGCTCTTCAGGCGACCGTAGTTCTCACCGGCCGGGGGTCGGACCCGGAGCCACTCCGGTTTCCGCTCCGCGAGCATGACTCCCATCTTATCGTCGACTCCGCTTATGAGCCTGAGCCCTCGCGCGCATCGCGTCAGCCGAATCGGAACTCGACACCGTAGGAGCCGCGAGGGTAGCTCCAGTGGATCGCGTCCTTCCCGATGTGCTTGCACACGATGGCACATGCGCCGAGCTCGATGCACCCTTCCGTGTTGTAGACCAACGCGCCCTTCTCCAGGTGGTACACCTTCGAGGGACACACGTACAGGCAAGGCTTTGTCTCGCACGTGCGACACACGTCCGTGTCGACCGTGATGAACGGCTCCTCGTCAAACTCGAACCGGTCCAGGCCCACGCGCTCGTCCACGGTCAGGGGCTTCGAAGCGTCCGCCTTCGGGGGTTCCGGCATAAGGAACATCGTCGAAACCGGGAGCCGGTAATAAAGGGTTGGTGGCCCGTGGAGGGCCACGTTATCAGCGGAGGCAACCAGGGGGAAACCTTCTATAGGATTGGTCCGGCATCGTCGCGCTCGTCCGGCGCAATTCGGCGACGGAAAGGGTTCGTCCCATGCCCGCGCGTGACCGGAAGGCTTCGACGATCGATCTGGCCGAAGACCTGTCGGTCCTCTCTCCCGAACGAGCGAAGGAATTCCTTGTTGCGGCCTTGGAACCCGACACACGTTCCGGCGTGCTCCGCTTCTCTAAGGTCCCGTCGGTCATCGTCCGCCCGGAGGCGATCGTGAATATCCAACGACAGCTCGAGCAGACGATCGGCGGGTCCTCGAAGGGCATCCTGTACCTCTCTGGGGAACGCAGCGCTCGGGACGGAATGAATCCGTTCGAATCGATCGTGTCGACGCGCGCTCCGCTCACCCTCGCCAACGCGCGGCGGCTCATGGACGCCTCGGCCCTCCTCGGTTGGGGTCGCCTGGAGATCTCCCTCTTCGACCCAGAGAACGGCCGCCTGGTCCTCGCGGTCACGAACAGTCCTCTCGCCCGAGCCTACGGCGCGTCCAAAAAACCCGTGTGCCACTTCCTCACCGGATGGATCGCGGGGCTCGGCCGGAGCCTCCTGGAGCGCGAGGTGCTCTGTGAAGAGACCGCATGCGCCGCGCAAGGCCGCGGACGTTGCGAGTTCGAATTGCGGCCGATCGGTCCTCCCTGACCTTTCGGAGAAAGACTTTTACCCGTCCCGCTTTTCCGAGGCGGGAAGCGGGAGACCGTGGAGCGTTTTGATGCCATCGTCGTCGGAGCGGGACCCGCGGGTTCCTCGGCCGCGCTGACCTTGGCGCGCAAAGGGTTCTCGACCCTCCTCGTCGAACGCGGACGGTCGCCGGGCGTAAAGGGCATGTTCGGCGGGCGGATTTATTCCTGGGCCCTCCAAGACCTTCTCCCGGACTGGGCGAAGGACTGTCCCGTCGAGCGCTACGTGGTCCGGGAGAACATGGTGTTCCTGACCGAGGACGCGTCCCTCGGGATTTCCTTCGATTCGACGAAACTCGGGCAAGGCCGGGCCGCGAGCTTCACCGCGGTGCGCGCCAAGTTCGACGGATGGCTCGCGAAGAAAGCCCAGGACGCCGGCGCGACGCTCGTGACCGGGATTCGGGTGGACGACCTCTGGAAGGAGGACGGCCACGTCCGCGGCGTGATGGTCGCTCCGAACGACCGGGTCGGTGCCGATGTGGTCGTGATCGCGGAAGGGGCGACGTCGATTCTCACGAGAGCAGCGGGCCTGAAGGCGGACCTGGAACCGCGCGAAGTGTCGGTCGGCGTGAAGGAGACGATCGAGCTGCCCGCGGAAACGATCCAAGAACGGTTCGGACTCGGGGAGAAGGAGGGCGCCGCGTTCGTGTTCGCCGGCCAGAGTTCCCTGGGTCTCCGCGGCGGGGGCTTCCTCTACACGAACCAGTCGACGATCTCCCTCGGCCTCGTCGTGTCCTCGGAAGACCTTTCCCGCAAGAAGGTCGAAATCCAGGAGGTGCAGAATCGGTTCCGCCTGCATCCCGCGGTCCAACGATGGATCCGAGGTGGCAAGGTGGTCGAATACAGCGCCCACCTGGTCCCGGAACTCGGGGCGGGCATGATGCCCCGGCTCTGGGGGGACGGCGTCCTCGTGGCGGGCGACGCCGCAGGGTTCCTGATCAACAACGGATACACGTTTCGCGGTGTGGACCTGGCGATTGCCTCGGGGATCGCCGCGGGTGAGGCGGCGAACGCGGCCCGCTCCGCCGGCAGCATGAGGGCGGCGAATCTCGCGGCCTACGACCGGTTTCTTCGAGCGAGCAACGTGCTGACGGATCTCGAGCGGTTCCGGCGAGCACCGCTCTACATGAAGAACGAGCGCCTCTTCGACGTGTATCCGCGCATGTTGATGGAAATCGCCGAGCGGCTGTACACCGTGGACGGAAGCGGACAACAGCGGCTCGTGGACGCCGTCCTGGAGCAGGCGGCCTCGGCGGACGTCCCGAAACTGAAGATGCTCCTCGACCTGTTGCAGGGAGCCCGATCGATGTGAGTGGCCCTCCGTCCGGGATGCGCCCGATGCGCATCATCGTGTGCATCAAGCAGGTTCCGAAGGCCCAGGAACTCCAGGTCGATCCGGTCACGCAGACGTTGAAACGGGTCGGCGTGCCGAGCGAGATCAACCCGCCGGACGCGAATGCCCTGGAGATCGCCCTCACGTTGAAGGACCGTCACCCGGCTGAGGTCGTCGTGCTCTCCATGGGACCGACCTCCTTCGACGAGAGCCTGGAGCGGGCCGTGGCCATGGGGGCGGACCGATCCGTCCTCCTGACGGACCGCATCCTCGGAGGATCGGATACGGTGCCGACGGCGTACGCGCTGAGCGAGACGATCCAGAAGATCGGCGGATACGATCTCATCCTGACCGGAGAGGAGACGACGGACGCATCGACGGGTCACGTGGGCCCGGGGATTGCGGGCCATCTGGACCTGCCGCAGATCACCTACGTGTCCGAGGTCCGGATTGTCGACAACACGGTCCGCGCGCGCCGGACCGCCGAGGATGGGACGGAATGGTGGCAGACGAACATGCCCTCCCTTTGCACTGTGAACTTTGGGTGCAACAAGCCCCGTTCCCCGACGTTGACGGGAAAGATCCGAGTGAAGCGCGGCGGCGTGATCGTCCACTGGTCCTGCGCCGACGTCGGGATCGACCCGAAGAAGGTCGGGCTGCTCAATTCGCCGACGATCGTCGCCAAGGTCGACACGATCCGGCTCCCACCCCGTGCGGGCCGGATTTTCTCCGGGGACGCGAAGGAGTCCGTCCGCGCCCTCCTCGACGCCCTGATCCGAGACCGGGTGGTCGCCCCGTGACGGACGGCCATGTGCTCGAGGACAAGTCCCATTTCCGCGGGGTCTGGGTGTTCCTGGAGGGACGGGCGGGCGGGCTCCGCGACGTGAGCACGCAGCTGATCGGCGAAGGACGACGACTCGCCGATCTCCGGGGAACCCCCCTCACCGGGATCCTGCCCGGCCACGGGGTCGACGCGCTCGCAGAACGAGCGATCGGGTTCGGCCTCGACCGTGTGATCGTCGTGGACGATCCGATGTTGGAAATCTACCGTTCGCGCCCGTACGCACAAGTGATGGCCCAGCTGGTCCGGCGGCAGAAGCCGGAGATCGTCCTGTTCGGGGCCTCGAAGAACGGACGGGACCTCGGAGGGCGGCTCCATGCGATCCTGGAGACCGGGCTCGCCGCGGACTGCGTGAAGTTCGACATCGACGCGGATGGCAACCTCGATATGATCCGACCGAGCTTCGGGGGGAAGAGCCTGGCCCACATCTTGTGCAAGAAGCACCGGCCGCAAATGGCCTCCGTCCGGAGGAACGTGTTCGTGGCGCCTCCGCACAATCCGGACCGCCGCGGCGAGATCGTCCACGAACGGGTGGAGCTGTCGCCGCAGGACCTCGATGCAAAGCTCCTCGAGTTCGATGAGTTCACCAAGGAAGGAGGCCTGCGACCGGAGGAGGCGGACATCGTCGTGAGCGGCGGCTACGGCCTCGGAGACCCGAAGAACTTCCAATTGCTCCAGGATCTCGCGGACCGCCTTGGAGGGGCGATCGCGGCTTCCCGAAAGGCCGTCGACAGCGGTTGGGTGCCGAAGACCCTGCAGGTCGGACAGACCGGGATGACGGTACGGCCGAAACTCTACATCGCCGTGGGGATCAGCGGCGCGGTCCAGCATCTGGCGGGAATGCAGGAGTCGGACAAGATCCTGGTGATCAACATCGACCCGAAGGCGCCCCTGTTCGAGATCGCGGACTATGGGATCGTCGGCGATCTGTTCGAGGTCCTCCCGGAAATGATCCGTCAACTCGACGCGCTCAAAGGCGGCGGAGTCGCCGGCCAGCCGGCGCTTCCGGCAGAAGCTCGCTGACGTTCACCCGGCGCAGCGTGAAGCCGAAGACGCCTTGGAAGTGCGCGATCACGGAGGCCTTCACGTCCTCGAGATCGATCGGATGTCCGAGGCATTTCTCCATGGAGGTCATAATTCCGCCGTCATGGCCGCACGGCCGAATCTTCAGGAACTCCCGCAAGTCCGTCGTCACATTGAGCGCAAAGCCGTGGAACGTCACGCTCCGCCGCACCGCGAGCCCGATCGACGCGATCTTCTTGTCCCCGATCCAGACGCCCCGCTCGGGTCCCTCCCGGGTCGCGTCGATCCCGAAGTCGGAACAGGAACGGAGGAGCACGTCCTCGAGGTCCGTCACGAGCCGTTTCACCTCGAGGCGGTCCGGGAGTCGGAGGATCGGGTAGCCGACGAGCTGCCCTAGCCCGTGATAGGTCGCTTCGCCACCCCGTTCGACCTCCACGATCTCCAGGCTCGGATCGAGGACGTCCTCCCGCTTCCCTCGACGGCCGAGGGTCGCGACGGGTTCGTGTTCGACGAGGATCAGTCCATCCGGGATGCGCTCCTCCGCGCGTCGGTCGACGAGGGCTTTCTGGAGGTCCCACACCTCGCGGTACGGTCGACGACCGAGGTCCAGCAACCAGGCGTCCCGGGCAATCACGATCGGACGCTCGCCTTCCGTCGTCGCCAGCATGGTCTCAGCGGTTCAACACGTGGATCGCCTCGCCGAGGGCCGCTTCCGCGCTCTCCATGATCGCCTCGGGCAAGGTTGGATGAGGATGGATCGTCAGGGCGATGTCCGCGATGGTGGCACCCATTTCGATCCCGAGGGAGAGCTCGCTGATCAGGTCGCTCGCATCGGGTCCGGCGATCGTCGCTCCGAGGAGCACGTTCGAGGAGGGGTCTGCGAGGAGCTTCACGAAGCCATCGTACTCGCCGGTCGTGAGGGCGCGCCCGATCGCGGCGAAGGGCACCTTCCCGATCCGGACCTTCCGACCCTGGGCGACCGCCTCGGGTTCCTGGAGTCCCACCGTCGCGATCTCCGGATCTGTGAAGATCGCCGCCGGCAAGGCGCGGTAGTCGAGTTCGGCCGGATGGCCCGCGATGACCTCGGCGGCGATGAGGCCTTCCTTGGTCGCCTTATGCGCGAGGAACGGGGGCCCGACGACGTCGCCGATCGCAAACACGTGCGGGTTCGACGTGCGCAGCTGGCGGTCCACCTTGACGTACCCTCGCGGTGCGAACTCGACGCCCGCCCGGTCGACGTTCAGCTCGTCCGTGTTCGGCCGCCGGCCGACGGTGACGAGGACGCAGTCGGCGCGTCGAGCGATGAGGCCCTCGGGGGTCAGGACGTCGATGACCGTCTGGTCTTTGTCCACGCGCCATCCGCGGGCCTGGGATTTCGTGTGGACCTCGATCCCGAGCTTCTGGAGGCGGCGCCCAACGATCCGGGCGGCCTCCGGGTCGGTCCCCGGGAGGATCTGATCCAGGATCTCGATCACCACGACGCGGGTGCCGAGCTTCGCGTAGAACGTCCCAATCTCGAGTCCGGAGATCCCGCCTCCGATCACCGCGAGGTTCAGCGGGATTCGCGGGAGCTCGAGCGCTTCCTTCGTGCTGAGCACGCGCTTCCCGTCGAACCGGAATGCCGGGAGATCGGAGGGCCGTCCTCCGGTCGCGATGATCGCATCCGTGAACGCGATTTCCTCGGCGCCCGAGGAAGTCCGGACCGTCGCCCGGTCCGGCCCCGTGAAGGACGCATGTCCGGCCAGGACGTCCACGCCGTTCCCTTTGCACAGTTGGCCGACTCCGTTCGAGAGGCGTTGCACCACGGCGCTCTTCCATTGCTGGAGGCGGGCCATGTCCACCTTGACCGGGCCTGTCTCGACCCCTCGTTCGGTGGCCCGTTCGATCGCGTGGACGAGGTTCGCAGTGTGGATAAGCGCCTTACTCGGGATGCATCCGTAGTTCAGGCATTCGCCTCCGAGTCTGTCCCGTTCGACGAGGAGGACGCGCTTGCCGAGTTGCGCCGCGCGAATGGCAGCGGGATAGCCGCCAGGACCCGCCCCGATGACGAGGACGTCGACCTGGCGGACCATCGGCGTGCGAAGGGACGCGCAGCCCATATCCTTTTTGCGTCCGCACCGCCGGCCCGTGGCGTTGACGGGAGGCCCGCGTTAGAACACTATTCGAGGCCGACGAACAGGAGGGCGGGATGCTCGAGGGAGTTCCGGACATTCTGGACGAAGGCGGCCCCGACGTGCCCGTCGATCACGCGGTGGTCGAACGAGCACGACAGGTACATCATGTCGCGGATCACGACCTGGTCGTTCCGGACGACCGGGCGCTTTTCGATCTTGTGGACGCCAAGGATGGCGACCTCGGGCCAGTTGATGATCGGCGTCGCCAAGATGCCGCCCTCCTTCCCGAGGGACGTGATCGTGAACGTGGAGCCGAGGACGTCCTCGAGGGCGAGGCGCTTCTCGCGCGCCGCGTTTGAGAGTCGCTCGAGTTCCTTCGCGAGGCCCCACAGATCCTTCTTGTCCGCGTCATGGACGACCGTGACCGTGAGGCCTTCGTCCGTCGCGGTCGCGATCCCGATGTGGAAGTATTTCTTCAGCACGATCTCGCCGCGTTCGTCGTCCACGGACGCGTTCAACGTGGGGAATTCCTTCAGGGCACCGAGGATCGATTTGATGAAGAACGGGAGGAAGGTGAGCTTGAGGCCCTTCCGTTCCGCGGCCTCCTTCAGATGGTCCCGCAGGTGGACCAGTTGGGACATGTCCACCTCTTCGACGTACGTGAAATGGGCCGCGGTCACGTTGGACTTCGCCATCTTTTCGAAGATCCGCTTGCGAAGGCCGTGGATCGGAATCCGCTCCTCCCCGCCCTGCACCGGTCGCACGGACACAGCCGCAGGTGGGGCCAAGGAGGTCGCGGGCTTGGGCGTCATCGCGGGCGTCTGCGCCCCCTTGCGCACGTCGTCCTCCGTGATCCGCCCTTGCGGGCCGGTCCCCCGGAGCGCGCCCAGGTTCACGCTCAGTTCCTTCGCGAGTCGCCGCACGGCCGGCGCCGCGAGGGCCTCGCCGGACGAGGGCGGCGGAGGCGGTGCACTCGCTTTCGGGGGCGCCGAGGGGACGATGGTCGGCCGCCCGGCCGTCGCGGGATTGGTCGGGGCGGCCTCCCCCGCCTCTCCGAACACGACGAGGGTCGCGCCGACCTTCACGACCTCGCCTTCCTTCGCGCGGAGCTGGAGCACCTTGCCCGTCACCGGCGAGGGGATCTGGACCGTGACCTTGTCCGTCATCACCTCCACGACCGGATCATTCTCCCGGATCGGGTCGCCTTCCTTGACGAACCACTTGACGACCTCGCCTTCGTGGACGCCCTCCCCGATGTCGGGGAGCTTGAACTCGCGGGCCATCGGTTTCCTCGTTTCGACACCCGTCGCAAGACCGCAATCGGCTTAACATTTTGCACGGCCACGCGTGTGCCTTTCGGTCTCGAGGCGAATCATTTTATGGGCACCGTCCAATGCCCTCTCGGGGAGGAGTGGGGACGTGGAGGAGTGGCACAGACCGGTGGGCGTGATTTGTGCCCGGCGCTTCGCGCCGGAGAGATTCCCGTCCTGCTCCTCCTTTCTCTGAGGGGGACCTGGATGCGCCGTCCGGCCGGCATCACGGTTCTCGGCGCTCTGGTCTCGTTGGCCGCGCTCATCATGGTCCTGATCGGCATCGCCTCCTTCTTCGTCGGCCTTGCGTTCCTGATCCCTGGGACCCCGATTTCCGGGACCGAGCTGGTCCTGAACGGCATCCTCTACTTCTTCATCGGGGTCGCCTTGGGCATCGCGGGCGGAGGACTCCTGATGATGCGGCCCTGGGCGTGGGGGGTCGCCCTCATCGCGACGTTGGTGACCCTCGCCTACCTGGGATATCGAGTATACGAACGGTCGAACGCGGGATCCGGTACTACGCTCACTTCGTTGTTGACCCTCGGGATCGTCGCCATCATCTTTGTCTATCTGCTTTCCGCGTCCCGCGCCTTCCGGCGATCCGCTCGCTCGATGTGACCTCGACCGGTCGTCCGGCGGACTCAGAACGCCATGACCTTGTCGATCGCCGCGAGGACGCGGTCCGAATTCGGCAGGTAGACGTCCTCGAGCGCGTACGGGAACGGCGTGTCGAATCCCGTCACGCGGACGATCGGACCGCGGAGGTACTCGATCGCCTTCTCCGCGAGGATCGCACTGATCTCCGCTCCGAACCCGGCGGTCCGGGGGGCCTCGTACACGACGACGGCGCGGCCGGTCTTTTTCACCGACGCGAGGACCGCTGGTTCATCGAGCGGGACCAGGGTGCGAAGGTCGATCACCTCCGCCTCGACGCCTTTCGCGGCGGCCTTCGTCGCGGCCTCGAGGCACACCTGCGCCATGTATCCGTAGGCGATCAGCGAGACGTCCTTGCCCGGCCGACGCACCGCGGCCTCCCCGAGCGGCACGAGGACCTCTCCCTCCGGGACCTCCTCCCGGGAGGACCGGTACAGTTTCTTCGGCTCCAGGAACATGACCGGATCCGGGTCGCGGATCGAGGCGGTCAGGAGCCCCTTCGCCTCCTTCGGCGTCGAGGGGACGACGACCTTCAACCCCGGCGTATGGCAGAAGTACGCCTCGGACGACTGGGAATGGTAGTGGCCGCCGCGGATCCCGCCTCCGAACGGAGTGCGGATCGTCATCGGGACGGTGAACTGGCCTCCGGAACGGTAGCGCATCTTGGCGGCCTCGGAGACGATCTGGTCGAAGGCCGGGTAGATGAAGTCCATGAACTGGATTTCCGGGACCGGACGCAGGCCGTACAAGGCCATCCCGATCGCGGTGCCGATGATCCCGCCTTCCGCGAGGGGCGTGTCGAAGACGCGGTCCGGGAACTCGTCCAGGAGGCCCTCCGTGCATCGGAAGACGCCGCCGTTCCGGCCGACGTCTTCTCCAAGGACGATTACGCGGTCGTCTCGCCGCATCTCTTCGCGCAACGCGTTGTTGATCGCCTGCACCATCGTCATCGCCGGCATGTTCACGACCTCGTGGCGTAGTATTCCTGGTACGGATCTTCGGTCGGAGTACCGCCCGGGAGCCGCCCCTGCATGTCCGGATCATCTTTGAACGGCCTCAGGTCCGGGTCCTCGTCGAGCCGGTCCCGGAGATCCGGTTGCAGTTCCACGGCCCTCGCGAATTGCTCGATCACCTTGGACTTGTCTCCCATCCGGGCGGCGATGCGCGCTAGGTTGAAGTACGTGCTCGCCCGCGTCGGCTCCAACCCGACAGCGTGCTCGAACGCCTCGAGCGCCCCGTCGAGATCGCCCGCGTGGAACAGGTCGTACCCGAGGCTGTTCCAGCCCTGCGGGTTGTCGGGGTCCGCGTCGCACAGCAGGCGGTCGACCCGCGCCGCCTCGGCGTAGTCGCCTTCCGCCCCCAAGCACGCGGCCGCGAGGGCGCACGCGTCTCCGTCCACCTCGCCCTTCCGTTGCAAGAGCGGCCGGACGAGGGCGAGGGCCTCCTTGGCACGGCCCTGCTTGAACAGCTCGTGCGCCCGCTGGAGCCCCGAGGCCGACGACGGTGCGGACACGGGAGCGGCGGGCCCTTTCTTCGGCGTGCGCTCACCTCCCGCGAGGGGCGAGGAAGGCGTCCCGCTGATCCCGCAAGTGGTCGGGCATGTCCGCGTACACGTCCGTGAAGAGGGTCTCGACCGCGGGGGGCGGGGCGCGCTCTGCCTCCTGGATCGCCCGGGTGATTTCGTCTCCGATCTCCTGTTCGAGCCGGGCCTCTCGCCCGTCGTCCCACCAGCCGGCATGCTCGAGGTACCTCCGGTAGCGGGCGATCGGATCTCGCGCGCGCCACAGGGCGACCTCCGATTCATCCCGATACCGAGACGGGTCGTCACTTGAGGAATGCGGGCCGAGCCGGTACGTCACTGCCTCGATCATCGTGGGGCCATGGCCCTCCCGGGCGCGACGGGCCGCGTCGCCGGTGGCCCGGAAGACCGCGAGCGCGTCCATGCCGTCGACGCGGACTCCGTCGAAGCCATACGCGGGCGCTTTCTGCGCGAGGGTCGCGGAGGCCGTCTGCTTCGCGACGGGGACCGAGATGGCCCACTGATTGTTGTTGCAGAGGAACACGGTCGGCGTCCGGAAGACGCCCGCGAAGTTCATCGCGGCGTGGAAGTCCGCGGTGCTCGTCGCGCCATCTCCGAAGAAGACGAGGACGGCGTGCGGCTCGCCGCGGAGCCGCATGGCCCACGCGATGCCGACCGCGTGGGGGATCTGTGTCCCGACCGGCGAGCTGATCGAGAGGTAGTTTCCCTTCCGGTAGACATAGTGGCAGGGCATCTGACGGCCGTGCACGGGATCCTCCGCATTTCCGATGAGCTGGCACAGCAACTCCTTCAGCGGCATCCCGCGGACGAGCGCCGCGCCGGGTTCGCGGTACTGGGGGACGATCCAATCCTCCGGTTCCATGGCCATCGCGGCCCCGACGATCGCCGCCTCCTGGCCGAGCGAGGGTCCGTAGAAGCCGATCCGGCCTTGGCGTTGCAGTGCGAGCATCCGGTTGTCGAGGATCCGCTGCAGGCTCATCCCGCGGTACAATCGGACGGCGTCCTCCTCCGACAACCCGGGGTCCAGACGGGGGTCTGCCGAGCCGTCGTCACGGATGATGTGGAGGGCATCGACCACGCTGTTCCTCGCACCCCCAGAGGACCGGAGCGACAAAACCACTGGGGCGGCCTTAAGCCTTCCGACCCCGGAATCTCTAAGAGTTTTGCACCGTTGTCCGCGCGGTGATCCGTGAAAATTCCGCAGCGGACCCGGGGCTACCTGGCCATCGTCGTCGCGGCGGTCCTCTTCGGCGTGTGGCCGAGCCTCTCGAAGCTCGTGGTGAATGAGGTCCACCCGTTCGTGATTTCGTTCCTCATCCAGTTGATCCCGGCGGTCGCGTTGTTGCCGAGCCTCCGGCGTCTCCGGGTCGCGCGGTCGGATTGGAAGTTCTTCGCCCTGTCCGGTGTCATCGGAACCGTAGCGGGCCCGATCACCTACTTCTACGGCCTTGAGCGGACGACCGCGTCGAATGCCGTCTTCCTGTCGAACAGCGAATCCCTGTTCACAATGCTCTTCGCGTACGCCTTCCTCGGGGAGCGCGCGACGCGCCGAGAATACGTGGCCCTCGGAGGCATCGCGGTCGGCGCGTTCATCGTGGCCACCGAACTCCGGTTCGGCGATGTCCAGTTCCTCCAGTTCCTGATCGGAAACCTGATGCTCATCGGAGCAGCCGTTTGTTGGGGCGTGAGCAACACGACGAGTACGGTCCTGCTCCGGCGGATTCCCATCGTCGCATTGCTCGAGATCCAACTCCTCTTCGGGGCAGCGTCCTTCGCGGCGATCCTCGTCGTCTCGAACACACCGGTCGCTGTCCCCATTCACATCCTCCCTGTGCTCGTCCTGCTGGCGGTGAGTGCGGTCGGGGTCTTCTCGGTCCTGTTCTTCTACGCGTTCCGCACGATCGGTGCGATGCGGACCGGCGCCGTCCTGCCGACGTCCGCGCTATGGGGCATCCTCGTCGCCCTGTATCTGTTCCCGAACGAGACCCTCAGCGGCATTCAGATCCTGGGCGGGGCGCTCATGGTCGCGGCCCTGGCCGTGTTCTACCTCTTCCGAGGACCGTCCAAGATAGAAGCCGCGGGCGAAACCTTGAAACCGGACGCGTCGGATGGTCCGGATTCACCGTGATGTCGCCGATTCCGGACGAGACTCCGTTCGCGCGCCTCGCCGAGCTGACCACGAAGCTCGAGGCCACATCGAAGCGCCTCGAGAAGCGCGCCCTCCTGGTCGCCTTTCTGAAATCCCTCCGCCGAGACGAGGTTCCCCCGGCGGTTCACCTGATCGTCGGTCGCATCTTCGCGGAGTCGGATTCGCGCGCCCTGAACGTCGGATGGGCGACCCTGAAGAAGGCCCTCGCGGGGACGAAGCAGGCCACGTTGGTCCCCCGGCCGCTGACGATTCTGGAAGCTACCCGCATGTTTGCTCAGATCGCGGAGGCCCGTGGCCCTGACTCGACGAGGGCCCGCCGTCGCCTCCTGGAATCCCTCCTCGGTCGTGCGTCCGAAGAGGAGCGCGACGTCCTTCTACGGAACGTCTTCGGCGAGATGCGGATTGGCGTGAACGAGGGCGTCATGCTCGAGGGGATCGCAGACGCCGCGGGCGTCGACGCGGAATCCGTTCGGACTGCCCACATGTTCCTCGGAGACCTCGGCATGGTTGCCGAGATCGCACTCTTCGAGGGAGCGGTCGGCCTTCGGTCCCGCGGCCTGCGGCTGCTCGCGCCGATGAAACCGATGCTCGCCGAGATGGCCGAGGATTTGGATGAGGTCCTCGCGGAACACGGCGGTCAGACCGCGGTCGAGTTCAAGCTCGACGGCGCTCGCATTCAAATCCATCGGAAGGGCGACGTGGTCCGCATCTTTAGCCGGCGTCTGAGCGACGTCACGGACAGCCTGCCCGAGATCGTCGCGATCGCGAAGTCCCTCCCGGCCTCCGAGTTCCTCCTGGAGGGCGAGGTCGTCGCCATTAACGCGGACGGGAAGCCCCTCCCGTTCCAGGACCTCATGCGCCGCTTCCGGCGCGTCCACGGGATTGCGGCGGCCCAGGAAGAGATTCCCCTGAAGTTGTACCTGTTCGACCTGCTCCACGTCGACGGGCAGACGCTGATCGACGCGCCCTATCGTGCCCGATGGGAGAGCCTCGAGCGCCTCGTGCCGTCGGAGTATCTCACCGCCCGCAGGATTGTGACGCATAAGCAAGAGATCGAGCCGTTCCTCCAGGCCGCCCTGGTCGCGGGCCACGAGGGCCTCATGGCGAAGGCGCTCGATTCGACGTATTCCGTCGGCAAGCGCGGGAAGAAGTGGTTCAAGATCAAGCCCGCGGACCTCCTGGACATGGCGATCGTCGCGGCGGAATGGGGGAGCGGCCGGCGCGAAGGATGGCTGTCCAACTATTGGCTCGCCGTGCGGGATGAGTCGACGGGCGGGTTCCAGATGATCGGGAAGACGTTCAAGGGGCTGACGGATGCGGAATTCGAGACGATGACGGAACGCCTTCGCGGCCTCGCGACTTCCGAAGAACGGTGGGGTTTCCACGTTCGTCCCGAGGTCGTCGTCGAGGTCGCGTACAACGAGATTCAGCGGAGTCCGCACTACCCGAGCGGGTTCGCCCTCCGGTTCGCGAGGATCGTGCGGATTCGGGATGACAAGGGACCGGACGACGTGGACACATATGCCCGGCTGAAGGACCTGTACAAAAAGCAGTTCGAACGGAAGGGACGCGGGCCGGCCGACCTCTGATCTAATCCCGTCGCGAAGAGATTCGCATTGGGATTCTCCCAGGAGAAGGCACTCTCGCCGATCACGGTCCCTGCTCCGCCGACCTCGGCATCCGCATCGCTCGTTCCGCCCTGGCCGATCGCCGGGGGGCTGGCCGCCATCGTAGTGGCGGTCCTCGCTTGGGTGACTCTCAGTCGGAAGCGACCGCCATGATAGGATCCCAACCCCCAGGTCTCGCGGCCGCGTCAGGTCGGAGTCGCGGCATGCCAACGCCCGATCGGAAGACGGGCGAGTGACCAGGAGGTGGCGTGGACACTTTCGCCTACCTCCCCCGGAAATCGCTTTCACCTCGGCCGGCATACCTCTACTTAGAGGTATGAAAATGGAAATCGGATGTGGTGCCCGCGTTCGCGACTTCGACGGACGGCGGTATTTCTACTTCTGGCATTACGAGCGGGACAACGGTCGATCCGTTCGAAAAGAGGACTACCTCGGTCGAGCGGATTCCGAGAAGGGCCGGTCGGAACTGCTCCGCCGCATGGCCGCGTACCACCGGAGGGCCGAACAGGAGTTCGCGCGGAGGCGAGCCCGGATCGAGAGTCTCTTCTCGAGGGCGGATACCTCCACTTAGAGGTACGCGGCGGTCCTCATTCCACCTCGCCGATGGCGGCCGTCTCCCGCGTCCGGCTCCCCTGTCCCATCGCGGTCAGGTAGATGCCCAAGAGGGCGAGCGCTCCTCCGATCCCGACCGCGATCCCCGGCACTTGCTGGAGGAGGACCCAGGCCAGCAGGCTCGATCCGATCGGCTCCCCGACGAGGCTCAGGCTCACGATCGGCGCGGGGACCCACCGGAGGCTCCAGTTGTACAGCGTGTGCCCGCCGATCTGCGGGATCATGGCCATCGCGAGGAAGAGCCCGAGTTCTCGCGGCACGTTTCCCACGGGGACGAGGCTCTCGCGGAGGATAAGCGTATACAAAAGCAGGACCCCCGTCGCGGTCACGTAGACGACGAACGCATATGCGAGGAGCGGGATCCGCTGGCGCAGGCGACGGCCCGCGAGGAAATAGAAGCCCGCGGCGACCCCGCCGAGGAACGCGAGCAGGTCGCCGACGAGACTCGCGCTTCGAGCGGTGGAGTCCGCGAAGGCGATCACGACGACGCCGCTGAAGCCGAGGCCGATCCCGAGGGCCATCCAGGAGTTCAATCGTTCCCGGAGGACGAAATGGGAGAGCAGTCCGACGAGGAGCGGATGGGAGGTGACCAGGATCACAGACGAGGCGACGCTCACGCTGACTCCCTCCAGCTTCAGGGAGCCTATCCACAGGGTGAAATGGGTCGCGAGGATCGCGCCGACCCCCATCATGCCGAGCACCTCCTTTCGCGTGAGCGCCAGCAGGGAGGCCCGGTTCGCGAGGACGAACGGCACCAGGATTAGGGACGCGAGGCCGAGTCGGTACAGGGCGATCGTGATGAAGGGCGACGTGGACCAGGAGATGAAGATGGCCGAGAATGACACTGACACGACCGCGAGGGCGATCGCGGCGTAAGGCCGGCCAGGCACGGGGTCGGGACGAACGGGCCTCTATGTAACGCCTGCGGCCGCTCCCTCATGGCGGCGGCGGAGGCACGGGTGGCGGCGCTTGGGGCGGCCCGCGGGCCCGCCGTCGGCGCAGCGTGACGAGGACCGCGATTGCGATCACCGCGACGACCGCGATGCCGATTCCGATGAGCAGAAGCCCGAGCGTGCTGGACTGGTACCGGTACGATGTAAGCTGCTGGTCCGAGACCCGGTTCCCGTTGGCGTCATACGATTCCCGCCGGACGTGGTTCCCTGCGCCCTCGGAATAGTCGTCCCGGTCATGGCCTCCGCCGGAGCTCGTCCGCTGGATGACTGCGACCGAGAAGGAACCCGCGGCGACCGTCGTCGTGTTCTCCGCGATCACCGTGGCACCATAGGCGAATGGCAAGGTGAAGGTCGAATTGGAGAATCGGACGGTCGTGCTCAATGACCACTGAGCATTCACCGCTAGCGGGAACACGGCCTCGGCGAGCGGCGGGTCGTACTTCACCGTGATCGTGGATCCAAGGAAGGTGATGTTTGTCTGGGCAGTTCCGAGGTTGGAGTCTTGGACCCAGCTGTCTTGGACGGTGGCGCTGCCGCCGCTCGGGGTCGTGGTCGTCGTGATGTGCCACACGCTGTATGAGCCCAGGGCGAAGGTCAACGTGGACCTTTCGTGAACATCGACGCGGATGGTCGATGTGGCGCTCCCTTGGGTCCGCGTGTAGACCCAGAAGTCCCCTTGCGTCCACGTCGGACGGTTTTGCGTGGCCGCGACCGGCGGAGAGACGATCAGAATCGACGCGAAGGCGACGGCCAGCACCGTGACCACGGTCAGCGACCTGAGATGGCGCATCGGCAGGCCTGACCGGCGCATGGCGGCAAGCCGGATATGAGATTGTCGGATACTAGGTAACGCATTCTTTAGGCCCGCACGGATATTCCGCGGCAGCGGGTGGTGCCATGGGCCTGGCCGAGGTACGAAAGATCGCGGTGATCGGGGCGGGGACGATGGGCGCCGGAATCGCGCAGGCGTGCGCCGCGGCCGGCTTCCAGGTCGCGATGCGGGACATCGAGCAACGCCTCGTGGACGGCGGCTTCCGGCGGATCCGCGAGCCGCTCGCGAAACGTGTCGAGAAGGGGAAGATGACCGCCGCCGAGGTGGACGGCATCCTGGGGAAGATTCGCGGCGTCGTCAATCTCAAGGACGCCGTGACCGGTGCTCAGGTCGTGATCGAGGCGGTGTTCGAGAAGATGGACATCAAACGGGAACTCTATGCGGAACTGGATCGGCTCTGCCCGCCTGAAGTCGTCTTCGCGTCGAACACTTCCTCCCTGAGCATCACGGAGATGGCGAATGCGACGAAGCGCGCGGACCGCGTCGTCGGCATGCACTTCTTCAACCCCGCGCCGGTCATGAAGCTCGTCGAGGTGATCCGGGGCTCCGAGACGAGTGACGCGACGGTCGCCCTAATCAAGGAACTGTGCACGAAGCTCGGCAAGGACGCCGTCGAGGTGAGGGAATCTCCAGGTTTCGTCGTGAACCGCCTCCTCGTCCCGATGATGAACGAAGCGTTCAATCTGCTCCAGGAGGGAGTCGCGAGCGCCGAGGACATCGACAAGGCGATGAAGCTAGGGACGAACATGCCCATGGGGCCTTTCGAACTCGCCGACTACACGGGCCTGGACATCGGGCTGGACGTGATGGAGGTCCTCTTCCGCGAGACGGGAGACCCAAAGTTCCGACCGTCGACGCTTCTGCGGAAGTACGTGCGCGCGGGCAGGATGGGCCGGAAGACTGGACGCGGGGTGTACGACTACACTCGTACCTAGCTTCCGGCGTTCGAGCCTGTTGCGAGGTTAAAACCCTCCCCGGTTGTGAGCCTCAGGGAGGCGATTCGGGCGGCTCGGGTCCGCTCGGCGGTTGCTGGGGCGGAGTCCATCCGGGAGGTGGCGCCCCAACGCCCGGCCTGCGTCGTCGGACGAGCACGGCTCCGACGACCGCCGCGACGACGAGGACGAGGAGGATGAGCCAGATCCACACCTGGAGGCCGAGGAAGACCGTCGTCAAGAGGCTGCCTGCTTGATACCGATAGCTCGTCAGGTTGTAGCTGCCGGCGGACTGGCCCGAGCTGTTGTGGGACTCGGTTCGAACGGAGTTGCCTGCTTGGGGCGACCAGTAGTTAATGACAAACGAGGTCGAGCCCGCGGCGGTCTCTTTGAGAGGAGATGTCGTAAAGGTCCCCGCGGGCACCGTAATCGACGCGTCCGTTTGAACTTCGAAGTGCGTGGCAAGAGGCATCTGTGTGTATCGGACTGCGCCCGTCGAATTCGTCGTGACGTCCCAGACGGTGGTCGAAGAATCCCAACTGGCTCCGGCCGTCAACGGCCATTGGATGATCTGCGGAGGGTTCCCCGAGATTGAGACGTGAGAATTCGCCGAAACGGTGCCAAAGGTCAAATTCACGTCCGCGACGATTTTGACGATCGCCAAGGTGTCTGTGCTGTACCAAATGGTCGCGGGCAGATTGAGGGTGAGGCTCCCAAACGGAATCGTGAGGGTGGCGGCCACGTGGTACGTCGAGTAGGAGGACCCGTTGACGCTGACGGACTCGGTCCCGGTGACATCCATCCGCAGCGTGCCGCTGATCGACGTCCCAGTCAGGGCCGAGGAGTACGCATAGACCCAGAAATCGCCGGACGCCCAGGCCGGGCGGTTCGTCGCGGCCCGGGCTGGGGTCGCGGTGAACGCCAAGGCGGCAATCAAAAGGAGTCCGACGGCCGCGGCCAGAACCCGCAGGCGCGAGTGCATCCAATCCATCGCGACCGGGAGCAGCCCAGGGGTCTATGAGCCTGCCGGTGGGGCACGAGGAACGTTCATCCTCGTCCCCGGCGTTCGCGGTCCTGAGGATTCCATGCCTAGCTTCGTCCGGGTGGAGATGGAGGACCGCTTGGCGATCGTCGCGATCAACCGGCCGGATGCACTGAACGCCCTGAATTCCGCCGTGCTGCGGGAGCTGTCCATGACGATCGAGCACCTGTCCATGGCCGCGGACGTGGGCGCGATCATCCTGACAGGAGCCGGGGACCGCGCGTTCGTGGCGGGGGCCGACATCAAGGAGATGGTCGGCCTGTCCGCGCTCGAGATGCGATCCTTCTCGGAGGCGGGGCGGCGACTCGGGGACACGATGGCCGCGTGCAACAAGCCCATCCTGGCGGCGATCAACGGCTACGCCCTCGGAGGCGGATGCGAACTCGCCCTCGCGTGCGATATCCGGATCGCGTCGGACCGAGCGAAGCTCGGCCAGCCGGAGGTCAATATCGGGATCATCCCGGGATTCGGCGGAAGCCAGCGCTTGCCTCGTCTCGTCGGACTCGGATGGGCCTCGGAGATGGTCTACACGGGGGACGCGATCGACGCGGCGACCGCGGAGCGGATCGGCCTCGTGAATCGCGTCGTGCCCGCGGAGCGACTCCTCGAGGAGACGAAGGCCCTGGCACGCAAGATCCTCGAGAAGAGCCCGGCCGCCATCGCCCTCGCGAAGGCCTGCCTCCGGTCGGCCTTGGAGATGCCGCTCGCCGCGGGCCTCGATTTCGAGACCGCGGCCTTCGGGGTCGTCGGTTCGACGAAGGACAAGGAAGAGGGCATGCGCGCGTTCATCGAGAAACGGAAGCCGACATGGAAGGGCGCGTGATCAGTACGACTCGAACTCCTCTTGGAGGTCGATCACGACCTGTTCGAGGACCTCTTCGAAGGAGGAGCTGCGGTACTCGCGCATCCCGCCGAGCTCGCTTTGGATGCGGGCGATGAAGTTGTTGGAACTCTTCAGGAATTCCACGTTCACCAGGGACTCTTCCATCCTCGGTTGCTCCGGGAGACCGACGCGGGCGCGTTCTCAATCGGGCGTATCCGAGGTTCGTATTTAATAGTTGCCCGCAGAGTGCTCGACGGACGACCGAGTGCGGCTCACGGGGCCTTCGGATCGCGTTCGTTGCTCCCCTCCGAGGAACCTTTATCTAGCGCGCTCCCCTTCGACGGCCTCCCGAACCGGACGCGGAGTGAATCGTTGGGCAATATTCGGCCGACGTACATCAAGCGAGTCGCGATCGAGCTCGCGAAGCTCTATCCGAACGAATTCACGGCGGATTTCGAGCACAACAAGAAGATGGTCTCCGAACTGAGCGACGTGCGGAGCAATCTGATGCGCAACCGGATTGCCGGATACATCACCCGATACCGGCAGCGCCTGGCCGTCTAGTCCCGCGGACGCCTGCGCCCGGTCCGGGAGCGAATGGACCCAATCCCCCATGTCGTACGCCGTCGAGACACGTGACCTCACCCGGATCTTCGCGGGCAAGAAGAAGCGGCGGATCCGCCGGAAGCGCGCCGCGAGCGAAGGCGACGAGCATCTCGGCCCGGTGACCGCCCTCGACGAGGTGTCCATCCAGATCCTTCCCCATCCGCCAAGTCATCAACATGGTGTCCGGCGGCGAGACGTCGGGGTACGGGCTCCTGACCGCGCGGGAGAACATCTGGATGTTTTCCCAGTTCTACGGTGTGCCGAGCAAGGTCTCCAAGGGCCGCATCGACGAGCTCATGCACATCTTCGGGCTCTGGGACAAGCGGAACGCGAAGGTACGAATGCTGTCCACGGGGCAGCGGCAGAAGATGAACATGATTCGCGGCTTCGTCACGGACCCGGACATCCTGTTCCTGGACGAGCCGACCCTCGGCCTCGACGTGAACGCCGCCCGCGTGATCCGCGAGTACGTGACGAACTGGGTGCGGGGCCAGAAAGGCAAGACGGTCCTACTCACGACGCACTATATGGCGGAAGCGGACCAGATGTGCGACCGCATCGCGATCATTGACAAGGGGAAGATCCTGGCGTGCGACACCCCGGAGAACCTCAAGCGGATGATCCGGACGGAAACGACATTCCGACTGGAGGTCGACGCGATCCGCGACCTTACGACGTTCTCCACGATGCAGGGGGTGAAGAACTTCTCGCACAAGGATGACATCGCCAAGAATCGATCCTTCCTCACGTTCATCCTCGAGGACGAGGGTCCCGTCGCGGAGATCCTCAGCACGATCACGTTGCAGGGCAAGAAGGTCCATTCTCTGCAGAAGTCCGAGCCGACCCTGGAGGACGTCTTCATCAGCATGGTGGGGAGGGGATTCGAGTGAGCGAGGCCAAGGCCCGTCGCTCGGACCTGCGATATCGGATCGGGCTAAACCTCCGGGCCGTCAAGGGCCGGTCCTATCCGCGGATCGTCGGCGCGAACCGCGAGCCATCCTGGATTTTCTTCGAGGCGTTCCTTCCACTGCTCGGGATCGCGGCGTACGTGTTCGTTTATCAGTTCTTCGGAGGCCAGGCGCTCGCGGCGATCACGACGAAGACCACGGCCGCGCCCTGGGGGATGTGCGGGCATGATCCCTGCGCGAATGCGGCGGCACAGGCCGCCGCCGCGGCCGCCGTTGGCGCGAACACGAACGCGCTCGTGGCTTCGGTGGTCCTCGGCGGCACGATGGTCGCGTTCTGGCTCAACGTCCTCTGGTCGATGGCGAGCCAGCTCTACTGGGAGAAGGAAATCGGGAACCTCCAACTCTACATGATGGCCCCCATGAACCGGATGGCCCTGCTCGGCGGGATGGCGGTCGGCGGGATGGTCATGACCTCGATGCGGGCGATCTCGACCCTGGTCGCCGGCGTCCTCGTGTTCGGCGTCATCTTCCAGGTCGCGAGCCCGTTGATGCTGCTCGCCGTCTTCTTCGCGACGCTGATCGCCCTCTACGGGCTCGGGATGATGTTCGCCTCGTTGTACCTGCTCTGGGGCCGCGAGGCGTGGAACCTGTCCGCGCTCATGGAGGAACCAATTTTCTTCTCGAGCGGGTTCTACTTCCCTCTCGGCGGCCTCTTGCGGATTCCCGGATGGGGCCCGGCTATCGCGATCGCGGGTTCGTTCATTCCGGCCTCGCTCGGCCTCGATGCGCTCCGCCAGCTGACCCTTGGTTCGACAGCCTTCGGCAGCAATTTCTGGATCTTCGACGTCACGACGGAACTTGAGATCCTCGTTGGCATGGCGGTCTTGTTCTTGATCCTCGCAAGGTACTGTCTCGCGTACCTAGAGACGCTCGCGAAGCGAGAGGGGAAGCTGACCTCACGGCATCAATGAGCACGTACTGGCGGACGTTCAAGACGGCCGCATGGCTCGGATGGGAGATGGACTCGAACTGGACCGAGCCCTGGCTCTTCGTCCTGTACTCCGTCATTAAACCGGTGGCCGGGGCGTTCATCCTGGTCCTCATGTACATCGTCTTCGTCGCCATCGGTCGGCCCCAGGGCGACACCGACGCATTTTCCTATATGTACGTAGGGAACTCGTTCTTCATCTTCGTCGCCACGGTCCTGTTCGGGACGTTCCAGGTGATCCAGTCCGATCGCGAATGGTACCAGACGATTCGCTACATCTACATCTCGCCGATCTCGTACTACGTGTACATCCTGGGTCGCGCGGCCTCCAAGATCGCGGTCGCCGTATTTGCCGTCGCGATCACGCTCCTTTTCGGCGCGATGTTTCTCGGCGTGCGGTTGCACTTGGCCCTCGCCGATGTCCCGATGTTCCTCGTGAGCACGGTCCTCGGGCTCGCAGTCCTGTTAGCGATTGGGATCTGCCTGGGCGGGATCTCGTTCCTGACAGCGAAGCACACTCATGGGCTGGCGGAAGGCATCCCGGGATTGTTCTACGTGTTCTGCGGCGTCCTGTTCCCCCTCTCCATCTTGCCGACCTGGGGCCAGGCCATCGGCCGCGCCATCCCTCTGACGTATTGGTTCGAAATCACTCGACGACTGATTGCGCCGACGATCACGGTGAACACGACCTTGGCCGGATTCGACCCGCTGACGATTCTCTTGTTCTTGATCGTATCATCCGTGGGCTTCTTCGCGCTGAGCGTCCTGATCTACAAGGTCGGTGAGTACTTCGCGCGGAAGGCCGGCAAGATCGACATGACGACGTCCTATTGAGCCCGCGCACGGGAAGCGCGACGGGCCCTCTGCTCCCGGCGGTACGGGTATCGTTGTACGGCGCCGCAGGCGCTGCACGTCACGACGACGCGACCCTCGCCCACGCGGATTCGCGCGCTCACCGACGGCAGGAGGAACGCGAAACATTTCTTGCAGAAGGACCGTTTGAACGGCGCAGGCACACGGACGTTGTACCGCATGCCGATCCGACGGGCGAGTTCGACATAGCGTCGCGCCCGTTCCGTCCGGCGGTGGAGCGCCTCGGTCTCCGCGAGACGGAACAGGGTCGCCATGCGTTCCCCTGCGATCCGCCGCTCCATGCCGCGGTGGCGACGTTTCGCCATCGGACGGCGCACCGGCTTTGCGGATAAAACACTTCCCGGCGACGAACCTTTAACTATCCTCGGTCCGCTACTGCACGGGGGACACCATGGGCGAGCGCGTGAAGCGCATCTTCCGGAACTTGAACGACGGCGTCGATTTGATCGTGTTCCTGAACTCCGTGGATCCGCACATCGACATGTCCTTCTTCTACGCGACCGGCGTGACGGACGGTTTGTTCGAAGGTTGCGCGGCGTGGCTCACGCCGGACGGTAAAGCCGCCATCACGACGTCCGCGCTGGAAGAGGAGGCGGCGAAGAAATCTGGTCTCCCCCTCGATGTGTTCCGCACCCGCGATGAATCCTCGAAGCTCATCAAGAAGCGGCTCGCGGGGCACCGCAAGATCGGCATCAACGCATCCGAGCTCACATATGCCGCGTTTCAGCGCCTCCGGAAACTGGCGCCACGGGCCGCGCGGTTCGTCGACGTCTCCGGGGCCGTGATGAAGGCGCGGCTCGTCAAGGACGCCCAGGAAGTCGATCTGATTCAACGGGCCTGCGACATCGCTTCACGAGCGTTCGAGGAAACGCTGTCGTTTATCCAAACCGGGGTCACGGAGGCGGAGGTCGCTTCCGAGCTCGTGTACCGGATGCAGAAGAACGGGGCGACCGCGCCCTCCTTCCGCACGATCGTTGGATCCGGTCCGAACGGCGCGGAGCCACACTACACCGCAGGGCCGAGGAAGATCGAGCGCGGCGACATGATCGTGATCGACTTCGGAGCCCAGTACCACATGTACTGTTCCGACATCACCCGCACGGTCGTCGTGGGCTCTCCGTCCGCGGAGCAGCGGCGGATGCACGACACGGTCGCGCGCGCGCAAGCCGCCGCCTTGGCCAAGATGAAACCGGGCGCACGGGGGAAGGCGGTCGACGCCGCGGCCCGGTCCCTGATCGACCGCACGAAATACAAGGGGCGGTTCATTCATGGCCTCGGTCACTCCGTCGGACTCGCGGTCCACGACCCGAGCGGCGGCCTGAGCCCTTCGAGCGACCTCATCCTCCGACCGAACATGGTCCTCACGAACGAGCCCGGCGTCTACGTGTCCGGGTTCGGTGGTGTCCGGATCGAGGACGACGTCCTGATCACGAAGAACGGACCCCGGGTCCTGAGCACGGCCCCGAGGGAATTCCTGGAACTGGCATAGACCTCAAGGGACCGCTGGCTCGCGGAGCTCGCGGGCGAGGATGCTCATCCGGATCACATGCACGAACCGGCCGTCCTTGTAGATGTCTTCGCGGTGCACGCCTTCGCGGTTGAACCCAAGGCGCTCGTAGATTCGGATCGCGCGCGTGTTGTATTCGAGCACGTCGAGCGAGACTTTGTTCAGGCTCAGCGGCCCGAAAGCATAGAGGAGCGCGGTCCGCATCGCCTCCGTCCCATAGCCTTTCGACCAGAACGTCGGTTCGCCAATCACAATTCCCACTTCCGACTTCCGGTGGACCCGGTCGATCTTGTGTAACCCGATGTTCCCGATGTGGAGGCCCTCTGCCTCGATCGCGAAGATCTGTTCGTCCGTCCGCCGCTCGTAGTCACGGAACCATCGTTCCTCCTCCGGTAAGGTCACGGGCGAGTTCCGGCCGAGGAAGTGGATAATCTGCGGGTCCGAGAACCATTTCACGCATCGCCGAAGATCCGTCGAAGCGAGGGGCCGGAGCCGGAGACGATCCCCCTGCAGGATCCGGCGGGTTTCCAACACGAGGTCCCGACTCGGAGCCGATGCGTAAAGACCTTTGCCCGTCCGTGTCGTCCATCGAACCGTCTCGGCCGTGCGGCCCAACTTGGGCCGGACGATGCCTTGAAATCGACTCCACGCTTCCCATCGTACGTGATCGTGTACGATCCGCGGTTCCTCGACCATGTCCCGTCGCCTCTCCACGTGGAGAGGCCGGACCGCCTTCGGTCCATCGTCGAGCGCCTGGAGCGGGAAGGGCTTTTTCATGGGGTCGAAACACCTCCGACCGCGACGATCGCGGACCTCCGGCGCGTCCATCGAGGATCGTACGTCGAACTGGTCCGGAGTCTCGGGGAGGGCTTCTTGGATCCGGAGACCGCGGTCCATCGGGGCACGTTCGACATCGCCGGGCTCGCGGCGGGAGGCGTGCTCCTCGCGACTCGCTCCGCGGTCCGAGACGGCCATCCGACCATCGCCTTGGTCCGGCCGCCCGGTCACCATGCAGGCCCGGACTATGGCGGCGGGTTCTGTTATCTGAACAACGTCGCGATCGCCGCCGCGGAACAAGTCGCCGCGGGTCGTCGCGTCGCCATCTTGGATTACGACGCCCATCACGGAAACGGGACGCGGGACATCTTCGCGGAGAATCCCGCGGTCCTCTATGTGTCCACGCACGAGTACGGGATCTATCCGGGGACGGGTCCCGCGGAAGATACCGGGACGGGCGAGGGCCGTGGTTTCACGGTGAATATCCCGTTCACGGCCGGGTGCGGCGACGCGTCCTATGTGGCGGCGCTGGACTCGGTCATCGAGCCGATCCTGGGGCAGTTTCGTCCGGATGTGGTCCTCGTGAGCTTGGGAATCGATGCCCACTACCGCGACCCGCTCACCTCCCTCACGCTTTCTTCTCCCGGGTATGTGGACCTCGTCAAGCGGAGCGCGGCCCTCGCCGCTCGTCTCTGCGCGAATCGCTTCACGATCGCTTTGGAAGGCGGATACCATCTCGAGGCACTCAGCGAAGTGATCGCCGGGGTGGTGGCCGGGATCGAAGGCCGCTCGATCCCCCTCGCGCTGACCGACGTCCTCGACGACAAGGGTCGCGGCCGGGAAGCGATCGAGGCGACGAAGCGCGCTCACCGCGACTTCTGGAACCTACGCTGAGTGGGGGCGCTTGCGTTCCGTCATCCGGCGCTCCTTCTCCTTCAGGATCCGTTTGTGCAAGACCTCGAGGAGGCCCTTCAATGCGGCGTGGAGGTCCCAGTCGAAGTGGTGGGCGTGGTACACGCGGTGCGCGGTCGTGAACCGCGCCCGGAGCGAATACTTGAACCGGTCCCCTTCGGGACTGTACTTCTGGAAATGGATCGCGAACGTCCTCGGCTCGACGAGTTCCGCGATCCGACGCATCTCCTTCTGGATGACCGCATAGATCTCGTCGTACGCCTCGGGCGGTTCGTCCTCGAGGCCACTGATCTCGACGAACAGCTGATCCCTTTCTCGGAGACCCGCGAGGAACTGCATCAGGTCCTGGGTCGTGATGATGCCGACCGGCTCATCCTTCTCCGTCACGACGACCGAGGAGATGTGGTTCTTCGCCATCAGTTCCGCCGCGCGGTGGACGTCCGCGTCCGGGCCCACCGTGATCGGCGGAGAACGCATCACGCTCTGCACCTCGAGGACGATTTTCTCCTCGCGTCCGGCGTGCTCGCCATACTGCTCCCGGACCTTCGGGCGAGCGAACAGATCGACGATGTCCTTCATCCCGACGATGCCTTTGATGCGCCGATGCTTGTCGACGACGGGGACGGAACGCTCCCCGAGGGATCGCATGATCTGGACCGCGTGTTCCACCGTGTCGTTCTCGGCGACGGCCTGCGGGTTCGGAGTCATGAAGTCCTTGGCCACGACGCCCTCGAGGGCCTTTGTCTCGACGAGGGCCCGCACCAGGTCGGACCGCGAGAGGATTCCGACCAGCGACTTTCCTTTCGCCACGGGGATCGCACGGAAGCCGGTGCTAATCATTTTTTCCGCGGCCTCCGGCAAGACGGTGTCGGGCGTGAGTTCCGGCGGTACCTGGAGGACGGTCGAGACCTTCGTGTTGGGCGGCAGGTTCCTGCGCCGCATGAGCTCGCGCAGCGTCACCACGCCGACGATCTTCTTCCGCTCGAGGACCGGGAGTTCGTGGACATCATGGGTCTTCATCTTCCCGAGGGCGTCCCCAATCGTGTCGTCGGGCGCCACGGTCACAAGGTCCGTCGTCATGAAGCCGGACACCCGGAGGTCTTGGACCTTGTTCCGCTTCATGGTGAACCCGCTCGGGTGGGAGGCAGCGATAGCGGAGGTCCGTATAAGAAAGTTCTTTCAGGGCGTCTCAATCCACGAGATGATGGAGACTCGCGCGATCGTGGTCTTCCGAGGTCGTGTCCAAGGGGTCTACTTCCGGGCGAATTGCGCCGAGAAGGCGGAGGCCCTTGGCCTTCAGGGCTATGTGCGCAACATGCCCGACGGAAGTGTCGAAGCCGTCTTGGAAGGAGATCGTCCTGGAATCGAGGCGTGCATCGACTGGAACAAGACGTCCCAGCCGTACGCGCGAGTCGAAACTGTCGAGGTCACTTGGTCAGAGGCCCGGGGCGATGCTCGAGGGTTCCACGTTCGCCACTGAAGGCCGTCAGCAACGTTCATCCGACCATCGAGCCCTGTCGCGGTCGGCATGGAGCTAACTCCGGTGCTTCGACAGGTGATCGTCCGGTGGATCGCCGGGTTCGCGTTCCTACTCTTCGCTCTGGTACTCGCGATTCTGTCTCTGCTTCCGAACGGGGGGATCGGCGGAGCGTTCGCCCTCTTCTTCGCAGTCCTTGGCCTCGCGCTGATCCTCGACGCAGTCAACGAGTTCCGCAAATGATGTGTTCGCTGCGAGGAACTCAACCGCCTATCGAATCTGGAAGCCATAGGTCCGTTCGGGTGTCTCCCGATGAATCACCTGGGCTTGGTCTTCCGTCAGGAGGCCATTTGCGATCCACGCCTTCGTCTTCCTGGGCACGGTCGCCGGCCCAAGGACCGCTCCCGGCCGTCGTGGGTCGTCGATGTAGTCCGTCTCGAGAAGGAAGCGGGGACCACCCTTCAGCGCCTCCTCGACCAGATTCTCCTTCGCAAGGATCGAAGGGACCAGGCCATGTGTGTCCTCGGGCTTCGTGAAGGGCGTCGAGTGGTGCTTGACCAAACGACCCGGATCAAGACCCGCTTTCGACGCCATCCGAGCGAACTCCGCGAAGGTGGCCGGCGTCGGGTCCTCCGTGTGAAGCACGACAGCGCAACCGAGTTCCCTCGCGCGGACCATCGTGTATTCCAGAAGACCGTTGCAAGTCGCGAGAATTTCGTCGGACACCGGGAAGTGGGGTCGACCCACCTCACCGAACGCGACGGCCTCCTGCGCCGCGATGCGCTCTGCAGCCCGGTCGATTCCCGACCGCATCACCTCGATCGCGGGAGCGCGTCCGATGGCTCCCTGCAGTCCGAGGAAGTCGACCGGATACGGGCCCAAGGCCACGAACACTTGGACGTGGGTCGCCTTGCGGACGGCTTCCGCCATCGCGAGCGTCTTCGCGTACGCTTTGTCGTAATCCTCCGCGCGATGAATCGGGATCTCGTCGTAGGGCGAATGGGTCAGGAGGATGGCCGTGCCGCCCGCGCGCTCGAAGTCTTTCGCGGCATCGACACCCCGAAACTCCGCACGCAAGTGGATGTGGTTGTCGAAGATCGGCACGCATTGCGGATTCGGAGCGCTCTCTTAGGCTTTCCCGGTCGGCGCCGAGTCCTCGGCTGGGCGACTGGCCCGCCCTCGCAAGGCGCGGTTCATCTCCTCGAATCCGCGGCGCACATCCTTTTCCAGCCGCCGTGCGAGGAACGGCAGAAAGAGGCCACGGAACCGTTCCCGTTGCACGAACCGCGTGGACTGAGACCCCAGGGGCGTGAGTTCGAAGATGTGCTCGCCGTCGAAGAGGCCAGGGATGACGAGACGCCCCAACCATCGGAACTCGCGGTTCCGGACGGCCACCCTCACGGTCGGGCGGAAGCGCATCGGCCGGGTTCCGGGGGCGCCGATCTCCACCTCGAGTCGGGAACCGACCTCCGGCGTTCCGCGGATCGACCGGATGAACGGGTTCCACCGCGGATAGCTGTCGAAGTCCATCAGGACTTGCCAAACGCGTTCGACGGGCGCGTCGATCTCCGTCTCGGTGCGCAGTTCCAACATCGCGTTACCGAAGGAGACCGGCCGCCTTCAGCTCTTCCGTGATCTTCTCGACAGCCTGCTCAACGTCTGAAGGCTTTCGCGCGCCGGTACAGACGAGTTTTCCGCTCCCGAACAGGAGCACGACGACTTTCGGCACGTCGATTCGGTAGACGAGCCCGGGGAACTGCTCCGGCTCGTATTCGACCTTCTCGAGTCCGAGGGAGATCGCGATCGCGTTCAGGTTGATCTCGGTCCCCAGGTCAGACGATGCGACGATGTTCTGGACCTCGATCTCCGGATTCTTCTTGATCGGGATACCGGCGGCCTCGATCTGCTTCGCGACGATCTCGATCGCCTGCTTCACATGTTCGAGGCTCTTCGCCCCGGTGCACACGACCTTGCCACTCCGGAAGAGGAGGGTCGCGGTCTTTGGCTCTTTGAGGCGGTAGATCAGGCCCGGGAACTGTTCGGGCTCGTATTCCGCGCCGCCGAGGGCGAGCGCGATCGCTTGGAGGTCGAGCTCCTCACCGAGGGAGGTCGACGCGACCACGTTCTCAATTTTGATTTTAGCCACCATATGCACCTCCGAGGTGGCCGGCGGTCCCACGGGGAGCCTGCCGGGGCTCGGCAGACTCGGGGAGTTAAATAGTCCTTTATAAGGGTTAGCGGCCAAAGTGCACGCCGCGATTCTCTAGGAAGCGGACTCGCGAGCCCGGACGACCGCGTATAGGGCCTGGTTCAGCGGGACCGGGATCCGGTGGCGGGCGGCGGCTCGGACGATCGGCCCCGTGATCGCGTCGATCTCCGTCCGGTGGCGTCGGTCCAGGTCCTGCAGCATGCTCCCCCGATTCGCCGCGGTCCGCTTCGCGATCAACACGGTGCGGTGACGGATCTCCTCGGCGTCCACGCCGGCCCCTTCGGCTTTGGCGACCGAGGCGGCCTCTCGACACACGGATTCCAGGACGACGAGCAGACGCTTGTCGCGGACCAGGCGGCCGTTCGGAACGCCGGCGACGGCCGCGAGCGGGTTGATCGACGCATTCACGACAAGCTTGGACCAGAGCTCCGTCCGGACGTCGCTCGTGACCTGGGCCACGATCCCGACATCGGCGAGGAGATCCCTCAGACGGACGAGGTCCGCCTCGTCCACGTGGGACCACGCACCGAGGACCGTGTCGCCGACTCCGGCATGTCGGATCTCGCCGGGACCGACGTACGTCACCCCGATGGCCGTGGTGCCCGTGATCACGCGTCGCGCCGCTTTCGCGATGGTCTCCGCGTTGCCGAGTCCGTTCTGAAGCGTCACGAACGTGGAGCGATCCGCGAGACGTTGCAGGGCGAGCATCGCATTCGCTGTGTCGTACGCCTTCGTCGTGACGAACACCCAATCGGGTCGCGCGTTCTGCGGCACCGTCGTCGATGCATCCGGTTTCGCGACGACGGAGGTCTTGCCCGTGATGCGGAGCCCGTGCGCTCGGACTGCGTCGACGTGTTCCGATCGTCCGACGAGTACGACCTTGTGTCGTCGAGAGAGCAATCCTCCGATGAAACTGCCCATCGCGCCGGCTCCGAACACGAGAATTTCCACGCGGGCCGGAGTATCGTTGTGCGAAAAAACGGTTTCGGTAGTGTTGACGCATCCCTCGTTTTTTATAAAAATCACAGAATGTTCGAATTTTCTCGTCTTCGCTACTTTTAAAACCCCTTACTCTATTACATATTCAGGGAGGAAACAAGTGGCCAAGAAGAAAAAGGGCAAGAAAAAGAAGCGATAGGCCGCTTGCCCACAGAACCCTAGCGGTGATTCGCCCTTCGCGGCTCACCGCGCCGCACCCTTTTCCCGTTTTTCATTCCCTTTCATATTTCTCGAGATTCGATCTGCGATTCGCAACGCCTCCGGATATCTGTCTCGTGTGGTCTTGCGGACCAAGTGCATCGCGTGCAGGAGAGAAATGCGGTGGCCCACGGAGACGTAGATGGCCCGCGATCGATTCGGCGGCGTCCACGCATATCCGCGGGTGACCCCGTCGATTCGGACGGGAAGCGCGTCCTCGTGTTTCTCGGACAAGGGTTGTACGCGACCGGCGAGCGGATGCTTCGCGACTCCGATCGTCGGCAGATCCAGTCGGACTCCCACATCACATGCGACTCCGAACAGGGCCGGGTGCAACCGCCCGTGGCCGTCGATCATGAGCACATCGGGGCACGTGGAGAGTCGTCGGACCGCCGCCTCGACTCCGGGGAACTCCCGATAGGCGAGATAGGTCGGGATATACGGAAAGTCCACCCTTCTTCGGACGAGAGCAACCTCGACCGTCTCGAGATCCGCGAGCGAGACGGAAGCCGCGGCCGCGTACATCTCGTCACCCTGATACGCCACATCGACGCCGGCGACGATCTCGATCGGCCCGCGATCGTCGTTCTCGATGACCTTCGAAGCGAGCCGCTGTTGCTCTGCACGAAGGACCCCGAGGAATTCGACGTCCGGCAGGGAGGCGATGATTCGGGATTCATCGACGCAGCCCCCGGACATGGGAAAGCCCTCCTCACCGAGCTGCTGTTCGGCCGCGGCGAGGACGGGCCGACCGTCCTCGCGAACGACCCGGTGGCCCCGCCGCGTGTCCGGATGTTCCACAAGCCAGGTCGCGACCCCACGCGCCGCTCGCACGTCGCCGAGCGCGCGGGCGATTGTTCCGCATGTCGCCACTTGCCCGTGCGGAATTTCAGCGAGGCATTTCGAAATCGCCTTTGCGAAGTCCGGGTCCACAGCCGCGTAAGGTCGCGAGCCCGCAAAACCTTTCTACGAAACGGTCCATCGACGGACCTACGACTTCCCTCCTCCTTCGCGGCGGTATGATCGTGACACAAGACGCGGGGCGGTCGCTGGTCTCCGGGGACGTCCTCGTGGAAGACGGACGGATCGCGGCGGTCGGTCGCGTCGATCGCTCCGCGGCGGAGGTGATCGATTGCAACGGTTGCGCGGTGCTGCCCGGACTCATCAACCTCCATAACCATGCGCCGAACACACTGCTCCGCGGCGTGGCGGATGATGTGCCACTGGAAGAAATGTTACCGATGGCGGCCGCGATCGACGCAAAGCTCACCCGGCGCGACGTGCAGATCGGCGCGTTGCTCGCTTGCGTCGAGATGATCCGGTCCGGAACGACCAGCTTTCACGACCTGTTCTACTGGGAGGACGAAGTCGCGCGGGCCGTTCGGGAATCCGGGATCCGCGGCTTCTTGTCCTGGGTCACCCTGGACGAGTCCAAGACCACCCAGCATGGCAGTCCCCTGAAGAACGCGGAGGCGTTCGTCGCCAAGCAGAAGGGAGACGCCCTCGTGACCCCGTCCGTCGGAGTGCAAGGCATCTACGCGGCGTCCGAGGAGACGTGCACGAAGGCGAAGGAGATCGCGGAACGCCACCACGTGCGACTCCACCTGCACCTCTCCGAAACCCGCGGGGAGGTGGAGGCTCAACGGAAGGAAACGGGCTTTCGACCGATCGAGTGGCTCGAGAAGATCGGCTTCCTCGGTCCGGATCTCACGGCCGCCCATTGCGTCTGGATCACGATAAACGAGGTGCGGACCCTCGCGCGCCACGGCGTCAGCGTGGCCCATTGTCCGGTCTCGAACATGAAACTCGCGAGCGGCGGCGTCGCCCCGGTGCCCGAGATGTTGCTAGAGGGAGTCGTCGTCGGCCTCGGGACCGACTCCCCGATTTCCAACAACGCGATGGACATGTTCGCGGACATGAAGATCGCCGCCCTGTTGCACAAGGCCGCCCGATGGGACGCCCGCGCGATGCCCGCGCAGGTGGTCCTCGATCTCGCGACGGTCGGCGGAGCGCGGGCGCTGCACATGGAGCGGGAGATCGGCTCGGTCGAGGTCGGGAAGCGCGCAGACCTCGCGGTCGTCTCCCTGCGAGGCGCTCACACGACTCCTTTTTATCCGGAAAACGTCATCAGCCATCTCGTCTACGGTTGCCGGGGGAGCGATGTGCAAGCGACGGTTGTCGATGGCCAGGTCCTCATGGCGGACCGCATCGTGCGGACCGTCGACGAAGCCGAGGTCGTCTCCCGGGCTCAGGAGACGGCCGGCGAGCTGTTCGAGGCGTGAGCTTTGATCGTCGGCGTGGACGAAGCCGGGCGAGGGCCCGTCATCGGTCCCCTCGTGGTCGCGGGCGTCGCGGTCGAATCGGACGTCGAACTTCGCCACATGAACGTCCGCGACTCGAAGAAGCTCTCGCCGGAGCGGCGGGAAGCCTTGGCCCCCGAGATCGAGAAGGTCTCGACGTACGAGGTCGTCGTGATCCCCGCGGAACGGATCGACGCGATGCGGTCCGAGATGTCCTTGAACGATTTCGAGGCGAAGCTCTTCGCCGAGGTGATCGACAAGTTGCGACCGGAGACCGCATACGTGGACGCCGCGGACGTCGACGAGATTGAGTTCAAACGTTGCGTCCGCAAAGAGCTCGCGTTCGATGTGGAGATCGTGTCCCAGCACAACGCGGACGAACTCTTTCCGGTCGTCAGCGCCGCCTCGATCCTGGCCAAGGTGTGTCGAGACCGCGAGATGAGGACGATCGAGGATGAGGTTGGGATGCACATCGGGTCTGGCTACGCCTCAGACGCCGACACGATCGCGTTCTTGGAAACCTGGATCCGCGCGCATGGGTCGTTGCCGCCGCACACTCGAGCCTCGTGGGACACCGCGCGGCGTTTGCTCGCGGAGTCCCGGAACCACAAGCTCGACGATTTCGGACGGCGAACGGCATGAGGGAGATGCTCGAGGGCCTGATTACGAAATTCAACGCGAAGGTCGCGACCGATCCGGCCCTGCGCGCGGAGATTGGAGAATTGACGAAGACGGTCCTGATCGAATTGAAGGACGGGACGAAGTTTCATTTCTTGTTGAAGGACCAGCACGTGGCGGCGCTCCTCGACGGCGGCGTGGACCACGCGGACATCACGATCTCGACAGACGCCGATACCCTCGGGGCCTTGATTCGACGCGAGGTCGGACCGTTCAAGGCGTATGCGACCGGAAAGCTCCGACTCAAGGGGAGTCTTGAAGATCTGGCGCGCTTCCGGAAGTTCTTCTGACGCCTCGCGCGATAGGTTTATCCTGCACGGTCCAATGCGGACGGACGACCGCCGTCGCGGGCCCGGCTCGATGCGGGCACGTAGCGGGGTGGGGTAGCCAGGATATCCCGTCGGGCTCATAGCTCGGGACTCCCAGGTCCCCGGTGAGACACCCGGAGATCGATGGTTCAAAAGGACCGGCAGGACCCGCCTCCAGTTCGGAACGTCCATCCCCCGCTATCGACCGAGGACTTCGCGCGGCGGCCTCTCGGTCAGGCCTGCCTTCTGGTTTCGCCGCATGAGCACGTGTTACCCTTGCGTAAGGGTAACCAAAATCCGCTTTGCGATTCCCGGTTGGATGGACTCTGATTCTCAGGTCGTAACTTTTATCGTCGATGGGCTGGGTGGTCCGACGCTCGGCAGGCTTTCAATGGATCGAGTGAAAACTGGCATCGTCGGTCTGGACACGATGCTGAACGGCGGATTCCTGCCCGCACGCCCGTATGTGGTCTCCGGCCCCACCGGAAGCGGCAAGACCGTGCTCGCGGCGCACTTCCTCCTCGAGGGCCTCCGCCTGCAGGAACCCTGCCTCCTCGTCACCCTTGACGAGCCCCCAATCGAGGTGAAGGCGAACATGGCCACCTTCGGGTGGAACATGGACCGGCTCAAGATCCTCGACGCGACCCCGGACGTGCGCGCGCACAAGCGCCAACGGTCCGTGATCGACGTCGGGACCTCCCTCGACGTGCGCGACATGGAAGACGTCACGGACATCCGGCAGTCGTCCCAGGTGCGAGCCCTCGAGGTCACGGTACACAGCGTCCAGAAGATGATCAAACAAGAGTTCTCCCAACATCTGGAACGGACGAAACAGCGATACAAGCGGATCGCGGTCGACTCGATGACCGCCCTGAAGATGTTCTCGATGGAGGGGCAGGACAGCCGCATCTTGATCCAATCCTTCCTCCGGTTCCTCGCGGAACTCGAGGCGACGACCCTCATCGTCTCCGAACGGCTGGACCGGAGGAAGCTCGAGACCGAGTTCTTCCTCGGCCGCGGGGAAATCCGGATGCACAAGTGGATCGACGGCAGCATGATCCGCCGCGCGCTCTCGATCGAGAAATTCCGCGGTTCCGCGTTTGACGACAAGATGCATCCCGTGACGATCGGCGACAAGGGGATGGTGGTCGCCCTCGACCCTCCCTCCCAGATTCGCGGCACCTCGCCGGAGGGGAAGCCGGGCGAGTCCTTGCTCGAGACGCGCCTGATCGACGAAGTGTCCAACGTGATCGAGTCCGTCATGCGCCAGATCGAAGAGGCGCATCGACGCCAGATTCCGATCCGCGACGTTGAAGTGGCTCTGTCCCGCGCCATGCTGGCGTTCCAGCGGCGCAACTACCAGAAGGCGATGAAGATCGCCCTCGCTTGCAACTCCCAATTGAGGGAACGAATCGCGGAGGCCCCTCCTCCGCCGCCCGTCGGGATGCCGCCCCGACCGCCGGTGATCCGGTGATCCCCGCCGCGAGGATGCGCACCGGCATCGCCGGCCTCGACAAGATGCTCCACGGCGGATTCGTCCCCGGTCGGCCCTACATCGTGTCTGGGCCACCCGGCGCGGGCAAGACGATCCTCGCAATGCAGTTCCTGCGCGAGGGCCTGGAAGGCGGGGAACGTTGTCTGTTCGTTTGCCTCGAGGAGCCGCCGAACGAGCTGAAGATCAACATGCGCGCGTTCCGGTGGAATCTGGACGATCTGGATGTGCTCGACGCGAACTCCGACATCCGGCGGTTCGAGCCGACGCCCCTCCTGGAGATTTCCACGGAAGAGGAACCCGCGAAGATGCGATCGATCGGGGAGCGGATCCGGAAGACCCCGGACTTCGAGAGCAAGGAGGTCTCGGTCCATTCGTTGCAGCAGCTGCTCAAGACCCTGCTCGTGAAGAAGCATTACGAGCGCGTCGTGATCGACTCGATCACGGCGTTGCGATATTTCTGTATGCGAGAGTTCGAGGAGGCCGTGACGACGCAGTCGTTCATGCGTTACCTCGCCGAATCGAAGGTGACCTCCCTCCTCACCGTCGAGCTGCCGGATGAGGCCGAAGTCCTTGCGGAGTCGTTCCTCGCTCGCGGCGAGGTCCGCCTGCACAAGCTCCGGGATGAGACCGGAATCAAGCGGTTCGTCTCCGTCGAGAAGTACAAGGGCTCGTCGCACGACGACGCCGTCTATTCGTTCGACATCACGAACGCGGGCATCGTGATCAACATGACCCCACGGGCTCCCGTGGCTTCGTGAGCCTCGGAAAGCTGGCAGCCCCGTGGCGGATGTCAAAGCGACGATTGTCAGACGAATGTATGACTACTTTTAAATAGCCCTGGATGGATGCGTCCGGCCGTCAGTCTCCACGGGATGGGATGGCACAATGAAATCGCTTCTCAATGAGGCCCTGGCTCGACATCAAGAAGCCGAGGCAAAGGAAGAGCGCGAGGCCGCCAAGGCTGCGAAGACGCCAGACAAAGGGAAGAACAACGACGACCAAGAGATCGAGAAGATCGTCGAATCGATCAACGTCTCGATCAAGATCGTCGGTTGCGGCGGTGGCGGGTCGAACACGGTCAACAGGTGCAGCGAGGCCGGCATCACGGGCGCCCAGCTCTGCGCCGTGAACACGGATGCGAAGCACCTTCTGTCCGTGCACGCTCCGAAGAAGATCCTGATCGGCAAGCGGCTCACCAAGGGCCTCGGGGCCGGCGCCCTCCCCGAAGTCGGGGAGCAGGCCGCTCACGAGAACGAGGAGGAAATCCGCGAGTTCCTCCGCGGCTCCCATGTCGTGTTCATCACCGCGGGGATGGGCGGCGGTACCGGCACCGGGTCTGCCCAATACGTCGCTCGGATCGCAAAGGAGGAGGGCGCCCTCACGATGGGCGTGGTCACGATGCCCTTCAAGTCGGAGGGCCGGATCCGCATGGAGAACGCCGAGGCGGGCCTGGACAAACTCCGCAAGTTCACCGACACCGCGATCGTGATCTACAACGACAAGCTCCTCGAACTCGTCCCGCGCCTGCCCATCAACGCGGCGTTCAAGGTGGCGGACGAAATCCTCATGCAGTCGATCAAAGGGATGACGGAGATCATCACGAAGCCCGGACTCGTGAACCTCGACTACGCCGACTTAATGACGATCATGAAGGGCGGCGGGGTCGCGATGATCGGGATCGGTGAGAGCGAGGAAGAGCGGGACCGGATCGAGTACGCGATCAACGAGGCCCTCGAGTCTCCGTTGCTCGGCGAGGTCGACCTCACCCACGCCCGCGGTGCCCTCGTCCGCGTCGTCGGTGGTAACGACCTGACCGTCTCCGAAGCGGAACGGGCGGCCGAGATTGTGGGTCAGAAGATCAACCCGCAGGCCCGGATCATCTGGGGATGTTCCGTCGACGACGAACTGGAGCACACGGTGCGCGTCCTGCTCGTGATCACCGGCGTGAAGTCGAAGTCCCTCCTCGGCAAAGAAGTGTATACCGGTCCGGTGAAGACCTCGGCCGAAGTGGACGAAGTACGCTGACCTCCTCCTCTTTTTCCGAACCTTTTTCCGTTTCTTCCCCATCGCGCAAGTGTGAGCACCCATCGGCCGCGGTACCGGTACGTCGCGTTCCGGCTCGAGAGTCGGGTCTCATCCGAACGACGAACCTCGAGAAGGACGCGGCAATCGCGGCCCTGAATGGGATCGAGGCGATGGCGGGAGAGGCGGTCCATGTGACCACGGTCGGTACCTCCGGGACGATCCGGGCCGCGACGCGCAAGTACCTGACTCCGCGGGCCCGCGCGCGGCGCGACTGACAAAAGAACCCTTATAAGTGACCGCTTTATTAGCGGCCCGAGGTTTATCAAATGCAGCCGGGCCAGATGGCATACGACCGCGCGATCACGGTCTTCAGCCCCGACGGCCGCCTGTTTCAGGTCGAGTACGCACGCGTCGCCGTGACCCGTGGGAACACCACGGTCGGCCTGAAGTTCAAGAACGGAATCGTCCTGATGGCCGACAAGAAGCTCGGTTCCCGGCTCGTAGAGACCGCTTCGATTGAGAAGATCTTCCAAATCGACGACCACGTCGGGGCGGCGACCTCGGGCCTCGTCGCGGATGCCCGGGTCCTCGTGGACTATGCCCGCCTGGTGGCACAGATCAACAAGGTCACGTACAGCGAAAAGATTGGAGTCGACCTCCTCGTGAAGCGCATCTGCGATTACAAACAGAACTACACGCAGTACGGCGGGGTCCGGCCCTTCGGGACCGCGTTGCTCGTCGCGGGCGTGGACGATCTCGGAACCCATCTGTTCGAGACAGACCCGAGCGGCGCCCTCGTATCGTACAAGGCGGGCAGCATCGGACAGGGCCGTCAGGCCGTCATGGAGCTGCTCGAGGAAAAGTACAAAGAGGGGATGACCCAGGACGATTCCATCGTCCTCGGTCTCGAAGCTTTGCAGAAGGCCTCCGAAGGCGAGAAGCTCGACGCGCGGGCGATCGAGGTCGGCCTCATCGTCGAGGGCGAGAAGTTCCGTCGCCTCCCGGAATCGGAAGTGGGCCAGTACCTCACCCGGGTACCGACGGCGTCCTAGGCGACCTCATGCCTAAAGAACTCCGCAGCGACCGACGCGACGATATTTTCAAGGAATACGTGATCGCTCGCGTCGAGAAGTCGGGCGAGAAGTTCGAGATCCTCGTGAAGCCGGAGGCGGTCCAGAAGGTCCGTGACGGCAAGGACGTGGACCTCCTGAAGGAACTCGCGATTGACGAGATTTTCAAGGACGCCCACAAGGGCTCGAAGGCGTCTGAGGACAAGATGGCCGAGTTCTTCGGGACGACGGAGCCCCTCGTCCAGTACATCGCGGCGAACGCGATCAACCCGCAGACCAGCACTCCCCATCCACCCCAGCGCATCGAGAACGCGATGGAGGAGGCCAAGGTCCACATCGACCCGTTCAAGCCGATCGAGGAGCAGGTGAAGGAGGTCCTCGACGCGCTGCGGCCCCTCATCCCGATCCGCTTCGAGAAGGTCCGGATTGCGGTCAAGTTGAGCGCGGAAGACAGCGCGAAATCCTACGGGGACATCAAGGGATACGGCACGATCCTGAAAGAGGAGTGGTCCCCGACGGGAGCTTGGCTCGGCGTCGTCGAGATGCCCGCGGGCCTGCAAACGGACTTCCTGGAGCGGTTGAACGCGAAGACGAAAGGAAACGTGGAGACGCGGATCCTGAAGGCGGACCAGCGAGTCTGAGCCGGACGGAGTACCAGGACGTGGCATCGAAAGGCACTCCCCCATGACGAGCGGTCGGGCACTTCGTTGGATTTCGCCTCGGAGCGGCTTCGTAGCCGTCACCCTCTTGACCGGTCTCTGCCTCGCGGCGACCATCCTGTTTGCGCTCCTCACGACGATGTCCTCCTTCCTGCTCGCGTGGGTGGCCCTGACGGCGATCCTTGCGGGGACTTCGGTCTACGCCTGGTGGGACTGGAAGCACCCGCCGAAGGGACCGAATCCTCCCGGTCGCTGACCCTGCGCCGGGACGTTCCCTTCGAAACCGGAAGCCTCAAGTAGCGGCCTCCATTTCGACGCCGTGCGTGAGAGAGAAACACACATGCAGGGTAGCGGGTCGCTCCGCCCGATTGTCATTCCGGGCGAAGCCGTCGGCGGCCCCGGACTGAAGCCGGGACCTGGAACGTACAGCGAAGGCGGACAGCTTTTCGCGGCGCAATTGGGGATTCGGAACGAGCAGGACGGGCTCGTCAGCGTGATCCCGCTGAACGGGCGGTACATTCCCCAACGGGGCGATGCGGTGATCGGCGAGGTCACCGACCTCGGTGCCTCCCACTGGCTCGTCGACATCAACTCCCCCTATCCCGCGCCCCTTCACGCGACCGAGTCGCCGTGGCGGGTCGAGTTCGGCGACACCGCGCGGTACCTGAAGGTCGGCGACGTGATCATGGCGCACGTGTTGAGCGTGGACGAGATCAAGCGGGTCCAGCTCACGATGCAGGAACATGAGGCACGCCGGCTGAACGGCGGCATGGTGATGGAGATCTCCCCGACGAAGGTTCCGCGGGTCATCGGGAAGCAGGGGAGCATGGTCTCCCTGATCAAGGACCTCACCCACTGCCAGATCTACGTCGGGCAGAACGGCCGGATTTGGCTGGACGGGAATGACCGCGACACCGCGATCGCCGCGCGGGCGATCCGACTAATCGAGGAACGCGCCCAGGCGTCCGGCCTTACGGAAGCCGTGCGCGAGCTGATCGAAGGGGCGCAGCGGGAGACGCGAGGGCCCAGGCCCTCCTGAGGAGCGACTGCACATGGAAGATATCGAGCACATCGAGAAAGAGATGAAGTTGATCAAAGCGGATGGACGGCGGTTGGACGGTCGGAAGGCGGATGAACTGAGGCCGGTGCGGATCGAGGCGGGCGTGCTGCGTCGGGCGGATGGTTCCGCATACATCGAATGGGGCGGGAACAAGGTGCTTGCGGCCGTCTACGGACCGCGGGAGGCCCACCCGCGTCACTTGCAAGACCCCGCCCGGGCGCTCGTCCAGTGCCGATACAACATGGCGCCCTTCAGTGTCTCCGACCGGAAGCGACCTGGGCCGGATCGACGGTCCGTCGAGATCTCGAAGGTAATCTCGGAGGCGTTCTCGGCCGTCGTGTTCAAGGAACAATTCCCTCGGACCTCGGTCGATATCTTCATTGAGGTCCTCC
>VBLU01000122.1 GCA_005879065.1 Methanobacteriota archaeon
AGATGCCCATGGAGCCACGTGTGAAAATGCCGGTGTTGCACGAGGCCATGCCAATGCTCGTGGACATGGAGAACGTTGAATTCCCAGAGGAGGCCGATCGTCCCGATCAGGAGCAACATGACCGCCACGAGGAGGTCGAGGTGCGCCAGGACATCGGACAGGATCGTCTGTCGGAACGCATACAGAAGGACCGTGATGATGGCCGCGGTCACCATGTGGCCCGCCGCCCAGCTCACGCTGATGAGGCTCGTCTTCCGGATGCTCCCGCTCCGGGTGATCAGGTTCGACACCGCGACGAGGTGATCCGCGTCGTAGCTATGCTTGAACCCGAGCGCGAGGGCCAGGACGATGAACGCGGCGAATTCGATGGCCAAGTCTTTCTCCCGTCCGGTAGCACGGCCGCACCGCGAGTAACATCCTCTCCGGCTTAATGGTTTGCCGCGACCGTTCGCACCGGCAAGCGGTTCCTTCATAAGCGCCGATCACCGTGCGGCGCCGGAGGCGAGAGGTGACGGTTGAGCGCATCGGGGTTTCGCTGGAGGGACCGCTCCTCACGGACTTCGATCGGTTCGTCGCGAAGGAAGGCTATGGCAGTCGCTCGGAGGCCTTGCGGAATCTGATCCGGGAGGCCCTCACGCGGCGTCGTTTTGCGGCAGGGGGCCACGTGGTCGGGACGATCACGATCGTCTACCGGCACGAAGTCGGGATGGTCACGCATCGGCTCCTCCACCGCCAGCACGAGTTCCTCAGGTTCATCCGGGCCACGGCCCACACGCACCTCGACGAAGAGACGTGTCTGGAGGTCCTCATCGTGGACGGCGATGCCCGGAGGATCGCGCAGCTCGCGACTCGGTTGAAGACCTTGAAAGGCGTCCTCTCCGCGGAGACCGTGATCGGGTCGACGGTCGCTCGTTGAGCCGCGGCCCGCGGGGGGCCGCCGGTCTCATGCGCGGTCTTCCCGACCCCATTAAGTATCCCCAGGCGTCTCGTTCCGCGTGGACCGCGAACAGACGACCCGCGACGCACGCGCCGTGGAGGATCCCATGGCGGCGATCTTCGACCTGGCGGAGTCCGTCGATCGCCAGACGCCGAAGATCCGGCGGATGCTGCGGTACGTCCGCGTCTTCGTCTCCGTGTGGCTGCTCCTCGATTTCTTCCTCATCATCGTCCTCGCCGCGATCGGGGGTGGGAACCCAGGCGCCGCGTTCCTCCTGTTCATCCCGATCATCGCGCTCCTCTTCGCCATGCGCCGGATATCCGGCTCGACGGCCCGCCTGGTCCTCCTCATCCTGGTCATCGTCTTCGCGAACCTGCAGATCATCTCCATCGGCGGGCTCCTCTTCGTCGGAGTCGTCCTGGTCGCCCTGTTCGTCCTCGGGTTCATCATCCTCGAGCTGATGCGGGACCTGCGGTCGTTCTTCGACTACTTCGCCCTGCGGCACCGGGTGATCCAACGCGTCCGGCAGGCGGACCCGGTCGTGTATGTCCCGGAAGGGAAGGACGCCGTCCAGCGGATCCTCGCCCACCTCGCCTCCTCGAGTCCCGATGTCCGCGGCCTCATGGCCGTCCCCGGTGCCGTCACAATCCCGGCCCTCCTCACGGGGAAGAGCGGCCTCACGTATTCGTTCGACGCATACGTGCGCCGATCTCCGTCCCAGTTGTGGCGGACGGTCTCCCTCGGCTCCCCCGGCTATGCCGTGTTCGTCAAAGCCTTCGAGCGGGCACCGACACTCCAAGACCTGAACGCCCTGAAGGCGGCCGTCGAGGACGCCTCCATGGCATCGCGGATTCCGCCCGCCCGGATCCTGGTCCTGTGGCAGGCGAAGGGGGACGAGAGCGTCACCCCCGACGTCTACGAATTCCTGACGAAAGAGGCGGCTCGGGTGCGCCTGCGGGGCCACACCTTTGTGTGTTCCCTCGAGCTCGCGGTGGAACGGGACGACGGAACGTACGACTTCATCCCGCTCGTCTTGGAGCCCGCGACCGTCCCCGGCGGCCGGCCGACGCCCGGTTGACAATCCAGTGGAAACGGACCACCGCGGTGTTCGGACCGAACCTGACCGCTTGCACGGGGCTAATATCCTCTCTGAGAATATCAACGCCGAGAGCGAAGCGAAGGCATCGGCGGATGACTAAGCAGGACGTATACGTCGAGTCGAACACAGCGCAGTCCCTGGCGGCCCAGGCCTCGAGCCGCGGCAAGACGCTGTATTCGTTCACGAACGAAGTCCTCGATGTGGCCCTCCGGGTCTTAGGCCAAGGGGGAAACGAGAACGAGATCTTCCCGGCGTGGAAGACGTCCCGGGTGTCGAAGGACATCGAGGGTGCGCCCTTCCTTCCGGGCAGCTTGATCTGGAAGATGGTCGAGCGGTTGTATCGGAGCGATCCAGAGTGGCTCCTGGGGGAATGGGCCGAAGCGGGTCGTCGACTCGGAGAGCGCCTCCGAGTCCTGCACCCCACGCTCGAAGACCTCCAGGCCGGATTGTCCGGACTCCAGTCCCTCATCGCGGAGCGAAAGATCGAGGTGCAACGGAAACCCGGCGGCAAGGACCGAGCCGGGATCCGGCTGCGGGTCGTCACGGACCTGACCCCGGAGCTGGCCGCGTGCGGCGAACGCTTCCTGGAGGGTTTACTGTCCGCCTATGCGTTCCAAGTCACCGAGACCCAGGCGAAGAACGGGACCATCGAGATCGCCGCGGTGTACCGACCCCAACGACCGGACGAACATGCCGAGGCAGGAACGGAATCGAGGACCCACCCGCGAGTTTCGAACCCCCCTCGTCTTCGGAACCAGAAAGGGGCCCCGAGTAACCCATAGGCCGATCGGATCCACGCGTCAATCCCGGAGCCAGAACGGCGCTTGCGTGAAACGGTAGTGGTCCCGGATCTGCTCGGTGTAGATCTTGCGATAAAATTCGTTGTACCGCCGGATGTGGACGACCCCTTCGCGGGTGATCCGGATCCGATAGTGGCCTTCGAGCACTTGGACGCTCACGTGCCCCTCCTCCTGGAGCGACTCGATGACGCGGTCCGTCATGAAGTGATTCGACTTGATCTCCCGTTTCACTTCCTCCTTCGACATGCCCCGTTGGTTCGGCAGGACGATCTCCAACTTCGATTCGAGCCCGTCCTGGTACAGGTCGATCCCCATGTCCGCGACGAGCCGATTCAAGACGAAGCATCCGTAGATCACGAGGTCCTTGTAGGGCCGCGAGGGCATGGAGGAAAGCGCCGATGAGGCGACCGCTACTTAATGCGTTCCGTCCCTTCCATTTCGAAGGCGATTCAGCTCGGCGTCCTAGAGGACCACCATCTTGACGGCCTTGATGTCGTCCTCGCGTTGGAACGCCTTGGCCATCGTGGCGGCCTTCGCACCATCCCCTTCGACGAGGAAGACCTCCACGCAGGTACCCTTGCCCGCCTTGTTGTGGATGTGGGTCTTGACCACGTCGTCGAAACGATGCTTGATCCTCGTGACCGGCTCCTCGCGGTCCTCGCTGTGCGTGACGACGATGACCGCCTCGACGGGGCCTTTCGTCGACTCCTTCTCCCGGGCGTCGGCCACCAAGAGACGGAGCGCGGCTCGCACGAGTTCCGACGTGCCCGTGAATCCCTGGGACTTCTGGAGTTCCCGCATCGTGCGGATCATCGCGTCGGGCATCGAGACGCTGACGATCGTCATGGGGAGAAGCATGTTAATAGCGACTTATAAGGTGTTGGGGTAGAGATAATAACATTTCACGAATCTTTATTATACGCCCGCGACATCTCCGACCGATGCAGCGCGGGCCGGACTTTCCTCGCAACGCCCTCTTGATCGCCGTGGCGGTCGCCCTCGTCCTGGCCGGGACCTATGTCGTCGTCACCTTGAGGCCCGCCGCTCAGTCCTCGGGAGTGAAGGTCCTCACGACCTTCTACCCGGTATACGACTACGCGCGGAACATCGGCGGGGACCGAATCAACGTGAGCCTGCTCGTGCCGATGACCCTGGACGTCCACGCATTCGAGCCGACGCCCTCGTCCGTGCAGGCGGTGGCGACGGCGAGCATCCTGATCTACAACGGCGCCGGCCTCGAGCCGTGGATCCCGAGCATCGTGGCGGCCGCGGACAACCCCCGTCTCGTCCTCGTCGACTCGAGCGCCAACGTCTCCCTCCTCCGGGTTCCCCCGGCCTTCCAGAAGGAGAACCGGACGATCGATCCGCATGTCTGGCTGAACCCGGTCCTCGCAAAGGTGCAGGTGGCGAACATCCTGAGAGGCCTCGTCCAGGTGGACCCCGCGGACGCGCCGTACTTCACGGCAAAGGCCCAGGCCTACAGCGCAAAGCTCGATGTCCTGGACGCGGAGTTCGTCAACCTCACGGCGAACCCCGCCACCCGATTCTTCGTCACGTTCCACGAGGCATTCGCCTACTTCGCGAAGCAGTACAACCTGACCCAGATCCCGATCGCGGGGCCGTTCGAGGAGGACCCGACCCCGTCGGAGATCCAGAACGTGATCGACGCGGTTCATGCGCACCACCTCTGCTACGTCGGCTATGAATCCCTCACGAACCCCGCGATCGCGGAGTCGATCGCGAGCCAGACGAATGCCACGCTCATCCGGCTGGACCCGATCGAAGGGTTGTCCCTCACGGACCAAGCCCTCGGGATGACATATCTCCTCAAGATGCAGGACGGCTTCACCAAGTTCGCGTTGGCCCTGAACCATGTCGGATGCAACTGAGCCGGTCCTGGAGCTCCGGGACGTCGCCGTCGAATACCCGGGCGGCATCCGCGCCATCGACGGCATCCGTCTCCGGGTGTTCCCTCACGACCTCCTCGGGCTCCTCGGTCCGAACGGCGCGGGCAAGTCCACGTTGCTCGCGGTGATCCTGGGCCTGCAAAAGCCAACACGAGGTTCCGTCCGGCTTTTCGGTCGCCCGGTCAGTCCCGAAGGCCTCCGGCGTCTCGGATATGTTCCCCAGAGGCCCCAGTCCACCTACCCCGATTTCCCGGCCACGGTCCTGGAGACGGTCCTCCTCGGCCGGGCGGCTCGGGCCCGCCCGTTCCGGGGTGTGACGCGTCGCGAACGCAAGGAGGCGGAGGAGATCCTGACGTTGGGCATGGACGCCCAGTCGCGGCGGGAGTTCTACCTCATGTTGGTGCACCTGAACCGGGACCTCGGGATCACGATCGTCCTGACGTCCCACGAGGTCCACAGCGTGACGAAACTCGCCAGCCGGATCGCGTTCCTGAGCGGGACCCTGCTCTTCGACGGGGACCCGGTCGCCTTCGAGCGACATCCCGCGCATATCGATCTCGAGGATTTCCCCGAGGCGGTGATGCCGAAACCATGAGCGCGCTCGACCTGGTGCTTTCGTATCTGACCCAGCCCTTCATCCAACGCGCGTTCGTGATCGGAATCTTGGTCGCCCTCCTCAGCTCCCTCCTGAGCGTCTTCATCGTCCTCAAGAATGTCTCCCTCATCGGCGACGGTCTCGCCCACACGGCGTTCGGCGGCCTCGCCGTCGGATATTACGTGGGATTCTTCCCTCTGTGGACCGCGGCGGGGCTCGTCGTCCTCGGCTCGATGGGCATCACGAAACTCACGCGCTCGACGAAGATTCCGAGCGACGCGGCCGTGGCCGTGTTCCTGACGCTGGGCCTGGCCTCGGGCATCCTGCTCTATGAGTTGGGCCGGGGGTTCGGCATCAGCCTGGAGAGCCTGCTGTTCGGCAGCATCCTCCTCGCGAGCAAGAACGAGTTGCTGTTCGTCGCCGCGGTCCTTGCGGCGGTCGTCGCGCTCATGCTCTTTTCCTTCAGCAAGCTCGTCTACACGACGTTCAATGAAACGCAGGCCCAGGCCGCGGGGATCCGGACCGCGTTCTTCGACTACATGCTCAGCGCCTTAGCCGGGGTGGCCGTCATCATCTCCATCCCCATCGCCGGCATCCTGCTCATCGCCGCCCTCCTCGTCCTGCCGGGACTGACGAGCATCCAGGTCGCGAGGTCCTTCCGCGAGACGATGGTCCTGTCCCCCGTGTTCGGGCTCACAAGCGTCGTCGTCGGCCTGCTCGTCTCTCTGGTCCTCGACGTCGCACCCGGCGCGACGATCGTCCTGAGCGGGCTCGGCATCCTCCTCGGCGTAGTGACCGCCCGGAAGATTGGCGAGTTCGTGTCTCGCGAGTAGTCGGCGAGAGGGGGCGCGGTGCCTGGCCGTCGGTCGGTCCGAAAACCCTTTTGCGCTCATCGGGATTTGCGGAGCCATGGCCTCCACCGCGGGCCCGTCGACCGTTATGTCGAAGACGAGCCCCGTCGGTCCCCTTCCTCCGGGAATCGATGAACGGTTGGTCCGGGCCGGGGACATTCAATTCCGCTACCTGACGAATGCGAAACGCGGCGCGCCGACGAGGGGGGAGGCGCCGATCCTCTTCCTCCACGGATACCCGACGTGGGCGGAGGTCTGGCTGCCCCTCGTCAGCAAGCTCGGCGAGAGGCGTCCCTGGATCGCCCCGGACCTTCCCTGTCACAACCGCAGCGCGGCCTTCTCCGGGAACGACCGGAGCGTCTCGGCGTATCGACGGGCCATGCGCTCATTCTTCGATGCCATACGATTTCAGAAGGCCATCCTCATTGGGAGCTCGCTCGGGGGAACGCTCGGGATCATGCTGGCGCTGGATCGACCGGAGCAGGTGGACCGCCTCATCGTCCTCGATGCGGCGGGCCTGACCCCGACCATGCCGAAGAAAACGGTCCGCCTCTATGCGCCCTTCGTCCTGCCCGCCTACCTCCGGCATCCGCGCGCACGGAATGTGCGCCGTCTCCTAGAACGGGCCGTGTTCCACGATCCTCGGTACGCAGACGACGCTTGGGTGGACACAATCGTGGAACAGTGGAAGCCTCGTTCCCGTCGCGCCACCTTCATCGCCACCGGGAACGCCCTTCGACGTCCCGACGCCTCCGTGGCGGCCGACCTCGAACGCGTCCGCGCTCGGACCCTCGTCGTCTGGGGCCGAGAGGATCCGCAGTTCGATTGGCAGATCGGGGAGGCCGCCGCGCGTCGCATCCCGGGCGCCAAGTTTGCCGCGATCGAGGATTGCGGCCACTTCCCAATGGTCGAGAAGCCGACGGAGACCGCGGAGATCGTGTCCGACTTTCTCGAATCCTGAATCGCTGGTCTCCGGATTCCCTCCGAGGGCGGGACTATTCTGGCCATGTCCAGGGCTGGAAATCGTAGCCGACCCAGACGCTCTTGACCTGCGTGTACTCGTGCATCGCTTGAAGACCGAACTCCCGACCCATGCCGCTCATCTTGGACCCTCCGAACGGCGAGGCCGGGTCGACGAGCTTGTAGGCATTCACCCAGACCATGCCCGCCTTGAGCTGTGCCGCGATCCGGTGGGCGCGCCCCAGGTCGCGGGTCCAGAATCCAGCCCCGAGTCCGTACGGGACGCCGTTGGCCATCTCGACCGCGGCCTCTTCGTCCTTGAAGGGCGTGATCGTGATGAACGGACCGAAGACTTCCTCCTGGCAGACCCGCATCTTCGGATCGTCCGCGCGGACCAACGTCGGCTGCACGTAGTAGCCACGTCCTTCGACGTGAGCGGCCCCAGTTGCGTCGCCTCCTCGAGCGGATTCCCGATTCGGATGGACCGAACGCGGGCCGTAAACCGTTTCAAGAAATCATCCCAGATCGACTCATGGACGAACAGACGAGATCCCGCGATGCACGCCTGTCCCTGGTTGTGGTACGCGGCGAACAGGGATCCTTGGACCGCGGCCGCGAGGTCCGCGTCCGCGAACACGATGTTCGGGCCTTTCCCGCCGAGTTCCAGGAGGGGTTTCTTCAACGTGTCGGCCCCCGCTCGGATGATGTCCTGTCCGACCTCGACGGATCCGGTGAAGCAGATCTTCGCGACGTCCGGATGGCGGGCGAGCCTCGCGCCGGCCACCGAGCCTTTTCCGGGGACGACATTGATCGTACCCGGAGGAAAGCCCGCGTCGACGGAGAGCCGCGCCACCTCGAGGGCGCTCATCGGCGTGTATTCGGCCGGTTTCAGGACGACGGTATTCCCCGCCGCGAGGGCCGGGGCGATGTTCCAGGCGACGAACATGAGGGGAAAATTCCAGGGGACGATCTGGCCGACGACGCCGAGCGGCTCCCGCAGCGTATAGTTCAGCACCCCTTTGAATGAGGACGGGATCACGTCGCCTTGGACCTTCGTCGCCATGCCGCCGAAATATTCGAACCAGTCGACGGTCCGCACGAGATCGAATCGACGCACGTCGCGGATCGGATGGCCGGAGTTCCTCGCCTCGACCTGGGCGAGGGCCTCCCCGTGCTCCTGGATGATCCTCGCGAGCTTCAGCAGGAGCCGTCCGCGGTCCTTCGGCGCGAGAGCGCTCCAAGGTCCGTCGAAGGCTTCCCGCGCCGCGTCGACGGCCGCGTCGACGTCGGCCGTCCCCGCTTCCGCGACCTTCGCGTAGACTTCGTCGGTGTGCGGATCGTAGACCGGAAAGGTCTTGCCCGAGGAAGACGGGACGAATCCACCGCGAAGGAAGAGGCCCCGACTTTCGATGTCGGTCATCACGGCTCAGAGGGAAGCCGATGGTAAAGAGGTTGCGTCGATCCGGAGCGCGGAGCCGCAGTCCGCAACGGTCGGAGTCCGATGGGGCACGCGGCCGCGGAACAGAGGTCCCCGCCTTCCGAAAGGTTATATAATATAGCCAGCCGTCCCCGCGCGGGGGAGGAAATGGAAGAGTCGGATTCCGGCGTCAAGTATCTGATCGGCAGGAGCGCGGGGAAGAGTGCGGTGATCGCCGCCTTCGTCGCGACCCACGTGGCGACGATGGCCGGACTATGGTTCGGCGGAGTCCGGTTGCCCCAATTCAACTTCAACATGTTGAACGGATGGCTGGTCCTCGGTCTCACCGCGGATCCCGTCCAGACCTTCGTCATCGGTGGCATCCTCCACTACACGAGCGGGATCATCTGGGGCGTCGTCTTCGCCCTGATCGTCCATCCCGCCCTCGGGCGTTTCATCAAACCCCTCGCGGCGCTCACGCCGACGAACAACTACATCAAGGGCGTCCTCTGGGGCCTGGTCCTGTGGGTCATCAGCTCCGCCTTCTGGATGCCGTTACTGATCGACCCGCTCTTCGGCGGCGGGGTGGTCGGTCCGTTCCTCACGAAATTCGGATTGAACGGCGTGCAAGCCCTGTTCGCGAATCTCCTCTGGCACTCGATCTATGGCGTGAACCTCGGCCTCCTGTTCAGTCCGACGCCGGCAGCGACGCGAGGGTCATGGAGAGCCGCCTCGGGCGTCGGGGTGAGGTGATCGCATGGCATCGCGAACCCTCCTCGTCTACGCCGGGCTCTTCCTCCTCGGACTCGTCCTCCTGGCCGTCGGGGCCCTGACCCAACCGTACCGTGTGGGCGCCACGCCCGGGAGCGAGGTCGGCGAATCCTTGGTCGCGATCGGGCTCACGTTCGTCATCCTCGGGATCGGCTATTTCCTCGCGTGGGCGAATCCGACTCAGTAGGCGCGACTCTGCGACGAACCCGCATCGCGGGCGGCCTACGGCTCTTCCGGGAGAAAGTGGTCGAAGACGAGAGGCTGAGTTCGATCGGCTCGGGGACGTGTCCTTGACCGCGGCCCTGCACCCGAGGCCCGCTCCAGGAACGTGGACGCGAACTGGGCCGCGAGCTCGTCGCCCGCCTCGAGGTCGTCCTCCAAGCGATGCACGGAATCCGAGATCGGAGCGAGGCTGAACGCCTCTCCACCGATCACGACCGTCGTGAGCCGGATGTTGTGACGTCCCTTCGCCTCGAGGAATCGACGGACGAACGCTTCGGGCAAGGGACACAGACCGTCGGAGACGAACAGGAGGTCATTGCCGGATGCCTCGTGTCCCGCCAGGATCGTGTCGAGCACGTGGGAGAGGGGTTTCTGGAAGTCCGTCCCACCTCCGAGAAAATAGGACGCGACATCGAGGACCTTTTCGAGGCGCGTGGGTCCCTTGTCGCGGGGATCGAAGGAGACGATGCGCAGCGGATCCGCCGCGTCGCCGAACAGCACGATCTCGACGGGCCGCCCGTGTTGGAGGGCCATGTGGGCGAGCGCCAGCGCCGACGCCTTGGCCCAGACCTCTTTCTCGCCTGACATGCTGCCGGAATTGTCCAGACAGAGGTACACGGGTCGTGGCCGCTCGTGACGCTGCCACAGTTCGTAGACCAGGAGTTGGTGCTGCACGACCTTCGAGTAGAACAGGTCCTCCCGCTCCCGCATCGCGAAGTTCGCGAGTTCCGCCGCGAGCGCCCGCGCGACCTCGCCGCCCTGGACGAAGTCGACTACCTCCTCGCTCGCGAGGAGGGCCTTCGCCTCCCGATCCGCCAGGCCCATCCGACGATAGCGGCCGAACAAGCGGGCGATCCGCCGGAGCCGCGGATTCCGGACGAGATTCCGCATCAGCTGGAGTTTCATCTCCGGGGGTAGGTGCGTCTCCTCTCCCGGTCCAGCCGACCAGGCGGCGACGAGTTCTACGGCGCCTTCGAGGTCGCCCCGGACATCGCGCAGGACCTCTCGGAGACGTTCGGTGGATGCCTCCTCCACGGTGGATTCGTCCGGAAGCGTCCCGGTCTCGGGGGTTTGACCGCGCGCTGTCTCAGGTTCCGCTGTGGGTTCTTTCAATAGCAGGTCCAGGACGAGCTCCGTGGCCAAGGCGGTCTCCGCGGACTTCAGCCTCGTCCAAGCGCGAAGCTTCTCGTGCTCGCGCAGCCCGAGGGCGCGATCCAGGAGGTCCCGGTGACCGCGGCACTCTTCGATTACCTGGTCGGCCGGCAGCAGCTTCACGAAATATTTGTAGAACGAACAGAACAGGTCGAAGCCGAGGTCCTTCGTCCCGGGGTCCTTCGACG
>VBLU01000037.1 GCA_005879065.1 Methanobacteriota archaeon
CCGCGATCCTGTCGACGGTGTTGTTCGTAGGGGTGTTCGGGGGCTTCTTCCTCGTGGGATACTTCCCCCTCGGAGACTTCCTCGCGATCCACGTAACCGCCCTCGCGATGAGCTTTCTTGCCCTGGCCGTGGGCGTGTTTCTGGCCCAGGCGATCGCCCACGTGGCCGGCCGGATGCTCATCTCCCCCACGGCCCTCGGGGCGATCTTCCTCCTGCTCTCGATCCTGATGACGGAGACCGGGCTGACCTTCCTCGGGACCCAGGTCGCCTTCCTCATGAGGCCGTCCGGCCGCGGCTTCACGATCGCGGACTTCGAAGCCATCCGAAGTATTGCTCAGAGCCTGAGCGTCTTCTCGCCCCACCACGTCGGCGCGCGGATCCTCGCCATCGCCTTTGGAATCACGGGATTGTGGGCGGATATCCACGTGATCGTGCCACTGGCAGCCCTGATTCTCGCAGGCGGATATCTGTTCGGAAAGAAGCTCTACCTCGACGTCTTCATCCGATGAACGATCGGAGGGGAGATCCCACGCAGCCGAATCACCCCGGCGATCTCGTTGGCCCTGCGACCGCGGGACCGTCTCTTGCGGCAAGTCATCCGCACGCGCGGATCTTTGTCGGCATCCTGCTCGCCTTCCTTGGAATCGGCCTCGAGGCGATTGGATTTGCAATCGGATACCAGGTCCCCAACGGGCCGTCACAAACAATCAACGACCTCCTCCTTCGCCAAGGTCTCGAAGCGGTCGCCGAAGCTTCGGCCCTGGCTCTCTGGGGCATCGGTCTGTTTTTCGTCTTCTTCTACGTCGCGCAGATTCGGCCCGGAACGAAGCCGTGGACTTCCACGGCAGCGATCGTCCTCCTCGCAACGGGAATTGCGGGCGCCGTGATCCGATTGGTCGAGTTCAGGATCTTCTCCATCCTTGTGTCAGGCGCACCCAATTCGTCTCTGATCTCAATCCTTCAGATCGCGGCCGGCCTCCGACTCGCGATCGGGCTCGCCGGATCGGTCGCCACGATTGTCGCTTTATTCGGATTGACTCGACCCGCGGGCTTGGGATAGTGGTCCATGGCTACTCCGGTGCCGCGAGGGGTCGCGTAATCGTTCGATACTTTCGCCGACCGTCTCGTAGACATTATAAGTAGAACGGGGCCCTTGCGCAAACCAGGATGCACGAAATCGTCTGCGTGGGCGACGTCCACGAGGGCTTGAACTTCGATTTCCGGATCGATCCGGAGACCGGCATCTCGGAACGCGCGTTGGACCTCCATGGGAACTTCGCGAAGGCCGCGCAGTGGGCGATCGAACACCAGGCGTCGTTGTTCTGCGTCCTCGGGGATCTGTTCGACCGGGCGCATGTCGCACCCGTCTTCCGGGAGATGGTCCGAAAGGACGTAATCGAGCCCCTCGGCGCCGCCGGCATCGAGGTGTGGATCCTCGCGGGGAACCACGATGAGCCCCGGAGGACCGCGCGGTCCACGTCGCTGGACGACTACCGCGGGTACGCCCACGTCAAGGTGTTCCGCAGCCCCAAGGTCGAAATCCGGGAGGTGGACGGCCGCAAGATGGGCTTCATCTTGATCCCGTACATGCATCCGGAGCAAGTCGTCGAGCAGGTACGGCAGGCCTTGGGAAAAGAGGTCCCCCGCGAGTTGGCGTACGAGGCGGCTCGGCAGACCTGGAAAGAGTGGATCCACAATCGGGCGACCGACCTGAGCGCCGTGGACGTGCGGGTGCTCTTCGGCCACTTCGAATTCCAAGGCGTCCGGTACGCGAGCACCGCGCCCTCGGAAGTCGTCCCGAACGATTTCACCTTCACGCCGGAGATGGTCCCCGACGCCGTCGACCTCGTCGTGTTCGGCCACATCCACATGCACCAGACGATCGGGGGGAAGATCGTGTACGCCGGTGCACCGGAGCGGATCGATTGGGGCGAGAGGCTCGATCCGAAAGGATTCCTCGCCCTCCGACCCGAGGGCACGTGGTCCTTCATCGAGCTGCCGACGCGGCCCATGGACAAGGTCGAGGCCGTCGTCGGCATGGGGGACGACGTGACGGAGAGGGTCCTCGCGGCCCTTCCACCCCAAGTGGGCGGACACCTCGTTCGGATCGAGATCACGTTGCCCGACGAACTTCGCAACCGCCTCGATGAGAAGCGCCTCGCGGACCGCTTGCGCGACGCGTTCCATTACGAAGTCAAGTTCATCTCGTCGAGTCGACCCCGCGTGGTCACGGAAGAGTTCACGTTGGATCCAGGCCGCCTGCTCTCCGACTACGTCGACAAGGTCCTCGCCGATCATCCAAAGCGGGAGGCGATCAAAGTGGAGGCCCGCCGGGTCCTGAAGGAGGCGCTCGCCTGAGGGACGCCGCGGAGATCGAGACGGCCGCGGTCCCGAACCTCGAGCCCACGCCGGGACCGGAGGGGTTCGTCCTCGAAGAAATCGAGATGCGGGGGTTCATGCGGTACCTCGAGAAGACGGTCCCGCCCCTCCGGTTTCCGGAGAAGTACACAGTCATCACGGGCCGCACGGGATCGGGGAAGTCGTCGATCCTCGACGCGATCACGTTCGCCTTGTACGGCAAGACGACCCGCACGGACATCCAGAGCGTGAAGCTCGCCGACGTGTGTCGGCCGAACGGATATGTCCGCGTGGCGTTCCACCAGGGGGACGAGCGGTGGGACGTCACCCGCGGCTTCACGACGAAGAAGGAATCGTACCTGGAGGTCACACGGGACGGAGAGGTCGTCCAGGGCACGATCCCGGACAAGGAGCGGACGATCCGCGACGTGGTCGGCCTCGACTACGACGGGTTCCGGAACTCGACCTTCGTCCGCCAGGAGGAGATGAAGGAGCTCGGCGCCGCGAGCGGATCGGAACGCCTCGCGGTGTTCCAGAAACTCTTCCGGTTAGAGATCTTCGAACAGGCGCTCGAGCGGGCGAAGGAACGATTCACGTCCCTGAAGTCCGACATCCAGGCGAAAGAAGCAGAGATCGCCGCCCGCGAGGAAGCGCTGGGTCGCCTTCCCGGTTTGCAGCAACAACTGGGAAGCCTGGACGAGGAACGCAAGGTCCGCGGAGGCCGTGTGTCGAAGCTCCAGACGGACTTCGAACTCCATGCGAAGGAGATGAAGGACCTCGAGGCGAAACACGAACGCTGGGTGAAGTCGTCCTCGGCTCTCGAGGACCAAAGGACCCTCCTGGAGAAGGAGACAGATGATCTGGATCGACTGCGCGAGGAACTGGACCGCCTGAAGGAGACGAAAGCGGCGCACCAGCAGCGGGAGACCGCCGCCCGCGCCGCCGAGCGGGAGTTCGAACTCGCGAAGCGGGAGCACGAGAAGCGGCGGGACGAGATCAAGAACCGGATCGACGAGCTGCACCGCAAGATCGCCTCGCTTCGGACGGACATCGACCGGGAGACCGCGTTCAGCTCGCTCCGGGACGAGGGGCGATTGGAGGAGCGGGTGATGCGGATCGCCCGTGAACTCGAGTGGCTTGCGGACCGCAAGGACTTGGTACGGGAGCTGAGCGAGGAACAGGCCCGCGCGGAGAAGGCCCTCGCTCGAGTCCACGAGAAGGTCGCCTCGATCGATCAGGATTCGTTTGTTCTCACGGAACACAAGAGACAGCTGGAGCAACTGAAGGACGACCTTCGTCAGGAGGCGGACGACAGCCACCGCCTCATTCAGCCTCTCGACGATGCAAAGATCGAGGCGCTGCGGCAGCTCGACGCCGTGCCCTTCACGGAACAGAACGAGAAGCGCCTGGAGATGATCGGTCAATCGGTCCTCGAAAAGGCGGCGAAGAGAAAGCGGCTCGATGAACTCGCGATCCTCCTGCGCCAGGTTGGCGACGTGGGCGCTCGACTCGCCGATCTGGAATTGCAGCGAAAGGCGCTCGAGACGGAGCGGGCGGCTCTCGAGACGGACCTCGCGGGGCTCCGGTCCTCGGAGGACATATTCGTCGCCTCGAAGGCGAGGCTCGAGACCCTCCAGGGCGAACTCGACGCCGAACGGAAGGCGTGGCATCTCCTCGAGGGACAGGCGAAGGCGCTGAAGGAACAGATCGCGGCTCTGGAAGCGGATGCGAAGAAACTGAAGGAGTCGGAACGCCAGCGAGAGTCGCTCCGTGGGGAACTCGAGATCTACGACGTCCTCGTGAATCGCGTCTTCCACAAGCGTGGCGTCGTCATGTACGCCGTCGATCAGCTCCTCCCCGAACTCGAGATCGAGGCGTCGAAGAATCTCTCCGAGCTCACCGACAGCCGGTTCGGGCGAATCCGCCTGGAGACGTACGAAGAAGGACGGGGCCATGGGATCCGCATCCTGGTCCAGGGCGTCGATGGGCAGTGGCACGACGTGGCCGAGTTCAGCGGCGGCGAGAAGACGCAGATCAACGCGGCCCTGCGCTTCGCGATCGCCCGGGAACTCGCGTCGATGCCGCAGATCGGCCGCACCTTCGGTCGGATGAAGACGCTGTTCATCGACGAAGGAGACCTCGGTTCCCTCGACACGGAGGTCTCGCGGGAGCTCTTCGTGCAGAAGCTCCTGCGGATGGGCGAGGTCTTCGAGAAGGTCATCCTGATCACCCACCTCGCCGAGGTCGCGGACAAGTTCCCCGGCCGGATCCGCGTCACGATGACGCCGAACCAGGAGTCGCGGGCGGAAGTCCTCGCATGAGTTACGTGGACGACATGCGCCGGGAGCTCGAGCTCCTCGTCAAGCACCACCGGGACGTGCCCCTGCCGCCGGAGGAAGTCCCGGACTTCCGCACCTTCCAATGTGCCGACCCTGCGAAGGAGATGATCGCGGTCGATGGCTCCTATTCCTTCCTGCTGAACCTCTCGAGCTGGTGGCTCGCCCTCATCTCCGTTGGCTTGTTGCGGTACGCGTTCGACGGCCATGCGTTCCGGCGGAAAGACTGGCGGCTCGTGCAGCGCATGGTCGGCGTCTCGACGTTCGAGGAGTTCGTCGCGACCCAGGACGAGCTGCACCGCTCCCTGTTCGAATTCACGAAGGAACGCCGGGAGGAGCAGCCGCGGGACATGGTGAACGAATACCGCCGGCTGATCGAAGGGCAGACCGCGATCAACTTCGCGGACGACCTCGAGAATTGCATCGTCGCCGTCGACGGCACCCTATCCGAATTCCCGAAGCAGTTCTCCGTGATGGAGCGGCTCGTCCAGGTGTGCGAGAAGCGCGGGCATCTCCTCGTCGGGATCTCGAAGGACAGCCAACTCCACGCGTTCGGACACACGCTGACGGACGAGGAGCTGATGGTCCGCTGCCAGAACCGGCTGCCGCACGACGCCCTCGCGTATGCGCGTGCGCCGAAGGCCGCGGAGGCGCTCAAGGAGGGCCTCCTCTATGGGGACATCTATTACGCGCGGCTGCATCCGAGGGCGCGGAAGTGGTTCCGCGTGGACCTCGGCACGTTCCGCGACCGACCCGACGAGGCCTTCGGCCAGCTCGCGGCGTACGGGAAGAGCCTCGTGTCCGTCGGATATCCGTGGCCCCTCATCGAGGCGCACCGCATGGCGGTGACCGTGCGGCAACTCAAGCCGGTCTACCAGGAGAGCGTGCTGAAGATGGCCCTCCGCATGGGCCTCGACGTCCGCACGATCCTGGACGGGCTCACCCAGGTCGAGGGGCGGAAGCGGAGCGCGTTCCACGAATACCTCGACAAGGTCGCGAGGGACCTGCGATGAAGATCGGGGAGATCGTCGCCGCGTCCGTGATCGAAGGCTTGGTCGCGAAGCTCCAGCTCGGGAATCCCGAGGAGCTGAAGATCGCGTTCCCGGTCATCGTCGAAGGCGCCCGGTACGACTTCTACTGTCTCGTCGAGGACGTCCTGAACGAGGAGAGCGACATCGCGGACCAGCTCGCGGGTTCCACGATCGCGGACGTGATCGTGCCGCGGCCGGAGACGCACGAGGGGTATGGCGGTCCCATCTTCTACAGCAAGGCGAAGCTCCGGATGATCCAGCTCGTGGACCGTGAGACGAAGAAGATGAGCGAGCCGCAGACGATCCCGCCGTATTTCTCCGCATGCCGCCACGCGACCCGAGCCGACGTGGAACGGATCTACGAGATCACGGACACGTCCTCCACCTTGGGCACGATCACGGGAGTTGAGCCGTTCCATGTGCAACTGGACATGAAAAGGCTCGCCGAGAAACCCTTCGCGATTTTCGGACGCACCGGCACGGGGAAATCGATCCTGAACAAACTCGTGTGTGCCGGGATCATCTCGCGCGACGCCGGCTCCGTCCTCATCTTCGACATGCATGGTGAATACGGCGTCTTCAGCGCGACGGACAACACGGAAGGCCTGAAGTTCTTCTTCCCGGGGAAGGTGGAGATCCTCTCCCTCGATCCGAAGAACAAGGAGGCGAGGCCCTTCGTCCTCGATCCGCGGGAGATCACGCCGGAGGACCTGATCGTCGCCCTGCAGGACCTCACGGCACCCATGGTCGACACGCTCTACGAGATCGCGAAAGGGCGCGCCGGCCGCGACCTGATCTCGACCGTGAAGGAGTCTTCGATGGAGGTCCTCGGGTCCGAGCGGGCCCATGAGATGTCCCTCCAAGGGCTCAAGCGCCGGATCGGTCGCCTCGACCGCCTCCCGTTCCTCAAAGAGACGAAGGAGGGCAAGGACGCGTTCCACCACATCCTCGCGGCGATCCGGGAGGGGAAGAGCGTCGTCCTCGATTTCGGGGACTATGGCACGGACCAAATGGTGTACCTGTTCGTCGCGAACATCCTGTCCCGCCGCCTCTTCGACCTGTACACGGAACGGAATGAGGAATTCCCGCGGCTCGTCCTGTTCCTCGAGGAGGCCCACAAATTCCTGAGCCCGGAGATCGCGCCCTACGCGCACACGTTCAGTCGGCTCGCCCGGGAGACGCGGAAGTTCAACCTGATCCTCGCCCTCGTCGACCAGCGGCCGTCCCGCATCTCGGACGAGGTGCGCAGCCAGCTCGCGAACCGCCTCGTCATGTCCCTGAAGGAACCCTCCGACGTCGAAGCCGCCCTCGCCGGCGTGCCGGACAAGAAGATGTGGGAGAACATCATCGCGAAGCTGCCCTTGCGGACGGTCGCGGTGATCGGCGACGCGATCCGCATCCCGACCGTGATCGACGTGCTCGACTACGACAATGAGAACGTGCGGGAGCACATCCTCGGCGCCGGGGTGGTCGACGAAGGCCGACTCCAGGAGATCGCGAAGCGCGCCGACGACGTGTTCGGCCGCGGTTAGCTCCTTCGTGCGGCGCCAGAGAACGCCCGCGCTGTTTATTTATAGGGCGAGTCGAATCGAACCGCTATGGCCGCTGCCGCCATCCCCGGGTTGAACTTCGGACCCGAGGTCACGTACATCCTCGCGGCGATCCTGATCATCACGGGCCTCGCCCTCGCGTTCTACGGCCATGGCCTCTGGACGACCGTCATGTCCATGATCGGCGCCCTCCTCGGGAGCGCGGTCGGATTCCTGTTCGGCGCGGCCCTCGGCGGCGTGGTGGCCGGGCTCGTCCTGGCGCTCGTCGGCGCGGTGATCGGGAGCATCCTGTTCACGAAACTCGTGAAGGTCGCCCTCGCCTTCCTGGTCGGCCTCCTGGCGGCCGCCCTTGTGTACGGGCTGCTCCGCGGGTCGGCGAACTTCACGGGCCAGATGGACCCGCCCCTCGTCGGAGCGATCCTCGTGCTAATCGTCGTCTTCGGGATCTCCTACTATTTCATCGATGACATCATCGGGATTATTACCGCTGCAATCGGAGGACTCCTCCTCGCCCTCGGCCTCTACCTCCTCACCAACACCATCGTGACCCCCGGGCTCGCCGGCCTTGGCGTGTTCCTGCTCGGGGCACTTGTGCAGACCGCGACAATCAAAAGGAAACAACGGGCTCGGACGCGCGCCTCGGCGACCCCGCCACCGCCCCCGCC
>VBLU01000038.1 GCA_005879065.1 Methanobacteriota archaeon
TCTGCGGATCCGAGACGGTACTCCTACGGGCCTCACGCTCCCCATCGTCTTCGAGGCGGTGTACACGAACAGTGCGGACACCGTGATCGGATATTCGCGGATCGACGTGACCATGAAGGTCCTCGCCGACCCCATCACGTATGTGTGGATCGGACTCGCCGGATCCGGCCTCGCCGCGCTGATTGTCATCGCGGTGATCCGCCGATTCGGCACCCAGATCGAGGAGGTCTTCCTCGTCTACCGCGATGGTGTCCTCCTGTACCACCTGTCCCGTAGCCTGTCCCAGGACAAGGACGAGGACGTCCTCAGCGGCATGTTGACCGCGGTGACCGAGTTCGTTCGCGACGCGTTCGTCTACGGCGAACATCGCGAGCTGCACCAGCTCGACTTCGGCGACTACCGGATCATGATCGAGCGGGGTCACAACCTCTACCTCGCCGTCGTCTACTCGGGTAAGGGCGCCTCCGTGATCAAGAAGCGGGTCCGGTGGGTCCTGAACCAGATCGAGGCCGCGTACGCGGGCGTGCTTGAGAAGTGGGACGGCGACATGGACAAGGTCGTCGGCGCCCGCGACTTGATCCGTGAGTACCTCCTGAAGTCGAACGGCCGACCGTTCCGCGGACTCCCCGGCCTGCCGTGACCGCGGTCGTCGATGGGCCCGGCCGGAATTTCCGGTCTCGCGGAGAGCGCGGGACCTTTTGAACCGACGACCATCTGGTTATGAGCCAGACGCTCCACCAGACTAAGCTACGGGCCCTCAGCCGCGGAACCGCGGAGCGTTACTTAAGGAGTGTGCCCTGCGCCCTACCGGAGTTGTGAACACCGCTTCCTGTATTTCCGCGATCGCCCCTGCTGATCCGCGCAGCGTCGACACCTCTCGTTTATGAGGATGCGGGCCCGTCCCCTCGGCATGGTGGATGAACCGCCTGAAACGCGGCTCCTACTGGAACTCGCGAAAGAGGCGTTCCGTCAGCAAGTCGCGAAGCGCGTCCGGCCCCTCGCGCGCTCCTACGTCGAACGGTGGATGGGATGCGAACTGTGGCTCTATCCATCCGTGATCCAACGCCACGGAAACGAACTTCACTCTTACAAGGCGGTCGTCATCGAGACCCTGCGAAAGACGAGCCTCGACGAAATCCTATCGATCTGCCGGACGACCCGACCCGATCTCGACGATCTTTGGAAGAAGCCCGCGGCGCGGGACAAACTGAAGAAGGAAATCGAAAGAGCCATCGACGCAGTCGAGGCGAGCTGACCCATATCAGGCAATATCGGTCATCTTTCGGTTTTTTCTTTCTTTGCATCGTCTCGCATCTTCCTTCGAGCGAGTTCGGGGTTCTGGATGTACAGGATCATCGCGTTGGCGTGACCGTGCCCCAGGCCGCAGTCCGACTTCAACCACGCAAGCAGCTCGGCGTGTTTGACCAGGCCCTTCTCCCTTGCCAATGCCTGGAAATATTCAGGATCCTTGCCAGTCTTGGTCCTGATGTTGTCTATGTATGCTTTGTATGTCATCGCTTTGCGCTCGCTCCCGTCCGAGCGGTGGAAGCAAGGCCGGCTCTTAAATCCCGGGTTTCCGGGCCGAGATCACGACGCTTTCCGCACCGAAGCTCTTTGTGATCCGCTTCGTGCTTTCCGACCCGCTCTTGGAGAAGTAGTCGATCCGCTTGACGATTCGGAGGTCCTCGAACCCGGCCTCCCGGATCGTCTTCAAGTAGTCGGCCTCGACCGCGGCCCCCCCGATGCAATCGGCCCACAGCTGCGGATTGAGACCGCACACGGCCCCGACGTCCTCCTGGACCACGATGTCCGCGAGCTGGAGTAGACCTCCGGGTCTCAGGACGCGGAAAATCTCGTGGAAGGCGGCCTGTTTGTCCGGGACGAGGTTGAGCACGCCGTTGCTTGTCACGACGTCCACGCCGGTGTCCGGCAGGGGAATCTTAGTCGCTTCCCCTTCCACGATCGTTACGTGGGTCAAGCCCATCCGCTCGATGTTCGCTCTCGCCTTCTCGATCATCGCGGGCGTGAAATCCAAGCCAATGACCCGGCCTCGGGGCCCGGCAAGGAGCGACGCGTAGAGGGCATCCGTACCCGATCCAGAGCCGACGTCGAGGACCGTGTCCCCGGGTCGGATCGACTTTGTAGCGAACGGATAGCCGACGCCGGCGAAGGATTCGACCGCCGTCTTCGGGAGCTGCTTCAGGTCCTCATCCGGGTACCCGACGAATCGGAGGGCTTCGAGGCCGAGCGGGAAGTGGAATGCCTTCCCGGGCTCTCGGGCGACCTCCGTGTACAGATTCTGAACCGCGCTCGTGACGATGGGCGTAAGGTCCGTCACAATTTCGATCCGCGATTCGGGAGGCACATGCGAAATCTTCACGACTTCCAGAGGAAGCTTGTCCAGCGCAAGCTTTCGGGCGGTCCAGAAATGCGAGCCCGCCCATTCAAATCGGTCCAGCATCCCGGCCTTCTCCAGACCAACGAGGCGTCGATCCGCGTCGTCTTCGCCGATCCGGAACACCTCCGCAACCTCGTGGCCCGGAGTGAGGTCTCGGTGCTTCTCCACGTACTCCAGGATCTCGGTGGGGGCCCGCTTCGCGAGGCCAGGCCGGAATCGGCCGATCATTTCCTCGAACGGCCCCGACGTGAAGACCTCGCTCTTCGCCTCGCTCGTCCCTCCGGCCGACACGACGAGCGTAAGGAAGTTCGCCCGCGACCTCTCCATGGTCCGGCGGTCCTCCTCGAAAGCCGCTTCGACTTCCTCGGTGTGGAGATCCTTCGCGAGCCGAGCCCGATCGAGTCCAACCGACCGCCCAATCCGAAGCAAGGTCTCCTCGGTTCCCGACGCGGCTTGGACCTGGAAGACCTCCATCATGCGACGGAAGAACTTCTCCGCCTTGTGCTCGTCCTGACGTTGCGCGGCCTTGAAGGCGAGGCAGGCGGGATAGGTGCTCCGGACCCCGCTCTTCCGGAGGTACTCCGGATCGAGCGCATTTTTGAACAACGCCATGGACTCCCGGATCCAATCAACCGTCGAGGCCTCATCGACGGCATACTCCTTCATCCACGCGTCGAGATCCTTACACATCCCGCCCATGCGGTATTCGACCTGGAGGCGATCTCCGTAAACCTCCCGCAGCCGCTGGAGGACCGGTTCGAGCCCCCAGCTCCACCAGCACCACGGATCGGCGAAATGGACGACCTTCACGTCGGGCGCGGCTTGTCCAGGCATCAGGAAACCTCACAACGAACGATATCGGCAGGGAACCTCGAAGCGGATCGATGTCCCCGAGTCGCATCATCCTCGGGGGCTAAAAGGGTTCTGCGGCGATTGCGGACACCCGGGTATTCGCGTATGGTCGACCCGAGAGAGAAAGCGTCTTGACGCCGCCCGCCCATTCGCGCCAAGAGCGCGATGACCGAACCGAAGTGGAAACTGAAGGTCGAGCAACTCATGGCCTGCAACTGCAACTGGGGATGCCCCTGCTCCTTCGACGCACCTCCCACCTACGGCAAGTGCGAGACGGCCCTCGCCTACCGCATCGCGAAGGGCCGCTACGGCGGGGTCGCGCTCGACGGTCTGAAGTTCATCCTCGTCGCGGCGTGGCCGAAGGCGATCCACCTCGGACACGGACGCGGGGTCCTTTTCCTCGATGCACAGGCGACGGGACCGAAGCGGGAGGCGCTCGAGGCGATCGCCACCGCGAAGGCCGGAGGACCGATGAACATCTACATGTCCATGATGACGGAGCCGCCGGAGGTCCGGACGGCGCGCATCGAATTCCGGTTCATCGGCAAACGGAGCCGCTTCCGCATCGGGGACCGGGTCCGCGTGGAATTCGAACCGATGCGAAACCCCGTCACCGGCGAGGACCACTTCCTGATCGGCCAGCTCCCGACGGGATTGTTCACGAAGAGCGAGGAGTTCTTCTCGGCGAAGAATTTCCGCGTCGCGGTGAACGGGTTCGAGTTCAACTACCCGGGACGAAACGCGATCCTCGCCGCCTCGACCTGGCGGGGCCCGACGCCCGCGAAGCCACACGCCTGAGGCCGGTCGCGACAGCGAGGGATTCCGGTTTCGAACTATCGACCCGACTGCACGGCACGCACGTAATCGTCCCACTCTCTCGAGGTCTTCCGGACGATGAACCCTCGCGCGAACGGGGCGAACAACCGGTAAGGCCCCGTCAGGTGGACATCGAACGTCATTTCGAGCCGAGTACCTTCCGTGTCCGAGAACAACCGGTATGTGTTGTGCGTGTGCCCCATGTTCGACTGGCCGTCGGCTTCCCAGCCGTCCGGCGGCTGCAGGCGTACGAGGAACCGAGCGACGAACGGGAACGCCATGATTCCGGTCTCTTCCATCTCGATCAGGTGTCCCTCCCGACGGATCACCTTGCGTGAGCGCAGCCGGACTCGGCTCAAATCGGGGTCACTGTCCCGAAATTCTGTGCACCAGGCGTAGACCTCCGGAAGAGGAGCTCGAAACCGCTTCGTCACTCGGAAGAGCACGCACGCCGAATTCGCCGGTGGCAGAAAAAGGCCTCGGCGTCGCCCTCGGAAGCGGCTCAAGCCGTGGGGGAAGTCGAGTGGATGTGGGTCTCTCGAGAGAAGAACTTGGCAGACACGCTTATCCGAGAGAAGTTGGACGCCCATATCAGAGGGTTCCGTCAGAGGCGGACGGTGCAAGAAATCAGTGACCGCCGCCTGGAAAGGCTCGGTCGACTTTCGGAGTCGGGTGTATGAAAGGGAGAGGAACCGGGCCGCTAGGCCCCGCGTTGGTGGGAACGAGGGCGTCGACAACGTAATCCGAATCGAAGGGGGCTCTCCCGGCGGCCATCAGGTTTTTCCCTTTGGTTCGAGAATCTAGGGTCCTTGAAAGACGGAAGCCGGTGGAAGACCTATTGTTCGATCTGCGGCGCGCAGGTAAGCCAGAACGGTTTGAAGTCCCACCGATCGGATTCCCATCCCGAGGTCGTCCAAGCGCTCGAT
>VBLU01000039.1 GCA_005879065.1 Methanobacteriota archaeon
CCGAGACGATCCGCTTCTCTTCCTCGAGCTCCGTCTCGACGATTTCGCAGTAGAGGCAGGATCCTCCGGTCGACTCGTAGAAGCGATTGAGGGCGTTGACCTCCTCCACGATCCGACGCGGCACGATCGGGGTCGCGATGAGCTGTGAGTGCGGATGGGAAATCGACGCGCCCGCCCGCTCCCCGTGGTTCTTGAAGATCAGGATGTACTTGAACCGCTTGTCGCGGATCAGGTCGAGGTACCGCTGCTTGTAAGCGGTAATGATCTCCTGCACCTGGAATTCGCTCTGCATGGACAGGTGGTGCTCGTGCTCCGGCGTCTCGATGATGACCTCGTGCGCACCCACGCCGTTCACGCTGTGGAATAGCTGGCTCACGCGGCGGTGGACCTCGCCTTCGACCTGCAAGGCTGGGTACTTGTTCGGGACGCAGCGGATCCACCAGCCGGGGCCGTTCGGCACTCCGTCCTTCCGGTAGGCGAGGACCTCGGGCGGGGTCATGTGCTCGTGGCCGTAGCAGAAGGGGCACTTCACCGGGTCCGTGGTCGACGTCCCGCCGCGGAACGCCCCGGGCCGTTGGGCCCGCGAGGCGGAGAAGACCACCCACGTATCCGTCACGTAGTCTTTCCTGAGTTCTGGCATGGGCTACCTGGACGTTTCCTCGAACACGATAGGCTTCTATTTCAGGGTTCCGGAGTCGGGTTCTTTCGCGAGAGTGTGAAAAATCCGAAGCCGGACGGAATGCGAGAAAGACGGGAAAACACAAGGCCCGCTGGCCGCACTACGGCACGATGCATTGCTGGATGCTCTTCACCGGACGGGCCGGATACTCCGAACAGAAACGGATCTGCGTCCTCTCCTCGGCGTCATACCGCTTCCCGTGCAAGTTCCACGGAAAGTGACATTGATGACACCGCTCCAGGTCCTGCTCCGGGACCTCCCCGGAACCGAACTCTTCCGTCTCAAGGATGACTCGCCCACGCGCCGACTTGTGTGCAAATCCGCTGTCGCGACCCGGCATGTGTGACTTCCCACCCAATGCAGCCCACCGAATCTGCGTCTCCGCCTTGAATGGGCGGGAGAAAAGTGAAGCAGGTTGGTGATAATTGAGTCACAATCGCTTATATCCCCGAGAAAGCCGGTTCGAGGAACACGGCCGGGCAGGGCGAATTCTGGCCCGCGTGGTGTCAAGCGCCCTCCGAGATGCTTGGCCTTTCTGACGGATGTGGATGTCGGATGTCCCACACGATGCGCACCGCAGCCAGGATCATCGCCAGACCGAGGACTTGTGTCACGAGCGCCTCCGTGGCGCGCCCCAGAAACAGGACGCCCAAGACGACACCAACGACGGAGACGACCCCCATGAGCGCGCCGAGACGGAACGTTGCGGCCCCGGTATGGCCGAGGTTTCGGTGCTTCCAGAATCCCATGAACTGGAGCGGAATCGAGGCCAGGGAGCTGAGCGTCCCTGCGAAGACCGTCGGCACGCCGAACAGGAGGACGAAGGCTGGAATTCGGTACTCGCCCCCGGCCACACCGAGAAGGCCCGAGAGGATGCCCAGCCCAAAGCCCAGTAGAAGGCCGAGGCCGATTTGGAGCAGACCGAAGGACAAGGTCCCACCGGCTTGGACCTCGAACAAGATCAATCGGAGGCCGGTGGCAACGAGAATCCCCGCGAGGAGGCCTTTGAGGGCCGTGGTCGAGATCCGTTTTGAGACCAGGGCGCCGACAAACGCGCCGGGCAGACTCGTGGGAACGAAGAGAAGGGCGAGCCACAAGAGATCGAGGTCGAGCGTCCACACTTGACGAAAGACGACATTGAAAACCGCCACGCAGAGACCAATGAGGAGATTCGCGGCGATCGCCCAGCGCACACGACCGAGGAGGGCCAAGAGGACGGGAGCTCGGTACTCGCCCCCGCCGACGCCCGTGAAGCCGGAAAGAACGCCAATCGGCAGCGCCAAGAGACTACCGACCGCAAGTCCGAGTCGTCGCTCCGCCAGGGTGCCCGAAGGAGCGTCCAAGGGGTCCTCCCGAAGGATCGGTCCTCCATCTACTTTTCCGGGGCCTCCGCTTGACTCATCTCAACAGACTAGCCATCGCGACCAGACAAACATCGAAAGTGGTGGATCACCGCGACGCCTATCGTTCGGCGGACGGCACCTTCACGCTGTCCGTTCAAGGCGGACGGACCGAATGCGACCCCGGTCGACCGAAATCGAGCCTCGGTACCGCCGAGCCCGTTTCTTCGTTCGGAACTGGACATGGACATCCGAACCCGCGGATTCGATCTGCTCCAGCGCAATCGCGTCCGGCTCGCGGTACGGGAGCAAGGACCTCGCAATCGCTCCGATCCCACGGGATTCGTTTCCCGCTTCGTCGCGCAGGACCGCGTCCGTCGCGACCAAATCCAACGCATCCACCATCCGGCCGCGCGCGAGCGATTCGTAGAACGCTCTCACGAGGGCCGCGGCTTCCTTCGATGCCACCTTGGTATCCGATTCGCTCATCGTTCCTGTCGACACACTCGTCATCCACATACCCTCCCCACGGAGTTTCCGTAGGTCTATGGAGTTTCCTTCACCCGGGCGACGGCCACATCGATCGCGATCTCGGCGATGTCGGTGGCGTACCCGGCCGTCCTCGCGAGGCTGTCCACGATGGCCGCCAGGGCCAGTAGCTCCTCCCCCTTCCTCGAGGCCACATGGTGGGACAGACCGCCAATCCGCTTCTGATGCCGGTCCAGGTCGTCCACCGCCTCGTTCGCGGAATCCACGTCCGCCGTCAGCAGGGCGAAGAACGCCTTGTCCAAGATCGCAATCGCGGACTCCCGGGCCCCTTCGAGCTCCTTCAGGAGTTTTGGGTCGAGGCCCCGATCACCGAAGACGGGGTACGTGCGGGCGATGCGCTCCGCGTGGTCGCCGATCCGCTCGAATAGCTTGGCGATCAACCGATAGTTGTGTAACTCCTCCTTGCCTCTGGAATCGGGAGCGGCCCCGCCGGGCGTGTGGGCGAGGTTGTACTGCTTCGCCACCATCCAATAGAGACGATCCACGTCCTGATCCCTCTGGGACACATCCCGAGCGAGGGCGTCGTCCTGAGTCCGTAGGGCTTGAAGGGCGTCCTCGTGCATCGCTCGGACGGTAAGGTGCATCCGACGGAGGCACTTTTCAGCGCTCAGCTCCGCCGTGTCCGAGAGATCCTGGATCACGACGGAATTCCTGGATTCCTCAATCACCTCCGGACCGATCACCATTCGGCTGAAGTCCCGGGCGACCCGACGGACGAAGGGACCCGCCTCCGGCTTGAACCGAATCTCGATGTATCCGAACCCCGCGATGTAGGCGCCAATCAGCTTCCGTAGGAGGTGGTCTCGGCGTTCCTCCCCCTTCTCCTCGAAGACTCGGCGGCGCGCCAGCGGTTTTTCAGCCGGATGCGCGCGAATCGAGACCGCACCGTCGACCTGAGGTTCCAAGAACACGGTATCGCCGGCCTTGAGCCCCGCGTCCGTGACCCAACGCTTTGGCAGCGAGACCACATACGTCGACCCGCCGGTCAGCTGAAGCTTCCGACCTTCCATTCCCTCACTCCTTCTCCATTCGAATCGACGACCTATAGAGTCTAAAGGATTATCCACGTAGACTATATAGTTGTTCCAAAGACACCGTTTGACAGGGATTACTCCGTCGGCAACCGTCATAGACGGACGGGGTTTCCATCGACCTCAGGGAAAACTCGATTTGAAGTGTGAAGGAGGAGTGAACGAAAATGGCAACACCTTCGGAGGACACGGAGCTGCTCAAGCGACGATCGGGCGGACGGAGTCGCATCCTGATCGTCGTGGCGGTCATCGCCGTCGCCGTCGTCCTGATCGCGGTCGGCGTGTTGGCGGGATGGTTCTCGCAACAGCCCACGACAATCCTGGGCGCGGGAGCGACCTTTCCGTATCCGTTGATCGCAAAGTGGGCGAACGTGTACAACTCGACCGACGCAAATGTACGAGTGAACTACCAGGGGATCGGGAGCGGGGGCGGGATCACGCAGATCACCGCGAAGACCGTCGATTTCGCTGCGAGCGATGCGCCGCTCAAGGCGAGCGAACGCGCGGCGGCTCCCGGACTCCTACATGTTCCTGAGACCATCGGCTCGGTCACGGCGGCGTACAACGTCCTCGATACGAACGGCCAGGCGATC
>VBLU01000040.1 GCA_005879065.1 Methanobacteriota archaeon
ACGGCGAAGATACGGTCTCCGGCTTCTGCTTCGTCGAGGATCGCGCAGAGGCCCACCATGATCGCCCCGCTGTACGTGTTCCCGATCTCCCGGACGCACAGGCCGGTGTCGATCTGGGCTTCCTTGAACCCGAGTTGCTTCGCGGCCCGCACCGGAAATTTCCCGTTCGGCTGATGGAAGACGGCGTAGTCGTAGTCCTCCGCCGTCGTCCCCGCGCGCTTGAAGAGCAGTTGCGCGCACGCGCTGACATGCTTGAAATACGCCGGTTCGCCGGTGAATCGACCCCCGTGACTCGGGTATCGTTGTCCCTCGCGGCGCCAGAAGTCCGGGGTGTCCGTCGTATACGAGACGGTGTGTGCGATCTCGGCCGCGACGCGGTCGACACCGATCAACAGGGCTGCCCCGCCCGCAGAGGCGCTGTACTCGAGGGCGTCTCCCGGAGCTCCCTGGCTCGTGTCCGAGCCGATCGCGAGACCGTACTTCATCATCTTGGACAGGGTCAGGCCCATCGTCGTCTGGATCGCGGCGGTGCCGGCCTTGCAGGCGAACTCGAAGTCCGCCGCGGTCAAGACCGGAGCCGAGCCGATCGCCTCCGCGACGATGGTCGCGGTCGGCTTGACCGCATACGGATGGGACTCGGAACCGACGTAGATCGCTCCGATCTCGGTCGGATCGATGTCGACCTTGGCCATGCACGCCCTGGCCGCTTCCACGGAGATCGTGATCACGTCCTCGTCAGGCCCGGGGACGCTCTTCGCCCGGATGTTCAGTCCTCGGCCCATCGCCTCGCCGTCGGCGCCCCAGACCGTGCCGATGTCCTTCGGTCGGATCCGATAGCGGGGAATGTATCCTCCGTAGCTGACGATCCCTGACTTCATGAAATCCGCTCCAGCCTCGAGATCAGTTCCCCTTGGTCGAGTTCTGTCCGGGCGAGGAGGATGCCCTCCAGCTCCGCGAGTTTCATCGCCAGCTCGTCGATGTTCTCCGGTTGCACGTACACGACCATCGCGGGCTTCAGCGGGTGCGCCTTGATCGCGATCATCGGGGAGCGTCCGTACTTGACGCCGGTGAAACAGAGGGCTCTCTCGCTGGTGGATCCGTAGATCCGGAGGTAGTCGGTCGCGTCGAGGGTTGTGATTGCTTTAATCGAGTCGATTACCGTGTAGCCATTCACGACGCGTCTGGTGTTGAGCTTCTGCGTCAGCAACTTCCCGTCGATCCGACGGAGGAAGTCCACCGCGCGCATGCCGACCGACCAGTCTCGCATCGAGGGGATGACGTCCGAGTACTCCTCGAACCGTTTCGAGAGCTTCTGGCCCGTCCTCTGGTCGATGTCAATCAGGGCATCGACGAGACGATGGATCGTCTTGATTCCGGGGGATGTGCGGCGACCCGCCTCGTAGTCGCTGATCACACTTGGCGAGACACGCATGTGATGGGCCAGGTCCGTCTGCGAGATCCGCAGCTCCTCCCTCCATTTCCGCATCGTCTTCCCTGGCTGCTCAGAGAGGGTGATCTCGCCCGCGATTTTTTCGCGCAGCGGGAACTGCATGGGGCGAGCGAGAAAGCGAGCGATATATAAGCGTGTCGAAGAAACTATCGGCGTATGCCGACATCGAGTGCTAAGGCTCCAAACCTCAAACCGAGCCGCTATCCCTCTGCAACTCAGGGAGAAAGGGAAGGCAACGAGTGCGCCGCCCTCGCACAACGCTTATACGAGCGCCTACTTTTCGCGAGCCATCTTGGGTCCGTGGGGTAGCTTGGTCTATCCTTGGTGGTTCGGGACCACTAGACTCCGGTTCAAATCCGGACGGACCCATTACGGACCTCGACCGCGCGCGGCGGTATCGCTTCGGATACGTCAACGCAGCCGATCGCGCGCTCAGGTGGCCCCGGCGGCCCGGAGCATCTTCCTGAGGGAACCCGCGTCGTGGTAGCTCTGCGCGAGCCTCCCGGCCTGCTCTCGCGGCATCCCGCTTCGGACCAAGGTCTCACGGAATCTCTGGACGCCTCGTTTCCGGCGCGCCTGGAATCGGAGGAACCCCACGCCGAGGCGCACGGCCACGATAGGGATCCCCGCGATCAGGATGATCGGCAAGCCGGGCTGGTCGCGGGCCATCAGTCCCCGCCTTCGCCGCGACGGCCGACGGCCTTCGCGATGATCCCGCCCAGATTCAGGGAGGACATGTACTGCTCCGAGAGTTTGAACGCCTGCTCATCCGACATCCCGCTCTTCTTGAGCGTCGTGTAGAAATTCGCGACCGCCTGCCCGAACTTCGCGGATGCGTCCTTTCCGTAGATCGAATCCGTGAGGCTGTTCAGCAAGGCGGGCATCTTCTCCGAAAAAATGGCGAAGATCTCCTTCACGTTCTCCGGCTGCAGTTGGCGCCCCTTTTCCCTGTCTTCCGACATCGATGTCACCTCGTGTTTCCTTGGCCCTGCACAGGCTGGTCCTTGTATTTGGGGAAACCGAGCACTTGTGACCACTTCTCGACGATGTCCTCGGAGACCCGAAAGGTTCGTCCCCTCGATCCGCGGGCGGAGACGAGCACGCCCTGACCTTCCAATTCTTGGATCCGCTCCCGGACGATGCGTCGCGAGGCGGTGCCCCGCTTCCCCTTTACCGATTCCGTAATCTGAGAGATGTTGCGGTCCCCTTTCTCGAAGAGGGCCGTGACGATGTGCTTGGATATATCGTCCTTCAGCCCTGGGATAACGAGGTCCGGGGAGACCGCGCCGTGTTTCGTGTACAAGTCCAGGAGGCGAAAGTACCCCCGGGTGATCGTCTGAAGTTGATCGAAATAGGCCGCCATTTCACGATACGGCTCGGCGACTTCGCCCAAGACTTCCCGCAAGGCCTCCACCTGCTTGCGGAGCTCCCGCACGTCGTCTTGGAGGTCGCCTTCGCCCATGCGCACTCCCCATCCAACCGGCGGGGTTTAAAGTCCCCGCACTTTCCGTCCGGGTTTGACGTATGCGCGTTCCTTCTCGAGCCAGGCCCGCTTTTGGAGCCACCGCAGTTCGATCTCGCGCGCCCGTCCGAGGAACAATGCCATCATCCGTTTCGCCTCGAGAAAGCAAGCGGTGGTCACAGGGGATGACCCATCTGGAGGAAAGTGGTCACGAAGTGGCCGGTGACGGCCGCCTCGCCCCGACTGACGAGTTAATTCAAGCGGTCGGAACGGCTCGCGAGAGTCGCGATCCCTTCGAGCGGGATCGGAAAGTTCGCAATCCGATGTTTGAGCTCGTATTCGAGTTCGTACAGGGCCTTCTCCATTGCCCATCCGCGAATCAAGAGACCGGCTTCCCTTGAGTCGATGGAATGATGGAGCGTCGAATGAGAGAGGTACGCGGCCGTGAACCGTCTGAGCATGTCTTCCTCCCACCGTCTGATCCGTTCCACTACAGCCCCTTCCGGAAGCGAGACGTTGGCCGGCTCGGGAAGCGGTGTCGGGGGTGAGGGCCCGCCGACATGACCGCGAATGACGTAGTGCCGGACGTAGGCAAAGGATCGGAGCATGCTACCAACGTCGCGGAGGGGAGGCAGCTTCCTTCCCCGCTCACCGGACCCTCTCTCGGGCTCCCCCTCGAAATCGATGAACAGAAGGAGGCCGTCGGCCCGTCGTCGCAGGACCTGCGCCAAATGCAAGTCCGAGTGGATGACGCTCTTCGAGCCACCCACATGGCCCTCGAGGTGTCGAAGGCTCTCCTCGATCGGCGCACGAAGCTCGAGGAGTTGGGTTCGTGACATACGGGCGGATTCCGCGAGTACCGGCTCCTCAGCACGAGCGAGGTGACCGAGTCGCCGAAGGGCGGCTCCGAGGGATCGGGTCGCGGATTTGAACACGTCACGGAAATCCTCCTCGGTGAAAGGCTCCGGGTGCCAGAATCCCGGATGGCGGTCGATGAGGGCATCATGCAAGGCCGCCGTGGCCGCTCCGAGATCAGAGGCGAGATTGCGAGTCGCCTCGTCAAAATCCTCGTCTGGGCCAGTCTCTCGACCCAGGGACTTACGCCAACCGTCGCAAAGCCAGGCGAACAGGTCGTCCGCATCGACGTGCTCGGTCGCTACCGCGAGCACGAGGCGGTCCGGCCCACGCCCGAGAGCGACCTCGCCGAGCAGACGGGCCACATGCGGGAACTTGCGGCCGTGGAGTCGAGCTAGAATGTCGGGTTCCCGATTCCCCGAGTCGAGGAATTTGTACGACTTCAGGACGATGTCTCCCGAAGCCGTCGGGATCCGGAGGACGACGTTCGAGGTGTCGCCGCCCGGGATGACGGACGCACCGCGAAAGGCGCCCACGTCTTGCCCGTGGAA
>VBLU01000084.1 GCA_005879065.1 Methanobacteriota archaeon
GAACGCCCGTCTCCCGCGGGATACCGTCGATTTTCCTGGCCGAAGAACCTACAAATAGGCTCCCTCGCATCGTGTCGCAGCATGCTCGACGTCCGGCTTGTCCGGGAGAATCCGGAGGTCATCCGGAAGGATTTGGCCAAGCGTCACGCGCCGGACAAGGCGAAGTTGCTCGACTCCGTGATTCAATGGGACAAGGAATGGCGGAAGGCCCTCGCCGAAGGCGACGCGTTGAAGCGCCGTCGGAATGAGATCACGAAGGAAATCGCGGCGGCGAAGAAGGCAGACGAGAACGCGGACAAGTTGCGCAAGGAAGCGGCCGCTTTGCCGAAGAAGATTGCCGCGCTGGACCTTCGGATCGAGGAACTCGCGGGGCAGGTCCGCGACGGACTCCTGCGGCTGCCCAACTTGCTCCACGAAAGCGTCCCGATCGGCAAGGACGACTCGGAGAACGTGGAAGTTTCCCGGTGGGGGACCCCGCGGACGGTCGACTTCGAGCTCCGGCCGCACGGCGAGCTGCTCGAGGCCCTCCGGCTCGCCGACTTCGAGCGGGCCCGCAAGATCGCGGGCGCCGGATTCGTCTACCTGCTCGGAGACCTCGTCCGACTGGATCAGGCGCTGCTTTCCTTCGCCTTGGACTACATGGTGAAGCAAGGCTTCACCGCGGTCTTCCCGCCGTTCCTCATGCGCCGGGCCGCCTACGAGGGCGTCGTCGACCTCACGGACTTCGAGAACGTGATGTACAAGATCGACGGCGAGGACCTGTACCTGATCGCGACGTCGGAGCATCCGATGGGCGCCATGTTCATGGACGAGGTGATCGATCTCGGCCGATTGCCCGTCACCTTGACGGGCCTGGCGACCCAGTTCCGTCGCGAGATCGGGGCCCATGGCGTGGACACGAAGGGCCTGTTCCGGATGCACCAGTTCAACAAAGTGGAGCAGTTCGTCTTCTGCCGCCCGGAGGACAGCTGGACCTGGCACGAGAAACTCCGGGCCAACGGCGAGGCGATCTACCGTGCCCTCGAGATCCCGTACCGCGTCGTGAACGTCTGCACGGGAGACATCGGCACGGTCGCGGCGAAGAAGTACGACATCGAGGCCTGGTCTCCACGGCAGCAGGCGTACCGCGAGGTGATCAGCTGCAGCAACTGCACAGACTACCAGGCGCGGCGACTGAACATCCGGGCCGGCAAGGTCGGTGGCGAGAAGTTTGTCCCCCACACGCTGAACGCGACGCGGGCTTCCGCCCCGATGAGAAGGGTCCCTCCATCGACCACGGTTCACGGTCTGGTTAGGACGTAACCAAGAACGAACATATCGCGCGAAATGTTTAAGCCGCCAGCTCGGCATGGGAAAACTGCGTCCGGCGAACGGGACAGCCGTGCCCACCCCGCTCACGGAGCGAAGGGGCGAGTCGCCGTCGCGGAGGCCGCACCGAGACGGAAGATCGGCACAAGCAGGGGAGCTCCCCGGTGGAAATGGAGTCGTATCGACTCCTGTTCGAGAAGAATCCGCTCCCGATGTGGGTTTTCGACCTCGAATCCCTTCGATTCCTCGACGTGAACGACGCGGCGGTCCAGAAGTACGGCTACTCTCGATCCGAGTTCCTCGCGATGACCCTCGGGGACATCGGGCCGAAGGAGGATGTCCCGCGCCTCCGGGAGGCCCTGGGGAGCCTCAAGCCCACGGACCGGATGATCGGGATCTGGCGGAACCGCAAGAAGGACGGGACCGTCTTCGACGCGGAGGTCCTGTCGACCGAGGTCACGATCCTCACGCGGCGCGCCCGGCTCGCCCTCCTGAACGACGTGACGGAGCGGCTGCGGGGCGACCGGCATCGCGCCACCGAGATCGGCGTCACCCGCGTCCTGATCGATGCGAAGTCCTTCGCGGAGGCTGCGCCGCAGGCGATCGCCGCAATCTGCCAGGCGGAGGAATGGGCCCTCGGCGAAGTCTGGCTCTACGATGCCGCGGCCTCCGTGCTCCGGCTCGATGGAACGTGGCATGCGCCCGGTCTGCGCGACATGCACGGCATCGAGCTCGCGTCCGCCAGACTCGCGATCCGTCCGGGAGTCGGCCTCGTCGGCCGCGTCTGGCAGCGGGACACGCCCGTCTGGATCCGCGACCTTCGCGAGGAAGAGGAACTCGGTTGGGCGGAGTATTCGGAGCGGTTCGGTCTTCGCAGCGCGGTCGGGTTCCCGATCCGCGCTCGGTCCGGCGTCGAAGCGGTCGCGGTCCTGTTCAGCCAGGCGATCCGCGAGCCGGACGAGCCCCTCCTGGACCTCCTGGCGGACATCGGGAGCCGAATCGGCCAGATCTTCGAACGGGACAAGGTCGAGGCCTCGCGGCGCGCCTCGGTCGAGGCGTTCCAGAAGGCCTTCCATGCGAGTCCCGTTCCGATGGCGATCAGCTCCCTCCACGACGGGCGCTTCGTCGAAGCGAACCTGCAGTTCCTCCGGTTGTTCGGGTTCGAACGCGCCGAGGTCGTCGGGCGTTCGTCCCTCGAGCTCGAGATGTGGGTCGATCAACAGCAACGGCGGGTGCTCGGAGAGCGGCTCAAGGAACGCGGCTCGATCCGGGACGCGGAGGTCCAGATCCGCACGAAGGCCGGCCAGGTGCGACGGGCGCTCATGTCGATCGAGTACCTCGACTTGAGGGACCAGCCGACGATCATCACGACGCTCGTGGACATCACCGAGTTCGTCGGAGCGCGGGAGGCGCAGGCCCGGCTCGCCGCGATCGTCCAGAGCTCGGAGGATGCGATCTTCGGGAAGTCCCTCACCGGCGAGATCCTGACGTGGAACGCGGGCGCGGAACGCATGTACGGGTACAATGCGATGGAGGCGGTCGGCCAGCAAGTCGAGATGCTCGTGCCGGACGACCGACGGAAGGAGTTCGAGCGGATCATGGCACGCCTCCGGAACGGCGAGAAGCTCGAGCCCTTGGAGACCGTGCGGCTCCGGAAGGACGGTCGGAAGATCGTGGTCTCCTTGGCCGTGTCGCCCCTCCGGGACGGCGCGGGCCGCCTGATCGGAGGCTCGACGATCACGCGGGACATCACGGAGCGGAAGCGGACGGAGCAGCTCGTCCGACGGTCGGAGGCCCGGTTCCGCCAGCTGTTCGAGGTCGCCGCGGACGCGATGTTCCTGATCGACCGACGCGGCACGATCCTCGAAGTGAATCCGGCGGGGGCCGCGTTGGTCGGCGTCAAGGATCCCGCGGCCCTCCGGGGGATCAACATCGGCGAACTGCTGCCACCGCGGGAGCTCGAGAGCGCCCGTCAGTACCTCCGCGACCTCCTTCACGACCGGCCGATCGTGGAACCCTTCGAGATCCATCTGGAGCCGGCCAGCTCCGACCGGCGGTTCCTCCATGTACGTTCCCGCGTGATCCGCGAAGAAGGGACCGATCCCTACGTGCAGGTCATCGCTCGCGACGTGACCCCGGAGAAAGAATCCCAGCGGCGGTTGCTCGAGAGCGAGCGCCAGGCCTCCATGGGACAGGTCGCGGCGTTCGTCGCGCACGAGATCAACACGCCGCTCACGAACATCTCCCTCCTCTCCGCGAACCTCGCGCGCGCGGCGAAAGATCCGGCCGTCCTCGAGAAACTCGTGAAGATCGATGCCCAACGACGGACGGCGGCGAACATCGTCTCGGAACTCCTCTCGCTCACCCGCTCGCAAGACATGAAGCGCATCCCGGTCGACGTGCGCGGTGTCGTCGAGGCCGCGATCGAACAGACGGGCGCGTTCCGCATGCCCGACGTCCGACTGGTCCAGGAGCTCCCGAAGGACCCGCTCATCGCCCCCGTGGACCCGCTCCGGATGCAACAGGCCCTCGTGAACCTCCTCAAGAACGCGTTCCAGGCGACCGGCTCCGGGTCGGTGACGGTCCGCCTGCAATCGGAGAACGACCACATCACGATCGCCGTCCTCGACACCGGGTCGGGGATCGACCCCGAGATGCGGGCCCGCCTGTTCCAGCCCTTCGTCACGACGAAACCGCGGTCGGAAGGACTCGGCCTCGGACTCGTCTTCGTCAAGCAGGTCGTCGAGGGCCATGACGGCTCGATTCAGGTCATCTCCGAGCCGGGACGCGGGTCCACCTTCACGATCACGTTGCCGAATCCATCGGACAAGGCGCCGGCCAAGGGGACGAAGGCCGCCGCGCCGCGGACAACGCCAAAAGCTCCTTAATAGCCGGGGACCTTGCCGTCGTCGAGGGGCATGTCTCTCCTCTGTCCGATCGACTTTCGATACGGCCGACCGCAGATGAAACGGATCTTCGAGGAGGAGGCGCGTCTCCAGCGCCTCCTGGACGTAGAATCGGCCCTCGCCCGCGCGGAGTCCAAGGTCGGCCTCGTCCCGCGGGAGGCCGCGGCGGAGATCACGAAGAAGGCGACGACGAAGCTCGTGACCGTGAAGCGAGTCGAGGAGCTCGAACGGGAGACGCGGCACGACCTCATGGCCGTCGTCCTCGCCCTCACGGAGGCGTGCGCGGGCGACGCCGGCAACTACGTCCATCTGGGCGCGACGAGCAACGACATTCAGGACAGTGCGACCGCCCTCCAGCTCCGGGACGCGATCCGCGTCATTGAGGAGGGCCTCGATGGTCTCGTCGACGCATTCGCGGACCTGGCGACGAAGCACAAGAAGACGATCATGCTCGGGCGGACCCACGGCCAGGCCGCCGTACCGATCACGTTCGGACTCAAGGTGGCGGTCTTCGCCTCCGAGGTGGCGCGGCAGCGAGAACGGATGCGACAGGCCACGCCGCGAATCGTCGTCGGCAAGATGTCTGGGGCCGTCGGAACGGGAGCCGCGTTCGGTCCCCGGGCCCTCGACATTCAGACTTCCGTGATGACAGACCTCGGGATCGGATTCGAGGAGGCCGCGACCCAGGTCGTCGGCCGGGATAGGCATGCCGAGTTCATCGGAATCCTTGCGAACCTCGCGGCGTCCCTGGAAAAGTTCTGCACCGAGGTGCGGAATCTGCAGCGGACCGAAATCGGGGAGGTGGCGGAGGCGTTCGAGTCGCGGAGCCAAGTCGGCAGTTCGACGATGGCCCAAAAAGAGAATCCGGTCGCCTCGGAGAACGTCTGCTCTCTCGCGCGCATCGTGCGGTCGCTCGTGACCCCGGCCCTCGAGAACGTGCCGCTGTGGCACGAGCGCGATCTGACGAACAGTGCGGCGGAGCGAATTCTCATCCCGCATGCATGCGTCCTGATCGATGAGATGGTGGCGAAGACCACGGAGATCTTCCGCACGCTCCGCGTGTTTCCGGACCGGATGAAGGCGAACCTCGAGGCGACCCAAGGCCAGGTCATGGCCGAGGCCGCGATGATGGCCCTCGTCGCGAAAGGACTGGGTCGGCAAGAGGCCCACAAGCTCGTGCGCGATGCAGCGCATAGCGCGCGGACGAACGGGACCCACCTGCGTGAGGCCCTCCTCGCGGAGGCGCGGATCTCCAAATTGTTGTCGAAGAGTGAGATCGAAACCGCGATGAATCCTACGACCTACCTGGGACAGAGCGCCTCGATCATCGACGCCACATTGAAGCGCCTGCGTTAGCAATGCGCCTGCGAACCTCCGCGAACCCTTAAGTGTCGTCCTCGGGTTCCGAACAGGAATGCAGTTCGCGCGGGCCGTCGAGGTCTACGAGCAGATCGAAGGGACGACGAAACGTCTGGAGATGACGGGCCTACTCGTCGGCCTGCTGCGCGACACGCCTCCGGAGGACCTGGACAAGGTCGTGTACCTGACCCAAGGCCGAATTCATCCCGACTATTTGGGAGTCGAGCTGGGACTGGCGGAAAAAATGGTGATTCGCGTCCTCGCCCACGCGACGGGCCTCGACGAGGGCCGTGTGGAGAAGTTGTGGAAGGAAAAGGGCGACCTCGGACTCGTCGCGGAACAGGTCATCGCGAGCCGCCGGCTGAAACCGCTCGAGTCCACGCCCTTGACCGTGGCCAAGGTCTACGCGAACCTCGATTCGATCGCGCAGGAGGGAGGAGAGGGCAGCCAAGAACGAAAGATCCGCCTCCTCTCGGACCTGTTGAGCAATGCGACTCCCCGAGAAGCGAAGTACATTGTCCGGATGGTCGTCGGCAAGATGCGCCTCGGCGTCGCGGACATGACGATCGTCGATGCGCTCGCCGCGACCTTCGCCACGAAGACCGATCGCGACCGCGTGGAACGCGCATACAACGTGTCGTCCGACCTCGGCGAAGTGGCCCGGGTCCTCGCGTCGAAAGGGTTGAAGGGGCTCGAGTCCGTGCACCTGAAGCTCTTCCGGCCCATCCGAGCCATGCTCGCGGAGCGGCTCGAGACCCTCGATGAGATCCTGTCGCGGCTTGGGAAGTGCGCGCTCGAATACAAGTACGACGGCCTGCGGGTCCAGGCCCACATCGGGACGGAGAAGATCGAACTCTTCTCCCGACACCTGGAGAATATCACGGGACAGTTCCCCGAGATTGTGGAAGGCCTGCGTTCCGCGGTCAAGGACCGCGCGGCTATCCTCGAAGGGGAGGCGGTCCCGGTCGACCCGAACACGGGCGAATTTCTGCCGTTCCAGGAGGTGAGCCGTCGACGCGGACGCAAGACGGACGTCGACAAGATGGCCATGGAGTTCCCCGTCACCCTCTTCGCATTTGACTGTCTCCTCCGGGAAAATGACGACCTCACCCCGCGGCCCTACCGCGAGCGACGCAAGGCCTTGGACTCGATCCTCCGCCCGAACGACCGCATCCGCTTGGCGACCGTGCGGATCACGGATTCCGTGAAGGAAGCCGAGCAGTTTTTCGACGAAGCGCTTCAGGCCGGATGCGAAGGTCTCATGGCGAAGGCGCTCGAGTCGACGTACGACGCGGGGGCGCGAGGGTTCCAATGGATCAAATTCAAGAAGGAATACAGTGCGGCCTTGAGCGACACGATTGATCTCGTCGTCGTCGGTGCCTTCGCCGGCCGGGGGAAACGAGCGGGGACGTACGGCGCCCTGCTCATGGCCGCCTACGACGAACAGGCCGATGTCTTTCGGACCACATGCAAACTCGGAACGGGTTTCGATGACGAGACGTTGCGCCACCTGCCGGACAAGTTCAAGGGCTCGCAACGCGAGCGGCGACCGCCACGGGTGGATTCCAAGCTCGAAGCGGACGCGTGGTTCGACCCCGAGGCCGTGTTGGAAGTGCGAGGAGCGGAGATCACGGTGAGCCCCGTCCACACCGCGGCATGGGACAAAGTCCGACCGGGCGCCGGCCTTGCGATTCGGTTCCCCCGATTCACGGGCCGATGGCGGGACGACAAGAAGCCGGAGGACGCGACGAGCACGAAAGAACTGTTGGAGATGTACAATCTCCAGATCAAGCGAGCGAGGAAACCCACCTAGGGCCAGGTCACGGGGGACCGGGGCGTTCCTTCGACCAGCTCGCCAGGATGTCGTGCAGGTGCTGGGGGCCCGATAGTCGCAGCGCACCCGGTGGAAGCTTCGCGGATTCGGAGAGGAGTCCCCTCGGAAGTAGCGCCGTCCTCATGCCGACCGCCGCGGCTCCCTGCAGGTCGAGCGGTGTGTCGGAGACGAAGACGCTGTCACGGGGCGCGGCTCCGAGGGCTTCGAGCGCAGCCCGATAGATTCGCGGATTCGGCTTGTAGGCGCGAACCGCCTCCGACGTGATGATCGCGCCGAAATACCTCTCGAGATCGAGTCGCTTCACGAGTCGGTTCACGTTGACGATGTCGCCGTCCGTCACGACAGCCAGGCCCGAGGCCATGCGCCGAAGTTCTTCGAGCCACTCCCGGCTCACTCCGGGACAAAACCGCGCGCTCGGTTCGAAATCATTCCATGCGCGGCGCAGAAGTGCGTCGGCATCGGATTCGGTGATCGGAATTCCTCTCGCGGCGAGCAGCTCGCGCAGGACCGTCGCGGCCACGTCGATCTCCCGCACAAAGGGAGTCCCCTCTTCCCGCGGGAGGGATGCCGATGTGCGACGAATCCAGTCGTGGGAGGTCTTCTCCGCATCCTGCTCCATCCCCGGAATCTCCCGTCGAAGTCGGTCGGCGATCCGTCCGACCAAGTCGGTGAGGTCCACCAATGTCTCGCCGAGATCAAAGAGGACGAACATCCCGCGATCGGTCATCGGAGGCCCACCTCAGAGGAATCGTACGCCGCGCCACGAAGCGTAATCGCTCACCCCGACCTCGGGCCCGAGTTTCTCCAGGAATCGGTCGTAGTCCTCGTCGGTCGCCCGCTCGAGCCATGCCCGGCTTTTCATCGCCACTTCGAAATCGTCGCTGAACTCCTCGCGGAGCATCGCGGCATAATCGGAGCCGGTGAGGAGCGACTTTGCGGCAAGGGCTCCGCTCCCGACCGCATATCGGATACCGAAGCCGCCCACGGCGTCCTGGATGCCGCTCGCTTCGCCCGCCCGGAGGACGCCCGCCTGGGCAGCGACCGAATAGGGATCCGGGTGGAAGTAGCCCTTCCCGTAGATTCGGCCCACCCTTGTCGCGGTCCCCAGAATCTCTCGCACCCAGTCCAGCCGCAGAGCGCGGTCCACTTTCGCGACGAGTTCTCCATAGGGCAACGGGCGCCACGAAACGGTATAGATGCTGTGGGCGCTCGGTCCCGGTAGGATGCACAAGTAGCCCTGCGGGGCGAGGTCGTTGTCGAAGAGCGCATGGATTTCGTCCGACTCGAGGTTGGATCCTTCATGAGAGAATCGATACCCGCCCGCGAAGATGTTCACCAAGTTCTTCGGCGCGCCCGTCGCGAAAAGGTCGACATCGGACGGGGCCGCTTTCGTCTTGAATCGAACTTGTGCTCCAGCGTCGAGCGCTTGCTCGAGGAGCTGCCGTTCGAGGGATTGCGGCCCGCCTCCTCGGTCGACCATGTAGTACGACGGGCCGCGGACCACGCTCACGGATCGACGGGATCTTCGGACGACCCGATTCGCAACCGCGAACGGACGGACCTTCACACCAAAGCGCGCAAGATCCTCGAGGCCGTCGCGTCCGAGGTAGTTTCGAACCCCTTCCGTGTGGGTCCCCGCGCTGGAGCCGACGCGCGATTTCATTTCGAGGACCTCGACCGATTTGCCGGCCCGCGCGAGTCCGATCGCGGCGGTGAGTCCGGCGACCCCCGCACCGGCGATGCGAACCTTCTCCACCACGACCGCCGCATCGTTCCGAGACAAAATAAACTTCCCTAGCCAGATGTCACGATTTCGCCCTGGAATGCACGGCGTCCAAGGACTCAGGAACCCCGGTTTATATATGGCCTACCTCATATTGAAATCGCTCCCCAACGGCCTTTCGATCCTGTTGTGGCCTACGTGAATCGATGGACATCTACGATCTGCTGCGCGTCCTCCCCTTGGCGTCGGCAGCCACCTGGTTCGTCCTCGCCGGCCTGCAGGTATACCGCGATCGAATCCACACATGGACGGAGACGTTCTTCCTGCTCTCATGCATCTTCGCCGCCCTATACGCGACGTGGGATTTTCTCTTCTTCACGGCCGGGAGCATCAACTTCGCCAAGTTCGCGGGCCTCATGTCCACGTCCAGCGCGATTGTCACGAGCCTCTTCCTCTTGCTCTTCACCGTCGTCTACATCGATCGTATGCGTCGCGTCTATTGGTCGTTCGGCGTGGTCGCGATCGCGGTCCTGGTGGTCCTCTGGTTTTTCGGACTCGAGGACGTCGTACAGGTGGGGTCCCTTTGGATCCCGGTCTACAACGAAGTCGTGTTTTTGGTCATCATCGCGTACATCGGCTCGTACAGCCTCGGCGGCATCGTGAACCTGTATCGCCTCCATAAGATCGTCCGCAAGGCAAGCCCGGCGTTGGCGGCGAGGACCCGAGGCTTCTTGATCGTGTTCGCCCTCGTCATCGTCCTCGGCCTCGGGACGAACGGGGCGCTGGGCGCCCTCCGCTCGAACGTCCCGCCCCCGTTCTCGACGCTCGCCCTCGTGATCGCGGCGGCGACGATCTACACCCTGTATCCAGGAAGCACGCAGCGGATCTCGGAGGCGGTCCGCCGTTTCCAGTCCCGCCGATACTCGATCAAGGCCTCGTTCCTCACGTTCGAGGACGGAACGCTCATCGGTTCAAAGGCGCGGCCGGGCGAGACGGTCATCGACCAAGATCTGTTCGGGGCGACTCTCGACGTGATCCAGAACTTCATGCGGACCTCGTTTCCGATTCTTCGGGGCAAGTCCCTCAGCTCGATCAGCCATGGCACCTACACATTGGTCGTCGAGCGGGCCCGCCACACCTACCTCACTGTGGTCCTCGAGGGCGAGGAGACGGACCAGCTCCGGAGGCAGATGAGGGACCTGCTCCTCGAGTTTGAAACGAACAATCGGGCCGTTCTGGCGCAGTGGCGGGGCATGCCCGCGGAAGCGAAGGGGACCGACAGCATGTTGTCGGCGTTCTTCGCGGAGGCCCCTCTCCTTTAGGCGTACACCTGGATGAGGCCCACGGGCGAACCGAGGACGAACAGCTTCCGGGGTTTCGGCCGGAGACGGATGATCTTCTGCCGTAGCTTGATCTCCCGGTCGCGGTACCGGGCTTTCATCTCGTCGACGGATGCGTAGGTCTTCGACAATGACTCCCCTTGGTGGAGCAGCTTGGACAAGTATGTGACCGCGACCATGGCCGCGTACTCGTCGAAGTTCCAGTTGCTGTGAACGGACCCGTTCTGCGAATACACGTAAGAGGCTCGTCGCATCCGCGTCGGGATCCAACCGCCCGCGATCCCGAGCTTCGTGTGGCGGACGACCACATCGATCATCGGGAGGAGGTCGAGCAGTTCCCTGCCGTGGGGCGTCAGGAACCATTCCTCCTCGTAGTCCATCAGGAAGTGGGCATCGAACTTCGGTTCTTCCGGCAGCGGGAAGGCCCGGCGGAACGCGCCCTCCAGCTCGTAGCCGGAGCCGAGACCCTCCAGGTGGATCGCGATCCCGTGTCGACGCGCGTAGTGCCGGAACGGATCGATGCCCTTGGCGAGGACATCGAGGAATCGCTTCGTCTCCTCCGGGCCGCGCTCCCGGTTATACGCGGTGTGCGTCAAGATCACGTTCGACTTCGCACCGAGGCTCGCGAGGCTGTGGACCAAGGCGAGGCAGTACAGCCCCGCATCCGCTTCCACGTCGTATTCGACCGGCACGGACAGCGTGGACCGCGTCCCGTCCGGGATGTCGTACATGACGAGATCCCGTACGCCGAGGAGCGCCTGGTCCGGGTCCACACCGAGACAGAGGGAATGGGAAAGGGCCTCCCACGACTCGGCAAACGCAGCACGGATCGCCTCCGGCGTCGCAAGTTGCAGCGCCCCCTCACTCCGGGCCGGGAGTGGCGTTTGTCCGTCCACGTAATCCGCGGATTCCACGAGGCTCTGAAAGAGGTCCTCCTGGAGGCGGTCGTCGACGGGCTCGGCGTCGATGGAATCAGGGGGTTCCAATCCTGGTTCTTCAGGGGGCGCCGGCGGCGTCTTAGGCAAGCTGTTGGCGGTCACGGAAAGAACCCTATCCCACTGTTCCCAGGAGTGATTATCAGTTATTTAAGTGCTACCAAAGCTACGAATTGCTACGGATTGGAGGTTTCTGTAGAAACGATGAAATAGGTCGGGGACGATCGGGAAGGCCGTGGCGCGAACCGTCGTCCCGAAGCCCGCGGAAAAGGTCCAGTTCAACATCCGCGTGGACGGCGAGGTGCTGTCGCGATTCCGGGAATACTGCCGCCGCAACGGCCTCGATCCCCAGGGACAGATCGTGCTGTTCATGCAGAGGGTTCTCGATAAGGAATTCGATTTTCAGGAGCGGCTGTGGTCGGCCCTGAAGGCGCAGACCCCTTGAACATGGACGGCGAGAGGCCCGTGTCGAAGCGGCGCGCGAGCACCGCGAGTTCCTGCGGGGACAGGGCCTCCGGAGCGACCGTGAGGAACAGCCGGCAACCGTGGAGGCTCGCGATGTCGAGGCTGTCCTTCACGAACGGGAGCCAGGAGCGCAAGTCCACGTAGAGGGCGAGCTGCTCGAGGCCGACCAGCACGATGTCCATCCCTTCGTGGGCGGTGGCGTAGTTCCCGATCGCCCGGCGGCCTTCCGTATCGAGGGCATTCGGCCGGACGCACGGGACCCCCGGTTCCGGCTGCTCCGTGACCCACACGATGTCGAAACGGTCGCCGTAGCGCAGACGCGCCTTCGTCGGATGCTCCGTCGTCAGGAGCAGGCCGCGCCTCGCGCCGACGAGGGGCAGGGCCACCGGGGCATCCTGTGCGTTGATCGTCATGAGGACGTGCTCGGCACCCGGGGTCGAAGAGGCAATTGCCTCCTGCACCTCGAGCACTCGGTCCACCGAGCCGCGGAGGAGCGCGATCTGTTCCGGCGGGAAGGTGCCGAAGCCTGCCGCCACGATCACGGTGCCCTTCGAGGCGCTCGCCTGGTTCGTGACCCGCTTGAGGAAGCGCGCGACCGCGTCGAAACCCGCGAGGGTCGCCAGGTAGTCGAGGTCGTCGAGCAGGACCGCGGTCCCTGGATTCTCCCGGAGAAATTTCACGACCGTGTGCACGAGTTCGAAGTCCAGCGCATTCGGTCGCACGGTCCGTTCTTCGTTGGACACCGTGGTGATCCAGAGAATCGGGGTGCGCTCGAGCCCGAATCGGACGGAGACGCGAGAGGGAGCGAGGCCCGTGACGCACAGGCCCGGGGTCGCGGACACGATGTCCCGGAACGCACCCATCGCGGAGCTCCGCCCGTTCTCGAGGACCAGGTAGTTCAGGCCTCGCTCGAGGCGGTGCCGCGGGGCCCTCGCCGTACGCGCCTCGGTCACCGGCTCGATCACGAGATACCGGTACCGGACGACCGCGTACGCGATGAAGATCGACCACATCAGCGTATACAGGGAGCCGAGACCGACTCGGGTGTCGTTCGAAGAAAGGATGGGCCACAGGAGCTCCGTCACCGCGGCTGGAACCGTGCCCGCGATGAGACCAAGGAGGACCACGCCGAACACCCATCGACTCGGCGTCTTGCGAACCTGCCACCACGAACGGACGAAGAGCATCACAGAAGTGAACATCCAGACGAAGAACACGGGCGCGAGGTAGGCGTAGGTCGGCGCGACCCGGGCGCTGGGACCGAAGGCGTTCGACGACATCCCGTTGATGACCAACCCGGTCATCGAGATCAAGGAGGCCCAGGCGAGGGCAGGGACGTAGATCGCTGCGAGGGCCCACGGCCGTCGGATCCAATCCGCTTTGGTCGGATAGGTGAGGGCGAGTTGGTACAACGTCGCGGGCACGAAGGCAATCGCGACCCAGGTCACGCGGGCCCAGAAGAACAGCACGTCCGGGGATGTGCCGGGAGCAAGGGACCGCTGGACCACCTCGCCGACATCCCAGACCACGAACGCGATCATGACGAGGAGGACCGACCGGTTCGCGGGGCCGCGCGGATTCAGCCCGAAGACGTACGCCCCGAGAAACGCGCTCACGAAGAGCGCGACGATCGGGAGAGCGGCCCCGAGGTTCAGGACGAATGCGACGGACGCACCGGCGGTCATTCGGACACGATCTCGAAGGTCCCGTGCTCCACGAGGAGCGGGAAGTAGTCGAGGTCATGTTCGACCCCGCGCATCTTCACGACCCCGATGTAGCGGCGTACGGATGTGCTCATGCCGACATCGACCTCGCGCAGTCGTAGGTGGATGATCGTGTCCGAGAGGAACTCCTCCACGCCGAAGTGGGCGAAGCGCGTCGCGTCGCGGGGCATCTCCGAGACCAGGAAGGTCGTCGCGTTCAGGTCCCGCAGCTCCTCAAAGAACTGGAAGATCTCGTTCCGCGGACTCTCGAACGGCGCGAGGGCGTAGAGCGCGTCGAGGCTGTCGAGCGCGATCAGGTCGCACCCCATCTCCTCCTTGTACCGGGCCAGCTGCCGACGGAGCCCGAGGAGCCACCGCGGCTGTTCCCGGACCTCCTCGATCTCCCGCCGCAGCGCGCGTACGTCGATCACATGGACGCCCTTCGCCTGGGCCGGCTCCATCCCCAGCGAGGTCATCTGCGCGACGAGCGACGCGCGGCTCTGTTCCATGGACAGGTAGAGCCCGGAGGCGGCGCGCTCCTTCGCCTCATGGAAGAGGATGCGGTACACGAAAGATGATTTCAGGGAGCCGGGCGGTCCCCCGACGAGGACGATGTGGCCGCGCGGGATGCCGCCGCTGAGCCGAGCGTCCAAGCCCACCACATAGGTGGGAATCTTGTCCGTAGCCTGCGACAACGCTGGAACCCCTCCCGCCCCCGTCAAGAGACGGCGAGATGCGAAAGGCTCGCGGATGATAAAATGCTATCGCGGCAAAGTCCGGAAGATGCCTGCCCGACGAAGACCAAAATCCCGGAGGGGCACACCGATCCGTCCGCATCCTCGTTCGGAGGATGGTCCCGGGGGAACGATATCGAAGCGCGTCACGTTTCACGAGATAAGCTTCTTACGAAAGTATCGTTACCCGACTCGTGATGCCTTCTCGGAGAGCGCGATGTCCGCGAGCGTAGTCGTGGGAGCCCAGTTCGGGGACGAGGGCAAGGGCAAGATCATCGATTTTCTCTCCGATCTCGCCGACGTCGTCGCGCGATTCCAAGGCGGCGCGAACGCGGGCCACACCGTCCAAGTGGGGAACGACCTGTACGCGTTCCACCTCCTCCCGTCCGGGGTCCTGCGGAAGCGGACGATGAACGTGATCGAACCTCCGCATTAGCGACCGCGCGCATGTCGTGATGCCGTACCACAAGATCCTGGACGGCCTCGAGGAGAAATTGAAGGGCGACATGGGGGCCGGGACGACCCTGCGGGGGATCGGTCCCGCCTTCGAGGACAAGGTCGGGCGGTTCGGGATCCGCATGTGCGACCTGATCGACCCGGACGTCTTGAGCGCCAAACTCCGCGCGATCGTGCCCATCAAGCAGAGGCTCATCGAGGCGTACGGCGGCAGCGAGCGGATCGATGCGGACGCGGTGTTCGGGGAACACGAGGCCTACGGCAAGCGACTCGCTCCCTTCGTGACCGACACGTCGGCCTGGTTGGATGCCGCGCTGAAACGCGGGAAGCGCATCTTGTTCGAAGGAGCCCAAGGGACCCACCTCTGCATCGACCACGGAGTCTATCCATACGGAACCTCGAGCGACTGCGTCGCGGGAGCCGCCGCCGTCGGGGCCGGCATCGGGCCGCATTACCTCACGGACATCCTCGGCGTCGCGAAGGCGTTCACCTCGCGGGTCGGTTCGGGCCCGTTCCCGACCGAGTTGGAAGGGCCGATCGCGGAACACCTGCGGGAACGGGGCGGCGGCGAGTATGGGACGACAACCCGACGTCCGCGAAGGGTTGGGTGGCTCGACCTCGTCATGCTTCGGATGGCGGTCCGTGTGAATGGCCTCACGCGCCTCGCGGTGACGAAACTCGACGTGCTCGGAGGCCTCGACCGGATCCGTGTGTGCACCGGGTACCGTCACGACGGCGGCGTGGTCAAGGAGTTCCCCGCGAGCATGCGGATCCTCTCCGAGAGCGGGCCCGTGTACCGTGAGTTCAAAGGCTGGCCCGATCTCCCGGAGGACGAGTGGATCGGAATCGCAAGCCGCGGGCGGAGGGCGCTCCCAGAGACCACCCAACGATATGTCGCCTTTATCGAATCGCAACTCAAGGTGCCCGCGCGAATCCTGTCCGTGGGCCGGTCGCGCGCCGCGACGATGGGCCGGTGATCCGAGCCTTCAGACGAGCGGTTCCGTCACGTCCGGGGCCCCGATCTTCTCGATGCGCTCCCGCAATTCGCACGCCTTGCAGACCGTGCTGACGGTCGGCTCGCCGCAGCGGGCGCAGGCGTTCAGGGTGGCGGGCGGATAGGCCGACTGAAGGAGCGGGCGCATCTGATCGTACCCGCTGACGATGGCGTGGCGTGTCCCCGGGCTCTCTTCCTCGAGGCGGTGGAGGATCTCTCGGAACCGTCCGCGCTGGGCCCGTTCCGCGTAGGGACATGTCGCGTCGTGGAACTCGATGCCCCGCAGGAGGGCGTAGAGATACACTTCCTTCTCGGGGATCATCCGCAGGGGCTGGATCCTCGGCACGAGCCCGGGTTGTCGACTCTCGTGCGGACCGAGGCGGGCGAGCTTCTCGATGTCCCCGCGGGCGACGTTCATGAGGATCGATTGCGCCGTGTCGTCCAGGTTCAGGCCGGTGGCCACATAGTCCGCCCCGACTTCGACGGCCGCCCGGTTCAAGGCCTGCCGCCGGAACGGGCCGCAGTAGCTGCACGGGATCGATTCGGGATCTCGGGCCACCACCTCGTCCATCGTGTGCCCTGACGTCTCCTGGTACGCGAGCACTCGGTGCTCGATTCCGAGGCGCGCGCAGAGTCGTTTCGCAAAGTCGATTCCCGCGGGCCGGTACGAGGCGATGCCCTCGTCGATCGTAATGCCGATCAACTCCATCTCGCTTCGGCTCCTCAAGAATTCGACCAGGAGAGCTGCCGTGGTGCTCGAGTCCTTGCCGCCGCTCATGCCGATCGCGATGCGTTCCTGGCCGCGGAGATGGACTTGGGACCGGAGCTCGCGCTTCGCTCGTCGTTCGACGAAACCAAGGAAGTGGTCGCGACAAAGATGCTCCCCGCTGTAGCGAATCCACTCGACCGCAGCGGCGGAGCAACGGTCGCACTTCATGACGAATCGAATCGGCCGCCGGCTTAAGAGCTCATGGGCCAGGAGGGGGAGGTGGAGCCGGCGGCGGCTGGGGAGTCTGCGCCGCTCCGGCCGGAGGGGGCAACGTCACGCTGGGATAGTACGGCGGCAGTCCGTACGACGGCTGTCGCACCAGGAGGTCGTACGCCACCGCAGCGAGGATCACGGACCAGGCGCCGACCAGCCCGTTCGCGAGCGCCGCGGCCAAGATGGTCGCGAAGGGACTTCGCAGGAGCGAGATCGGGATCGTGATCACCAGGGTGATGAATCCGCCGAGAATCCCCGCGGCGAACATGGCCCCGAAGAGAGACCACCAATGACGTTTGGTGAGTCTCCAGCTTCGCATCAGGCCGGACGTCGCGGTCGCGTTCTCCATCATAATGGCGGGCGCGTAGAGGCTCATGGCGATGCCCACATAGAGGGCGATCAGGCCTCCGATGGCGAGCAAGACGAAGCCGCCGCAGATTGCCCCGATCGCGGTCCCCGGATTGACCGTCCCACCGGTGAACGGCAGTAAGATCAGGAGGAACGGGACGAACACGAGCGCGAGGAGGAGGAGGGTGAGGAGGAGGTTTGCCCCGAGGATGCTGAGGAACCGATCCAGGCCCCGACGGAGGGCGCGCTCCAGGGTGATGGATTCTCCGCGGAACCTCCGTACCGCGTACTCGGTCATGCCGCCACCGACGATGCTGCTGAGGATCGCGCCCGCGAGGATCGAGATGATGGCGAAGAGCAGGAGGTTGCCGAGGGCTGAAGCAGGGATGCCCGACGGCGGGCCCCCGGGGAAGAAACCGGTGCTGGGTCCAAACGTACCGAGGATCGCGAGGGCGACGAGCCCTCCGAGGAGGCCGTTCACCAGCGCAAGGACGAAAAACACGACGAAGAATTCCTTGAGGTTCTTCGTCCAGACGTCAAACATTCCCGAGAGGATCGTCCCGGCCGTAGCGTGGCGGGGAGGCGGACTTGGCAAATACGGATAGGCCACCGCGGGAGGGACGGCTGGCGGGGTCGCCGACGGATACGGGGTCGGCGGAGGCGACGCCGTCGGAGTGGCGAACAACGGCCTCCCGCATTGGATGCAATAGGCATTCGTCGGATCGTTCAAGGCGCCGCAGACCGGGCAGGCCTTCGAGGCGGACAAGCGGACCCTCTCTGCCGGGAATCGGGGACCTAGGTAGTTGAGTCTTCCGGCGGGCTTCCCAGGTGCTCCGTGTTATTTCGAGTGAGAACAGGGCCGGTTCCTTTATCCCAACGGCTCCGAATGGCGTCCCTCCTCCGAGGGAATCCGATGGACATCAACCAAGTCGGCGTCGTCCTCATGGGGAGCGTCCTCGGATGGTTCCTCATGTTCGCCGTCCGCCGGTACAAGGTCCAGTGGGGGGCGTTCGCCTCGTTCATGGCGATCGTCTTCGGCGTGAGCCTGATGTCCTTCCTGTACGCGCGGGACCTCCTCGCCTACTACGGCATCGGCATCTTCCTCGGATTCGTGTCGAACATGGTCGTCCGCGTGGCCGGCACCGCGACCGGCGGCAAGCTCGGCGAAGGCCTGCTCGAGATCAGTGCGCTCGAACGGAAGGGGTGACGATGCCCTTCGATGTGCGGGCCGCGAAGGCGGTCCACGAAAACGCGATCTTCGGCCGGGCGAACGTCGTCGGTGTCGCCGTCGGGAGCAAGATCATCCATGGCCACGACACGAACGAACGCTGCATCGTCGCGTTCGTCGAACGCAAACGGCCGGAGGACGAACTCCGGCATCACGATGTGGTCCCGAAAGAGATCGACGGCGTCCTCACCGACGTCGTGGAGACGGGCCGCTTCATGGCCATCCCGCTCGTGCAAAGCATGGACGAGAACCGGACGCATCGGGTTCGTCCCGCCTCGGGGGGAGTGAGCATTGGCCACTACCGGATCACGGCGGGGACCTTGGGAGTCCTCGTGCACCGACACGGACGGCCCGCCATTCTCTCGAACAACCATGTCCTTGCGAACGAGAACGCGGGGCAGATCGGGGATCCAATCCTGCAGCCGGGTCCCGTCGACGGCGGTCGGTTGCAAGACGCGATCGCCCGCCTCACGGACTTCGTCCCGATCCGATTCAATCAACGATCCATGGGCCCGGTCGCGCAGTTCCTGGAACGGGCCGTCGCGCCGCTGCTCGCAGTCTTCGGCCTGAGCCTGAAGCGCCTTCCGAACGGCCAGGAGAACCTGGTCGACGCCGCGGTCGCGGAACCGATCGAGGCGAGTCTCGTCGCTCCAGACATCCTGGACATCGGTCGCGTGAGCGGAACCACGGATGCGGCGATCGGCCTCGCCGTCCGGAAGAGCGGTCGCACGACCGCGTTGACGGCGGGACATGTGACCGCGGTCGACGCCACGGTCGAAGTCGACTACGGCGAAGGCAAGACCGCGATCTTCCGCGGGCAGATCGTGAGCGATATGTTGTCGAAGGGCGGCGGACGACGACGCTGATCAATCCGATCGGCGCGGTCATGCAGTTCCTCGACGTCGTCATCGGGTAGGTTCTCCCACCCCGCAACAAAGGCTTATTACGCATCCCTCGGATGCCACGCACGCGTTGGGGGCGGCGATGAAGGAAATCTGGGTCGAGAAGTATCGACCGAAGTCCCTCGACGAGGTCGTCGGCCAGGACGAGATCGTCGAACGCCTG
>VBLU01000041.1 GCA_005879065.1 Methanobacteriota archaeon
AAGGAAATCTCGTTCGAGTACGCACGGCAGATCGCCTCCGTGAAGGGGCTTCAGCCGGGCAAGGTGAGAGGTACGAGCACGCTGCGCTTCACGAAAGGCGACAGCGACAAGCTCCAAGTCATCACCTGGGACGAATTCGTGCAAACCGCGAACAACCGCAACCTCGCCGTGTACGAGAGTGGCGGTTGGATGAAGTTGATGCGCAAGCACTGATCGTCCGACTCAGGAAGACCATGGCGGACCTGGCGTTCGGCGCCACCGCCATGGCCTCCATCTTCGCGATCGTGGACCCGCTCGGCGTGGTCCCCTTCTTTTCCGTCCTCACGGAGGACCTGAGCGCCGCGCAGAAACAGGACATCGTCTCGAAGGCCTGCCTCACGGCGACGATTACCCTCGGCGTGTTCGCGGTCTTCGGCCAATGGATCTTCGCGGGGTTCGGCTTCACGATCCCGGCCTTCAAGATCGCGGGCGGCGCCCTCCTGTTCGGCGTCGCCCTCGAGATGCTGAATGGGGAGCGGTCCCGTTCCAGGCTCACTCCTCAAGAACGGGAGGAGACGCTGCAGCGGGAGGAGGTCTCCGTCGTGCCGCTCGGCATCCCCTTGCTCGCGGGTCCCGGCGCCATCACGACCGTCATGATCTACATGACCGCTCCCGTCTCAGACCCGACGGACAAGCTGTTCGTCTTCGCGGGCATCCTCGTCGCCGTCCTGTCGGCCTTCGCCCTCCTCCACAATGCGGATCGGATCTTCCGCAAGATCGGGCGGACCGGCACCCGGGCCATCGGCCGCGTGATGGGCCTCCTGCTCGCCGCGATCGCGGTGCAATTCCTGATCGACGGTATCGTGGCCGCCGCCCAGATGAAGGGCCTCATCCGATAGCCCGCTCCGATGGACGGCAACGGGCCATCAGGCGGGATTCTAAATACGGCCAGCGGATTCGGGCGATGATGCCGCCCTTCGAGGAGCAGATCCTTCGGAAGATTCTGCCCTCGGCGGAGGAGGACCGACGCATCCAAGGCGTGGTCCGCGACGTGATGAAGACCCTCGAGGGGAAGATCGCCGCGAAGGGATTGCGAGCGAAACCGTTGCTCGTCGGCTCCGTCGCGAAGGGGGTCCATCTCACGGGCACCGAGATCGACATCTTCGTCGCCTTCCCGGCCGACACGCCGCGCGAGGTCCTGGAGCGAGAAGGGCTCGCCCTCGGCGACGTCCTCGAGCGGCCCGTGCGGATGTACGCCGAGCATCCGTACACGCGCGGATGGTACGGCGGCTTCGAAGTCGAGGTCGTCCCGTGCTATCGGATCACGGACGCCACGCAGCGCATGAGCGCGGTCGATCGCACCCCGCTCCACGTGGATTACGTCCTCGGCCATGTGAAGCAGGGCCAACAGAACGACGTGCGCCTCCTGAAGGCGTGGGCGGAGGGCATCGGCGTCTACGGAGCCGAGGCGAAGGTCCTCGGCTTCAGCGGATACCTGTGCGAACTCCTCGTCCTGAAGTACGGCTCCTTCCGAGGGGTCCTGGAGAACAGCCTCTCCTGGCGGCCCACGACCGTCCTCGAGCTCGATCGTCCGCCCGCTCGGACGTTCACGGAACCCCTCGTGGTCGTCGATCCCGTGGACCCGAACCGGAACGTCGCGAGCGCCGTCGGCGTGGAGCAGATGGCGACGTTCGTGCATGCCGCGCGGGCATACCTCCAGGCGCCGAGCGAACGGTTCTTCTTCCCGCGGCCTCTGAAACCGCTCCCGCTGCCCAAACTGCGGGCCCTCGCGCGAAAGCGAGGCGCCGGACTCCTCGCGATCTCCATCCCGGCCCCGACCGTGACCGAGGACGTCCTGTACCCGCAGCTCCGGAAGGCCCATCGGTCCTTCGCGGACCTCCTCCATCGGAATGCCTTCCAGGTGTTCGACTCCCGGTTCGACGTCGTCGGGAAAGAAGCCGTGTTCCTGTTCGAACTCGACGTCGAGTCGCTTCCGCGGGCCTCCCGCCACGAAGGTCCGCCGGTATGGGTCAAGAACGCGAAGGACTTCCTCGACAAATGGAGGCGGAGCCCGAAGACGATGGCGGGCCCGTACATCCACGGGGAGCGATGGGCGGTCGACGTGACCCGCGAGGCGACGACCGCCGCCGGGTTCGTGAAGGCGAAATGGCGGGAGCTGGGCCTCGGCAAGGATCTCGAGAAGACCGCCCGGACGTCCGTGCGGATCGCGTCCGGGAACGTCGCCCTCCGATCCGGGTACTCCGAGGCATGGACGCGGCTCTTCGACAGGCGCTTCCCGTGGGAACGATAGACCGTCGCCGGTCACGTGTGGAACATCTGGAACGAGTCCGTTGCCTCTCGACCGCTGCGATCCCGCGCGACGATCGTCACCACGTACGAGGATGCGTTGAAGACGAACGAGACGTTGTACGTGCCTCCGGGATACGTCTCCGCGGTATGGTTCGCGCATCGGCTGGACCCGGTCTGCGGCGTCGCATTCAGCACGAACGCGGCTTGGCCGTTCGGCGTCACTTCCACCTGGACGCTCGCCAGGCCGACGTTGTCGGAGGCGCGGAACAGCACGTAGGCCGAGGTGTTGGGCGGGTTCAGTTTGATCGTCACGGCGCCGGCCACGAGGGGCAGGCAGGACAGGGGTCCCGTGTACCCGGAGTGGAATGGCGAAACGGAGACCGATTGGATCGTCGGATTCGTGAAGTCGCCGAAGGGCGGATTCAGGAGGAGAATCCAGAAGGCGAGCCAGCTGAAGAAATACGTGATGCCGTGGCCGGTCCAGTCGCGCCTCTTGAAGGCGTCGATGCTGATGCCGATCATCGGCAGGAAGAAGTATAGCCCGAAGCCGACCAGGATGCCCGCGAAGAAGGCGAGGGCCGGGTGGACCGAATACAGGAGGAAGGAGACGGCCGCCCCGACGACCGCCCAGGCGATCGTGGCGACGGCGGCCCGTGCCGCCCCGATCTCCGTCCGCATGTAGCCGACTTCGTCGAACTCGGGCGCGCTCCAGTCGGGAACGTCGTCCTTGCGTTTCCGGCGGGCCATTGGGCCGTCGGAAACAGGGGGCCCTTGAAAAACCTTCGCTCATCGGAGGGACGCGGTGTCGGCCTGCATGTGCGCATACATCCGCCGCATCTCGAGGGAGAACTGTCGGATCGTCACGAGCATCGCGCCGACGAGGAGGCCGCCAACGAAGCCCGCGAGGCCGCCGGTGAGGACGCGGGCGATGGGCGTCGACTCATATCGGCCGGACAACTGCGTGAAGCCGTCGATCGCCATCGGGATCAGGCCGAGGGCCAAGACCAAGGCGCCCGCGCGATCGGGGCCGAACTTCCACAGCCGACGGCGGAGGAACTCGGGCAACGCATTCAGCATGACCTGTCCCGTCGACGTGGACGGCCTCGCGAAGATCGCGGCGAGCAGGCCCAAGTTCGCGAAGAGGTACATGGAGGTCATCCGCTGGTCAATCGGCATTTGATTGCCGTTCAACAGGAAGGAGCGGTACCAGAGCTGATGGCACTGCGCGTCTCCGATCGTGTAGACGACGCGCGCGTACAGCGGGAATGTCTCCCAGATGTTCTCGTGGTCGACGAGGTTCGCCCCGCCCACCTGGTGCACGAAGGATCCGGGCGCCACCGTGAACGGGCAGATGAAGAGGGACGCAGTCCAAGCGACGTTCAGCACGAGGACCGCGAACAGGCCGCGGCTCCACGTGAGACGGCCCCAGATGGCAGAGACCACGTCGCCGACGTACGAAGGCTCGCAAAATAAAGCTTTGCCGGTCGCGGTCAGAATGGAGACGAGCGTGCAGGCTACAGGGGCCACATCTAGATACGAAATGTGTTGACTACATCTGATTGGAAGAGGTAAGTAGCGCTCGATCGATGCAGAGGCGATGATGAAGAAACGGGTGATCCAGACCGAAGTCTCACCCGAGGTCTATGAGTTCGTCGCGCGGACCGCGAAAGCCAAGGGCCTGAGCCTTAAGGAAGCAGCGCGCGAAGCCCTACGCGAGTGGGCGACACGCAATGGCGATCTATCGTGGGATCCCTTGTTCGACCCAGGCTGGGGGTTCAAGGGGGGCATGAAGACGGACGCCTCGAAGGTGGATGAGGTCCTCTATGGGCGGAAGAAGAGGCGATGAAGCTCTTCCTGGATTCGGGCGCGTTCATCGCCCGAGCCCTCGCCAGGGATCAGTACCACGCGGTCCTCGGCCTCCAACGGACCCGCACTCGAATCCGGAAGGACCAACGCGACGATCACTTGGCGTACTTCGAAGGGTTTCGGTCGAAAGACGCCTTGCAACCGGATGAGCAGAACACGTACGTTTTGCCTCCGAAGACGGAGCTGCCCGCGGCCCGCTTCGGGTCCACGATCATCCCGCACACCGGATCCTTTTCCATTCTGTCACCTCCTCGGCCCTTGACCGCATCGCTCAGATCCGCGGCTTGAACCGCCGCAGGGTCATCGAATTCATCACGACGGAGACG
>VBLU01000042.1 GCA_005879065.1 Methanobacteriota archaeon
CTACCGGAGCGGGACCGTTTACTGCAACGGCGGCGACATTCCCGAGCTCGCGTTTCTGTACCAGTCCATATCGGCAACCATCGGCTCGAGGTGATCGTCGCAAAAGGTCCTGACGAACCATCAGTCAGCATCGAGCCCAACTCGCGAATCGAGGCGCCAACTTTAATGGAAACCGGCGGACTAGGAGCCTATCACCATGTCCGACAACGACTCCGTTCCCTCTCCGAGACCGCGCGGCATCAAAGAGGTCCTTGCGGCTCGACCAACCATCGAGGGGGCAGGCGTGCATCTGCATCGGGCCTTCGGCGCCGCGGAGGTGCCGCGCCTCGACCCGTTTCTTCTCCTCGACGATTTCCGGTCGGAGAACCCGGCCGAATATGTGGCGGGCTTCCCTTGGCATCCGCACCGCGGGATCGAAACGGTCACGTACATGCTGGACGGCCGGGTGGAGCACGAGGACAGCCTCGGGAACAAGGGGATCATCGGCTCCGGCGACGTCCAGTGGATGACGTCGGGGAGCGGGATCATCCACCAGGAGATGCCGAAGGTCGACCGGCAACGTATGGGCGGCTTCCAGCTTTGGGTGAACCTCCCGAAGACGAACAAGATGATGGATCCAAGGTACCAGGAAGTCAAGGCGGGCCAGATCCCGGAGGTCGAGCAGGTCCGAGGCGTGCGGATGCGGGTCGTCGCAGGCAACGTGAATGGCGTCCGCGGCCCTGTCCAGGACGTGGTCGTGGACCCGGAGTACCTCGACGTTCGGCTGGACCCTCGAACGGATTTCGTTCACCCTGTCAAGCCCGACCATACGGTCTTTGCGTACCTGCTGGAGGGCCGTGCGAGCTTCGACGAGGCGGCCTCGGATCTCATCGAAGACGGCCACCTCGTCATCTTCGATAAAGGTGACTCCGTCCGCGTCAAGACCCGCAACGCGGCAACGAGGCTCCTTCTGGTGTCCGGCAGACCCTTGAACGAGCCGATCGCTTGGTGGGGTCCGATCGTCATGAACAACCGCAAGGAGATCGAACAGGCGGTCGAGGAGTTCCAGAATGGCACGTTCATCAAACGCGGGACCCGGGCCTGACCGCCGATCTCGTTGACACGTTCGCCAGACCGATGCGTTCTCGTCCTACCGCGTGAGCTGCTAACCTCCTCGCTGGGAGTTCGAACCGGGAACCGCCGCGGGTTTTTAGAGGCATCCGGACATAACCGATGCAATTTGGTAGCGAGTCGACGGGGCCGGCTCGGTTTCTCCGAGTGGCGTGTTCTGGGTGGCTGACTACGCATGGCGCTGAAATTCAGGAGGCCATTGATCGCGCTTTGCGGCGTCGGCGGGATGGTCATCGGGCTCTTCGCCGTTTCCGTGTCGGACCGATTCCCGCTTCCGTTCAACATTGTCTTCATTGTCGTTGGAATGATTGGCGCCGTCACGGGGGGTCTCGTGTTTGGCGTGGTTGCCGTGGCATGGGTGATGAAGCAGGCCGTCCAGTTATCGGAGACCTCCCAATGGGGACGATCCCGACAGCGCTGAACCTCGGCAGCTCGACAGGACACGAGGCCGAAACCGCATCCCTCACGGCACATTCTGAACCAATCGACGCTATCGGACGACTTCCTCAACCTCTCGGAACCACGGTTTTGCGGTCCCGACCTTCGCCCGCTTCTCCCAGTGGCGCCCCTTCGGGACCGATTGGAGCTTGCTCTCAAGCTCGGTGATTCGGCTTCTGATGCGCTGGGCAAGATCCTGGGAGATCCGACCTTCTCCGATGAACTGTGCGAGCATCTGTCTCGTCTTCTCCAAATTCTGCATCGACTCGTACCAGAATCCCCAATCGTCAGCGAGGAGATTCGCGATATGCCCTGCGTCGACGGCCTCCCGATCGCCGTTCGCCTTTTCCTTCACGTCGTGGCCGAGGAAGGTCACGAGCAGATCAACGAGGTCCTTCCGACCAATTCGGTGGATCTGCAGCTTTTCGAGGACCAAGTCCGTGACCGAAATCGTCGGGTAGTCGAGCTCGAGCCGCCCGGTCCCCGGTTTCTTCCCGAAGACCACGTCGTGGCTGAACTCGAGCTTGTCGAGGAAGATATCGACGTGGAAGCGATTGCTGCCCTCGTAGTAAATGAGCCGCCGATCGCCGAAGAACCCGTTGATCATGTCGTCGGGCCTGAAGCCCAAGCCATCGAACACCTTGCTGATCGAACGGCCCTGGGCCGCATACCCGATCAGATCGAGGTCCGTGAAGAGGGGGGCTCCCTCTCGCACCCGTCCCACGCGGCGGTAGAAACCGATACCTTCGGGAGCGTGGAGAGAGTGTGCGTAGATGGCGAGAGAACCGAGGATGCGAAGGACAGTGCCCTGCGCGCGAGCCGCATCGACGATCGTCCGGGCTTCCCGGAGGAACTCGTCATCGCCGAAGGTCACGAACGTGGTTGGATCTGCCATGATTGCACGGAGGAAAGCATGCGTCCTTCCAAAGGTCCGTCCCCCGCGTAGGGGTGCGGTTCCCGGCCCAGTTTGTGAGGCGGCAATCCGTGGCTCTGTATAAGCCTGTTCCAGCAAAAGTGCGCTCCAACGAATAGACAGGCACAGCCGATGTAGCCGCGGGCAAAAACTTGATGAGAGGGCCTTCGATTCACGTGCTACCCGGTGGCAGGGGAGGGGAGTATGGGCGAAGTCGATGTATTCGCGAGGCGCAGCGGGACGGCGACCGCGCAGGTCCAGGTCTTCACACGGCGGGCTTCCGGACTCGTCCGCGTGATGTCACCGTACTCTGCGTTCGCGTATAACATCCTGAACATCGGCGTGATTTTCCCTTGGGTGTACATCACGCCCCTCGCGTTAGACCCTGGAGCTTCCATTTGGACAGGGATCCTTATCTGCGGCGCCTTCACGTCCCTCTTGGCCGTGGTCTATGCGGGCCTGGCCTCCGCCATGCCCCGTACGGGCGGCGACTATGTCTTCCAAAGTCGGACGTTGCGGCCCTGGTTCGGATTCGCCACGGTCGCGATGATGATCATCACGTTCTTCCTCCAGTGGCAGGCGCTCGCCGGCTGGCTCGTTTCCGTCTTGGGCGTCTACCCGCTGCTCACGGGCCTCGGCGTCATGACGGGCAACCACACGTTGGTCGACTGGGGCGCTTGGTATCTGGTAGGCTGGGGCCCCACGATTGTGACGATGGTCTCGTCCACCATTGCCGCCCTCGTGCTCATCAAGAGTTTCCGCTGGTTCGTGCAGCTCCAGTGGGTCATGTGGTACGGCTTCCTCCTCAGCTACGTCCTCATGGTCGTCCTCTTCCTGACTACCTCCAACTCCGCCTTCGCTCAACGATACGACACCGCATCCGCGTTCGTCGCAGGAGGCTCGGGGGCGTATCAGGCCATCCTCAACAACGCGATTACAAACGGATTCACGCCCGCGCGCACCGTCTCCATCCTGGGAACGATCCTCGTGACCCCGGTCGCGCTGACGAGCCTTGGGTGGGTGGGATATGCGCAAGAGCAGGCCGGAGAAATCCAAGGCGCGCAGAGCCTGAAGAACCAGATGTTCATTAACTTCGGTGGCGGCGTCGTCAGCATGATCATGATGGCGGTGCTTGGCCTCGTCGTCGTGCGAACCGTCGACCAGAACTGGCTGTCGGCCGCGGCCTACGCCGCCGGTGCGTACAACCCGGCGATCCCCGCGCCGGCGATTCCGCCGTGGTTCAGCTCCCTTGCCATCATGCTGACGGACAGCCCGATCCTCTTGTTCCTCATGATCATCGGGATCATGCTCAATGCCATCCAGGTCGTCTTCAACGTGATCGTTGGATGGACCCGGGTTGCGGTCGCTATGTCGATCGACGGCGTGCTTCCCAAGTTCGTGAGCCACGTCAGCCCGCGGACCCACACCCCGGTCTATGCGCACGTGATCTTCCTCATCCTCGGCGGGTACGTCTTCGCCTATGTGTACAACCTCGTCCCCAACTACCAGGTCTACACGTTGGCGGTCACCGCCGTCGCCACCGTGATGT
>VBLU01000043.1 GCA_005879065.1 Methanobacteriota archaeon
GGATCAAAGACGAGCAGCCGGCACAGGAAGGGAAGGATTCGTACGCGACCCATCGAGTCAAGGTTCCCGTGCCGCCCATCGGGACATCGTTTGTCCATCGCGGACTCGCCTACCGGGACGCTTCACGGAAGCTCCGTGATGCGGCCCAGAAGGAAACGCCGGACCTCCTCGTCGCGCACGACTTCGAGGTCCTGTCCGCGGCCGTTGCCGCGGGCCGGCGCGGGCGGCGCGTCCCCGTCATCTACGATAGCCACGAGGACTGGCCCGCCCTGATCGCGGAGAACTCCGCTCTCGAGGCGCGCATTGCGAAGGTCCAGGAGAGACGCCTGTGCCGCCGTGTGGCCCACGTGATCACCGTGAGCGAGCCCATTGCGGAGAAGTTCCGCAGGATGAATAAAGACACCACCGTCCTCTACAATGCCCGACCGGAATCGGAGATTCACCTCGCAGATCGCGCAGCGAGCCGTCGGTCCTTCGGATATGCCATCGACGATTTCGTAGTCGGCTTCGCCGGGGCCCTTGCGGGCGGCCGCGGACTCGACATCCTGCTGGGCGCCTTGCCGACGCTCCCAGCATCCACGAAGGCGCTGATTGTCGGGGGACCGGATGAGGAAGCCGAGCGCCTCCGGGCTTTGGCCCGGGCCGAGGGTCTTCAAGATCGCGTTCGCGTGGACGGATACCGAGCGTTCCGCGAGCTGGCCCCGTATTACGCCTCGATGGATGTCGGCGTCATCCTCCTCGACCGCAGGCCGAATCATGAACGGGCGCTCCCGAACAAATTGTTCGACTACATGGCCCACGGCGTCGCGGTGATCGTACCCGAGTACCCGGCGATTGCGCCAATTGTCATGGAAGGCCCGTGTGGGTGGACGGTGCCCGACATCCGATTGGAGGCTGTCTCCGCGATCCTTCGGGAGGTCCAATCCTCCGGGGAAGCGAGGGCGCGCGGGAAGACCGGGCGGGAGGCGTATGTCCGGAGGTACGCGTGGGACCGCCAGGAAGAACGGTTCCTCCAAATCGTCCGCGCCGTGACGGAGGGTCACGTGGTGTGAAGCGACTTCGGATCGCTTTCGTCGCGAGCTCCGATTCAACGTTCATCCAGCGGGATCGCGAGATGTTACGACGGTTCGCCGCCGTGCGGGACGTGCGCTGGACGGGAATTCGGAGCATCCCGCGGCTCGCCTGGGCCGTGATCAGATCCGACGCCGCCTTTGCGTGGTTCGCGCTGGACCATGCGTACGGCGCCTGCCGTCTCGCTCGCCTCTTTCGCCGCAAGAGTTTCGTCGTCATTGGAGGGGTCGATGTCGCGAACGTACCCGGGCTGGGATATGGTGCCTACATTGATCCAAAAACCGCGGCCCGAAGTCGGTACGTCCTCGTCCACGCGGATCGGATCCTCGTGGTCGATGATTCCCTTCGGGAAGAAATCACGCGGAATGCGGGTGTGCGGAGGCCGGAAATCGTGACGGTCCCTCTCGGCTTCGATACGGACTTCTTCTCTCCGGATCTCGGTCCTCGTCAGGATGTCCTCACGGTGGGCTACGTGACGGACGTGAACGTCCGTCGGAAGGGGCTCGAGACGTTCGTGAAGGCCGCCCGTTCGCTTCCTGATTTGCCGTTCGTCCTCGTCGGAGCGATGCCGAACTCGGCCACGGATCGTCTCCGCGAAATATCCCCCGCGAACGTCCGGCTCGTCCCTCCTCTCTCCGTTCGCGACCTCCTGGAGGCATACCGACGCGCTCGCGTCTACGTTCAAGTCTCGGAATACGAAGGACTCCCGAGTGCGTTGGGGGAGGCCATGGCCTGCGGGTGCGTCCCGGTCGGGACTCGAACCGCCGGAATCCCGACCCTCATAGACGACACCGGTTTCTACGTCGACGTGGGAGATGTCGAAGCCACGGCAAACGCAATCCGGGCCGCCTACGCGAGTCCCAGAGGCAACATTGCACGGGACCGAATCCTCGAGAGGTTCTCCCACGAACGACGGAGGCGCAACCTGCAGGAACTCGTCGAGGGCGTTGTCCTGGCCTAAGGTTTCGCCAATTGAATCCATTCCCACGTGCGGCGCAAGCCGGTCTCGAGGTTGACAACCGGTTGCCAGCCGAACGCTCGACGGATTCGACGGGTGTCCAGAACGCAGGCCGGCTCATCCCCGGGCAACGGGGACGCCCGAAGCGGTTCGAACGGATCGCCGATGACTTTCGCCATGGTAGCGAACAATTCGCGGATGGACGTCCCTCGGCCCGATCCGACGTTGAACACGTGGTCCTCGGAGGAGCGGAGCACGGCGGTCGCCGCGGACGCCGCGTCCGTCGAGTAGAAGAAATCTTTCACCGTCGTTCCGTCTCCATAGAGAGTTGGCCGCTTCCCGCCGCGAAGAAGGCCGAAGACGACCGCGACGACCCCCATTTTCCCAGCCGGATCCTGGCGTGGGCCATACGGGTTCCCGTATCGGAGTACGGCGTAGTCCAGACCGTAGAGCCGGTGCGCGGCCGCGAGATGCGATTCGATTGCGATCTTGGTGGCGGCATACGGGCTCCCAGGCCGAAGCGCAGCGTCCTCGGGAATCGGTAGTCGATCCGGTTTCCCATATAGGGTTCCGCCGGACGATGGGAAGACGATCTTCTCGACCTTCGCCTTGTGACACGCTTGCACGAGGCGGAGGGTCCCCACGAGGTTCTGATTGTCGAGCTCCGGGTCCTCGATCGAAGTCTTCGGAATCGTGGTCGTGGCGTATTGAAAGACGTAGTTGCAGCCCCGCGTGGCGTCTTCAAGGGCATGTGCGTCCAGCATGCTTCCACGGAGAAACTGGACGCCCCTCCAGGCAGCGGACAACTCCGTGACGGGCGGACGGAGGTCCAGGACGCGGACCTCGTGTCCCTCGGAAAGCAACGCGTCGACGACGTGGCTCCCGAGGAACCCAGACCCCCCGACAACGAGAGACCGGACCACGGAATCCACCGACGCTGGGCGCAATTGGCGCGCGGAAGATAGCTCTTTGCAGAACCTTCACATGCGGCGCCTGCAACCGGGTCGTTTATTCGAGCTCGCGGGTCGGCCCGGGACAGCCGGAATCGACCGGTTCCCCAGCTCGTGGCGCGGATCGGAATTGCCAAACGGGAAGGGTGCGGGCAATCCTTAAGGCGCCGCGCAAGTTCCCGACGGAGGTTCCGTCGCAATCGATGACGCCTCGGCTGACCGAGTCGATGGTATCCGCCGACCTCCGACACCGGACCTACGATTACGGACGATATGAAGGCCGAGACTGGCGATACTTCGAGCCCCTGCTAGCGCGGATGCATCCCGCTCCTCTCGTCCTCGACCTCGGGGCCGGTCTGGGCCTGTTCCTCGAGTGCTGCCAGCAGCACGAAGTCCAGGCGATCGGCATTGAGCTCTCGCGGGAAGGCGTACAGGCGGCAGCTGGACGGAGACTTTCGATTGTCCGAGGCGACATCACGCAGCCGTTGCCATTTCGAGACGCTGCGTTCGGCTCGGCGTTGGCCCATCACGTGCTCGAGCACGTCCCCCTGGAGAAGGAACGCCTGATTCTGAAAGAGGTCCGCCGCACCCTTCGGCCGGGCGGATTCCTCTTCGCCGTGTCCCCGAACATTCATCATCCTCAAGCGAGGGACGACCCGGACCATATTAACCTCTTCACCCCTCACCAACTTGCGGTCGAGGCGCGCGCGGCGGGCTACACTCGCGTCGAACTTGGGACGAACTTTTGGCGGCACTTCTGGGAGCCGAAGATTCATCTCGGTCAGGTCGGGGCCGTCCTTGCTGGCATGTTGTGGAAGCTTGCCCCGATCGACCGTTTGGCGGGAAGCGCCTCGGTCCTCGCTTGGAAATGAACTAAGAGCGATTGCACACCGCCGACGGCGCGATGTCGAACATGAGCACGATGACGAACGAAATGGAAACGCTCAGAACGGTTGACGTCGCCAACTCTCAACCATGATTTCATGTGCGACAAGACAAAGAATTGCTGACCCATGAACAGGCAGTTTGTCAACGCGCGGATTTTGCCCGCTACACTTTTATAGCCATCATCGCCTTCCGCGTTCCTGTCTGACTCTCGTCGGACACCAGAAGGATATAGATGGGATGGGTAGTAGCAGTGCTTCCCAGCGCTGACTTTCCACCGGTCAGGTGAGGCCTTGTTCCTGAAAGAGATCCAGATGGAGAATTTCAAGTCGTTCGGGCGAAAGATCTCGGTCCCTTTCCTCCAAGGGTACACGTCCATCACGGGTCCCAATGGTTCCGGGAAGAGCAACATCGCGGACGCCATCCTGTTCGTCCTGGGCCCGAAGAGCGCGAAGGCGATCCGCGCGGGCAAGCTGACGGACCTCATCTGGAACGGCGGCAAGGACAAGAACGCGGCCGACTCGTGCCAGGTCAGCCTGATCTTCGACAACTCGGACCGGCAGATTCCCCTCGAGGCGGACGAGGTGAAGCTAACCCGGTATATCGGCGTAAGCCCCTCTGTCGACGGCGGCTACAACTCGTACTTCTACATCAACGACCGGAAGTCCTCTCTGTCCGAATTCGACTCCCTCCTCGCCCACGCGCGAATCTCGGCGGAAGGGTACAACCTCGTCCAGCAGGGGGACATCCAGCGGATCGTCTCCATGTCCTCCGTGGAACGGCGCCGAATCCTCGACAACATCGCGGGAATCACGAAGTTCGACGACGACATCAACCAGGCGGAAGGCAAGCGGAAGGAGACCGAGGAGAACCTCGATCGGATCCGAATCATCCTCGACGAGATCGACAAGCAGATCAAACAACTCGAGTCGGACCGGGATGGCGCGCTGAAATATCGGGACTTGAACGAGCGCCTGACGACGGCGAAGGCCCAACTCGCGTACAAGAACCGCGAACTGATCGAGCGGCAGATCGTCGGGACCCGAGAGCAGATCGCAAAACACGAAGGTGACAAGGCCAAGCTCGCGGCCCAAAAGGAAGAGCTCCGCGGTCGCCTCGACGCCGCCGTGGCCCGGTTGAGCGAGCTCGAGCAGGAGATGGCGGACCGCGGCGGGGAGGAGGCGAAGCAGCTCAAGGACAAGCTCGACGGCCTCCGGATCGAGCGGGCTCGAGCCGCGGACGGCATCGAGACGTCGAAGGAGACGCTGAAGCAGCTCCGGACAGAGAACGCGGACGCGACGAAGGAGAAGGGGAAGGTCCAGAAGGAGACGGACGCCCTCGCGCGGGAGCGGGAGAACGTCGACAAACGCGTGACCGAGCTGGACGGCCAGATCAAGGCCGCGGACAAGGACCTCCATGAGGTCGACGAACTCGCGTCGAAGAGCGACGCGAAGGTGCTGAACATCCAGAAGCAGATCATCGCGCTGAACAACGAGATCGACCAGGTCGAGGAGAAGGTCAAGGGCCTCGTCCTGGAGGGAGACCGGACCAAGGAGGCGATGACCCGCCTCGAGTCCGAGATCGCCCTGCTCGAGGAATCCCGGAAACAATACCAGGTCGAGCATGAGGACGCGGACTGGCAGCTCAAGGAACTGCACTCGTCCACGAAGGAATCGGGCAAGAGCCTCGAGAAACTCCAAGAGGACTTCCATAGCCGGCGGGCGGAGGAGACCCGGCTCGCCAAGGAGCAGGCCGAGTTGCAGACCGCGATCTTGAGCCTTACCCGACAATATGCGCAACTGAAGGCGGAGGCCGACGTCGCGGAGAACATGAAGCGCGGCTACACGTCCGCAGTCTCCGCGATCCTCGAGTGCCGCGAGACCGGTTCGATCAAGGGCATCCATGGTACCGTGGCCCAGCTCGCCCACGTCGAAACCCAGTACGAGACGGCGATCGTCACGGCCGCGGGCGCGCGGATGCAGGCGATCATCGTCGACGACGACACGGTCGCGGCCCAGTGCATCGATTACCTGAAGAAGCGCAAGGTCGG
>VBLU01000044.1 GCA_005879065.1 Methanobacteriota archaeon
CGAAACCGACGAGGGTCATGCCGAATTCCTCCGCGATCGCAACCGCGAGGCTGGACGGCGCTCCGACCGCGATCACGAAGGGGATGCCTGCGACGGCCGCTTTCTGCAGGATCTCGAAGCTGCTTCGCCCGCTCACCGCGAGGACCGTACCGGTCAGGGGAGTTCGACCGGCGAGGAACGCCTCCCCTACGACCTTGTCGACCGCGTTGTGTCGCCCGACGTCCTCGCGCAGACTCGATAGCTGACCGGATGCGTCGAACAATCCCGCCGCGTGCAACCCTCCTGTCTCGGAGAACAGCGCCTGGTCTTTTCGGAGCCGCTCGGGAATCGCAGCGATCGTCTTTGGGTCGAGCGTGGGCTCGCCAGGAGGAATCGGATGACGGACGGCGACGCGGACGGCCTCAAGGGCGGTCTTCCCGCAGACGCCGCACGACGAGGTCATATAGAAGTGGCGCGTGAGGCGGTCCGCGCGGAACTCCACGTCGGGCCGGAGGACCGCGCTCACGATGTTGTACTCCTGAGCGACGCCGGGATTCGTGCAATATTCGATTCGCGCGATGTCCCCCTTGTGGGCCACGATTCCCTCGGTGAACAGGAATCCCGCGGCCAGTTCGAAATCGTGGCCCGGCGTGCGCATCGTGACCGATAGGGAGGTCGTCTCTCGTTGCCCCTTCGGGCCGCTCTCCACGCGGATCTCCATCGGCTCCTCCGACGCCAGCAGGTCCGGCTCCTGACTCGAGCGCGCACCGCTTACCTTCCACACCGTGGTGGTCGTCGTTGGTCCCGGTCGCTTCATGGTCGCATCCCGGAGGCGGGCAGCGGTTCGATGCGCACGAGGGCGTTGTAGTCCGGCATCTCGCACGAGGGGTCGACGATCCCGCGGCGGATGAGCACATTTCCCTCGGGCCAGTAGATCTGTACGTTCCTCGGTCGGATCGGAGCGAGACGCAGGCGACCCCGATAGGAACCGAGTTCGTTCGACAGCTGGACTTCGTCTCCCTCTCGAAGGTTCAAAGCTTCGGCGTCTTCCCGGGCGATGAGGACGTCCCGGCGCCTGGCGCCAAGGAGCGGATCGACGTCTTCCTGGATCATCGAATTGAATTGTTTTCCGCGGCGCGTGCTCAGAAGGAACCGTCCTTCAGGGATGTCGAGGTCAGGGAGCGACACGACGGTGAAGCGAGCCCGGCCGTCGGGCGTGGGGAAAATCCCTCCCTCGCAAAGGCGGGAGCCCCCGTATTGGAATGCGTCCCCCTTCGCCCGTAGATCCTGGATCCCGTCGTAGGTCGGCACCGCCTTCGCGATTTCGGCCCGGATCGCGGCGCCGTCTTCGAAGTGGATCAGGTGGGCGGCCTCAGGCCGGACCCGTTCTCCTAATTGCATGAAGATCTCCCACTCGGCTCGTGCTTCGCCGATTCGGCGGCCAGGGATTTGGGGGGAGAAGTACACGCGCCGTTCCGTGGAGGTCTGCGTGCCGCCTCCTCGTTGCTCGTATCGCGTCTGCGCGGGGAACAGGAGGACGGCATAGGCGGGATCGACGAGCATCGCGCTCGTGAGGACGATGTCCTGGTGGATCCGAAGGGGAAGCCGGGCCAACGCCTCGCGGACATAGTCCGGCTCTGGCAAGGTCTCGAGGAAGTTGCCTCCGGCCATGTACAGTACGTCGAGACCGCCAGCATGGGCCGCGTCGACCATTCCGACCGCGGTCATGCCATGTGCAGTCGGCGGGCGAAATCCCCAGATTCCCTCGAAGCGGGCCGCGTTCTGGTCGTTCACGGGAAACCCGAGTCCGAAGTCCTTCGGGTTCGCGCCCATCTCGGAACCTCCCTGGACGCCGCTGTGCCCTCGGATCGGCATGAGGCCGCATTTGGCCCGTCCAACGATCCCACCCGCGAGGCCGAGGTTCACGATCGCCTTCACGTTGTCCACGCCGAACCGATGGTGCGTGATGCCCATGCTCCACACGAAGACGGCCGTCTCGGCCCGGACATAGAGGTGGGCGAAGTCGAACATCGCCTGCCGTTGGAGGCCGCACTGCTGTTCCAGTTCCTCCCACGACTGTTTCTCGAGGTCGGCCCCGAGCGCCTCGAAGCCGGTCGTGTGATCCGCGACGAACGTGTCGTGGATCCAGCCCTTCTCGATCATGTGCTTCAGGACGCCGTTGACGAACGCGATGTCCCCGCCCGTGTGGATCGGGAAGAAGGCATCCGCGAAGCGCGTCCCGAACAGGGCGCTGTCGGGTACCGACGGGACCCAGTACCGTTCCAGGCCAGGCTCCCGCATCGGGTTCACGACCGCGATCTTCGTGCCCTGCTTCTTCGCGTAGTACAGGTACTTCGTCGTCACGGGCTGGTTGTTCGGCACGTCGGAGCCGAAGAAGACGATCAGGTCGCTCCCGATCCAATCCGTGTACGAGCAGGTGGACGCCGCGACACCGATCGTGTCCTTCAGGCCGGTCGTGCTCGGAGAGTGGCACGGTCGGCTCGAGTTGTCGATGTGATTGGTGCCGAGGAACCGCGCGACCTTGTTCGCGACGTAGTAGGATTCGTTCGTCATCCCGCGCGACGTGATGAAGAACGCGATCCGGTCGGGCGGGGCGGTCCGAATGCGCCGGGCGGCGATGCCGAAGGCCTCGTCCCAGGAGATCCGACGGAACCCTGGATCGCTTCGACGACGGAGCATCGGATAGGGCAGGCGACCGAGGGCGTGCAGGTCCCTCGACGACACGGACCGTAGCCGCCCTACGTCTTCCAGGATTCGGATGTCGAGGGGTCCCATCGTGTTCAGCGGGAGGAGATTCAGCCGGACCGTGCACAGGTGGATGCCCTTCATCGTGAAGTCGCGCATTCCCGTGGTCCCGAGCGCGCATCCGTCGCAGACGCCGTCCCGGAGGATCCGCCAGGTGAACAGGGGATTCCGTTTGTTCTGCCAGGCGGTCCGCACGACCTCCCAGTAGTTATGCGGCTTCGTGAAGCCGAGTCCGAACGGGATGCCGCTCACCCGCTCTGCGGGCATCCGTCACCGCCTCGACGCCACGATGCTCCGGAAGTCGCTGCGGCTTATCTTACCTTCCCTCGCCTTTACAGGGAGGGGGACCATGTGGTCTCCGTGTACTCGGCGCTCATCCTCGCGGGTGGCGAATCCCGTCGATTCGGAGGTCCCAAGGCGCTCGTCGAGATCGCGGGTCGCCCGCTCATCGCCCACGTCGCCCATGCGATGGCGTCCCTCGCCGGAGAGACGATCGTATCCGTCGCTAGTCCGGAAGGAGAAGCGCAGATTCGACCGGTCCTCCCGGGCGTTGTCTTCGCCCACGATGTGCACCAAGGCCGCGGGCCGATCGAGGGGTTCCACGAAGGCTTCCGGGCGGCCCGAGGCGACCTCGTGCTGGTCGCGCCATGCGATGCGCCGCTCCTCCGAGCTTCGTTGTACCGGCTGCTGCTCGAAGTCCTCGGGGATCATGACGCCGCGGTCCCAAAGCTCGAGGTCCCGGATCCGGTCCGAGCCGTCTACCGGCGCGATCGTGTGATGGAGGTCCTCGAAGCTTCTTCGACCGTGCGCTCTCCCTCCGCACTCGTCGACCGTCTGAATCGCGTGGACGTCCCGACCGAGCGACTTCGCGAGATTGATCCCGATTTGTCATCCTTCGTCGACGTGAACACCCAGATCGACCTGGTCGAAGCCCTCCACCGATTGGAACACCGATTGGAAACGTCCGAAGGGGGCCGCACGTCGTCGAGTGGATAGGCGGCGGTCAAGGCCGGCCGAGGCCTCGGAACAGGGTCCGGATGGCCTTTCGGTGTTCCTCGTGCTTGATGTCCCTGGCTTTCAAGATCTCTTCGATCTTGTCTGGAGTGAACTCTCGGAACGCCGCGTCGTCCATCGTCCCGAGGCGCTCGAGTTCTCCGGCATCGAGCCAGACTCCGAAACAGTCGAGGCACACGTCGACGCGGACATCGCCTGCATCCTCTCCATCCATGAGACCGCCGCAGTTGGGGCAGACGAGCGGGCTGTCCGAATCCAGGCCGAGGTACTTCGTGAGGAGCTTGTTCAGGCTGGAACTTCCCGTGAGGGTCCGAATCTCCTTCTTGTCGAGGAAGATTCCGTTGCACGTGGGGCAGACGTCGACTTCCACCGTACGATGATGGGAATGCCGCGACTCCTTGCGCAGAGGGGACCAGTCCTTCGGACACTCCCGTGCGTCTCGGATTTTTTTCGGGGCCACGGACCGCGGTAGGCAGGCCCAGGCTGAAGAGACTTTCGCCCTATGGTAGGGTTATCGGAGCGGGTTACGTCAGCTTGACGTGCCGCGTGATCGGGGCGACGGTCTCGACGTAGCCTTTCGGCTCCGTGTTCACCAGGATGTCGCGGAGCAGGTTCGTCCGTTCCTTCTCCGGCACGCCGTCGAGGAACTTCCGTTTCTTCCCGGTCTTCTCCCATTCGCGGAACTCTTCTTGTTTCGAAACGTACAACGATTTCACCGTGTTCTGCACGAACTGGGTCCCGCCCGCGCCGACCTTGTCCGCGTCGTAGTCGCGCTGTACGAACTCGATGAAGAACCATTCGTCGTCGAAGAGCTCTCGGGTGAAGGACTGGAGGAGCGGCCCGAAGGAATCCTTGTCCTTGTAGATCGGCGTGAGGAACTCGGCCCCTTTCGACTCCAGATACGCCTTGAGCTTGTCGATGTCCGTCG
>VBLU01000085.1 GCA_005879065.1 Methanobacteriota archaeon
CGACCCAGTTCTTCCTCGCGATGAAGAACTTCCTCGTGCCCGCCCGTGTGGGGCCCGTCCCACTGAACTTCAGTTTCAAGGAACCGTGGGACGCCTACGTAGTCATGTTCAAGGTCGCCTTCTTCCTCGCGGCCGTCACCGCGTCGCCCCTCATCGTGTATCAGGTGGGGCGGTTCGTCGGCCCCGCGTTGAAGCCCACAGAACGGCGGCTCATCATCCGCGTCACCGTGCCCGTCTTGCTGCTCTTCCTCTCCGGTGTGGCGCTCTGTTTCGTCGTCATCCTGCCCTTCACGTTCAACCTGCTCTTCTCGGTCCAGAACCTCCTCGGCGCGAACCTGCTCATCCTGTACGGGGACAGTTTCATCGACTTCGTCCTGCTCTTCACCCTGGCCTTCGGCATCGCGTTCCAACTTCCCGTCCTGATGTATGGCCTGACCGCTCTCGGGATCGTGCCCGCGAATTTCTGGAAGAAGTATTGGCGCTTCGCCACGATCGCGATCGTGGTGTTCGGCGCGATCATCACGCCGGACGGCAGCGGAATCACGATGTTCCTCGTCGCCCTTCCGATGCTCGCCCTGTACGCCGGCGGCTACGTCGCGGCGGTGGGCGTCGACAAGCGCCGGGCACGTGCGAAAGCCTGATAACCCGGTCGTCCTTAGCAGAAAATGGAGGCTGATGGAATGTCCGCGTTCTCGCCTATCGATATCACGGCCCAAATCGAAGGCATCGAGTGGGTGGTCATCCTCATCATCATCGCGGTCCTCTTGCTCTTCGGCCCGTCGAAGCTTCCGGAACTCGCGAGAGGCGTCGGCCGGGCGCTCGGTGAATTCCGCCGCGGCAAGATGCAGATCGAGCGAGAGATCAGCACGGAACTATCGGCACTGGACACCCGGGACCTGCGGATGCGCGTCGAGAAGGCCGCGGGCGCTCTGGGCCTTTCCGCTTCGGGCCGGAGCGAAATGGAATTGAAACTCGACATCGCCCGCGCGGTCGATAAGGCCCGGGACGATCAGGTCGTTTCCGCGGCGGAAGCGATGGGCGTCTACAGCTCCGGCGCCGATGTGATCCGGCTCAAAGAACAGATCATCAAGGCCCTCAACGTGTGACGTTTTCTCCCGTGGATTGAGGGTCGCACGTTACCTTTATCCCGAGCGAGAGTCTACCCGCGCCCGTCCCCCGGAGACGGCCGCATGGCGAGCCTCGATTATGCATACCGCCGCCTCGTGAACACGCTGGGACCCGAGCGCGTCGCCCGCTCCGAATTCGAACGCATGGTGTACAGCCACGACTTCGCCTCCCTCCCGAAAATCGCGCTCCTGCAGTGGCGTCTGTATCCGGACTTCGTCGCCCTGCCGCAGACCACGGAGGAGGTCGCGGCCCTCGTCAAGCTCAGCGACGAGAGTCTGCTCCAGATCACACCGCGGGGAGGCGGGACCGGCTGGTGCGGAGGCTCCGTCCCGAATCGCGGCGGAGTCCTCGTCGACATGCGCAAGATGAACAACGTCCTCGCGCTCGACCCCGATACCAGGACGGTCACGGTCGAAGCGGGCGCGACTTGGAAGGAGGTCGAGGACTTCGTTGAATCGAAGGGATTCGCCCTCCCGACGATCCCTCTCAATGCGGCGGGGAGCACCGTCGGCGGCTCGATCAATTCCGGGAGCACCGGGTTCGGAGGTCTCCGGGGCGGGAGTGTCCGCGACGCGATCGCGAGCCTCGAGGTCATCCTTCCGAATGGCAGCTTGCTCAAGACCGCGTCCCAGGCCGATGCCGGCGGACAGCTCGCGAACCTCACGCCGCTCTTCTTCGGAGCGGAGGGGACCTTGGGAATCGTGACGAAGGCCATCCTCCGCGTCGTCCCGAAGCCGGAGATCTCGAAGCCTCTGACCTATGCCTTTCCCAACCTCGCGGCGGCCGCCCGGTGCCTCAAAGGGATCGTCGACGCGGCCCTCACGCCCTATCACGCGGCCCTCATGGACCGCGACCACTTCGTGTTCGACCGGGCCCTCGAGGCGGACAGTCCGGACCCGACGGACCTCGCCCTCGTCGCGGTGCAAGGCTCCAAGGACGACGTCGCCGACCAGGAGAAGGCGATGGACGGCCTCGCGGCGAAGGAGCAGGGGACGAAGCTGCCCCCCGCCGTCGGGGACCGGCTGTGGCGGGATCGGTACAACAACTACAGCGCGCGCCGCCTGAGTCGCGGGCTGATGGTCTCCTACAACCTGGTCCCTCTCCGAAGGCTCCCCGAGGCCGTCGAAAAGGCGATGGAAATCCGCGACAAGCTGAAGCTGAACGGGTCCGTGCAAGCGCACATCGTCGACACGACGACCGCGGCCCTCGATCCGTACGTCCTGATGGACGACACGAAACCCTCCGGCGGCACCGCCCTGGGTTTCGTCAAGCGGATGGGCGATGCGGCCTTCAAGATGGAGGGTCACCCGATGGGGCTCGGCTTGTTCCTCGTGTTCAACTTGCGGAAGATGCACGGGAACGCCACGAGCGCCTACTCGGCGGTGAAGGGCGTCTTCGACCCGCGGAAGAAAATCAACGGCGGGAAGACGTTCGAAGTCTGGACGAAATATCCGTGGCCCGGACTCCGGGCGATCCCGCCGCCCGGGATGGCGATTGGCCTGGAGGTAGCTGCGATCCTCCGTCGGGTGAAGCCGACTCGCGATCGGTTCGTGCGGGCGTACGAGCATACGAAGGAGGGTTGAGATGGGGCTCCTCCGCGACTGGCACTACGTCGAAAAGGCGGTCCAGATTCCCGCGCTCGCCGAGTTGATTCGCGAGGCGCTGATCCACGCCCTCTTCGTGCGGGACGACCGCGTCCTCCCGCGGGACTTGATCGCGGACTTGAACCGCGTGCCCCCCGTCACCGTGAAGGTGAAGGAAGACGCCGAGGTCCGGAAGCTCGTCCGCGTCTTGAACGGGCAAGAGAGCACCGTGAGCCTCGGACTCTCTGCGGAGGACTACCATTACTTCCGGACCCAGCTCGGGGTCGGTCGCACCCGCGAGTTCGGTGTGACGATGCGGCCCCGGACCCTGCTCACGTACGACTGGATCGTCCCCGAGCAACGAGGCGTGCAGCTGGACTTCACCGGATACGCGGGCATCGAGTTCGCGGTGGATGGACACCGCGCCATCGCACAAGTGGGAGCGCTCTGGAAACGGTTGTACGATGAGGCCTCGGAGCGAGGGCACCTCGTGCCCTTCGTACCGACCGTCCCTCTGGATTTCGCCGTCGGCGACGCGCTCTATGGAGACGCGCCCTTCGCCTCCTTCCGCGGAGGATTCGCGTCGTACGTGAACGCCCTCCGTACAATCTCGGCGTACGGACAGAGGGCGAGGATCGGCTTCGAAGAGGTGGCGAACTACGGGACCGCGTACGATCTGCTCCACGCAGCGATCCCGCTCGCGGGGGAGTTCTTCATCCCGCTGTCCGCCGCCCTCCGGCTGGAAGCGAAGCCAGCGGCGCGCAAGACCCTGACATACGGATTTGATGACCCCGCGAAGCTCTCCGCCGGCCTCGATCGATTGTGTCGATTTGGCCCCGGGGTGAACTGGGTGCACATCACGGATGCGGTTGCCGCTAAGATCCTGCGACCGGCCACGCCTCCGGAGGCGTCCACGGTCCAAGTGTCCCTCGGCGCCACGACGACCGGCATCGCGGCGAAGGAGAAGGCACTCGACGTGGCGATGGTCGGCTTCAAGGCGAAGAGTTCCGAAACTCCGAATCCGTATGACGTGTCGGCGGACGCTTACCGCAAGACCGCGGACACCGTGGCACGCTCGCTCTTCGTCGGCGAGGTCCGTGTCCCCGCGAAGTCCTTCGGGGAGTTCCTCGGGAAGGTGCGCGCGTTCGGCGATCAGAGCGCCGCAAAGGCGGGCGCATACGCGAACCTCCAAGAGACGGGGAGCGTGTCCACCTACCCGTTCTTCTCCGCTCCGAAGGACCGGACCAAGGTGTACGACCTTTCGAAGGGGGTCCGCGCGATTGTGACGCGGACTCCAGGTGCCGCGTTCACGAGCCGCCTCGCCCACCTGTGGGACGAGGAACCAAACTTCCTTCGGAGGATGAGCCTGGTGCGGTCCCTCAAGCTGGAGATCGACGAGGCCCATGTCGTGCAGCCGCTGATCTCGCCGTGACGATTCACATCTGCGGTGCGCCGCAACTCGTGCAGATTGCCGCATCCTTCTGCAACGGTGCGCGGCAGGCGATGCACACGCCAGTCCGGATCCGAATCGGCAGCATCGCCACGATGACCCCGAGAGGCACGAAGAGGACGGAGTACAGATACTGTGCCGTGACGAGTCCTTCGAAGCCGATTGCCAACAAGAAGACGCCGGCGATCTTCATGATGACGATTCCCCGCTGGACCCGCGGGAGGTTTCGGATCGTCTGAATCTCCTGCTTCGCTGTCAGCCGCGGGGCCTTGCGGGCCTTCACGGTGCTCGTTGGCGTTCCAGCGTCGACCATGTCAGGCCTCCTCCGGTTCGGGCGCCGTCGCGGGCGGCGTCGGGACGGGCTTGGGCCCGGCAGCGACCGCAGGAGCGGGCCGGGCGGGGGGCATCGGAGGCGCCGTCGTGGAAAGCACGCGGCCGTCCTTCACCTCGAAACCGTGCTTCGTCACCATCGTGATCGCGTCCACGGGACAGACGATCGCGCACTTCTCGCAGCCGACACAGTTGTCGTCGAGCAGTTGTCGAAGCAGTGCGTGCAGCCCATGCAGATTTCTTCGTCCACGATCGCCAGGGTCCCGCGGCCGCGGATGTACTCCTGCGTCCGGACCTTGAAGCCCTGCTTGTAACGGTCCTTCGCGAGCTGGATGTTCATCTGCCGGACGCTCCGGTAGTACGTAACCAGCGGGTCCGCGGGCGTCGTCGGGGCCGCGGGAATCGGTGGCGGCTTCGCGGCGGTCGCGATCCCGATCACCCCCGGCGGCCGGGCATCGGTGGTTCCTTCCGCTTTGCGTCGATGTTGCTCCCCGTCGGATATTCGCCCGGGAGGCGTTCCGCGAGGAACTGGGTGATGTCCATCACCTTGTACGGGTACCGTTCCTCGCCCGGCTTCCACTTGTTTTCGTGGTGCAGGCACCCGAAATGCGTGAGGCACTTCGGGCATGCGGTGAGCAGGTAATCGGCGTCCACGTCGACGGCTTCGTCCATGCGCTGCCGCGTCAGGCCCTTTGTCTTGTCGTTGCAATACATCATCTGCGCGACGCCGCAGCACTGCGCGTCTGCGCGGAACGTCTTGAGCTCGACGAGCTCGGCGTTGTCGACCCGCTTGATCAGTTCCCGCGGCTCCTCGAAGACGGGTTCGATCGGCATCTGCCGACCAGACCGGCACGGATCCTGGAACGCGACCCGGATTTTCTTCGCGGTCTCCGCCTGCGGCGGGATCCGGAGGCCGCGCTCGTACAGGAATTGGGTGATGTGCACGACGCGGACTCCGTCCAGCTTGTAGTCGAGTTTGAACGTGCGGTAGCCCTCGGCGCACGACGTGATGAACGTCTTCACGCCGAGCATCTTGATGATCTTCGTGTTGTAGTCCCGCATCCGCTCGAAGACGTCGACCTTGCCCTGCCACAACTGGTCGTGCCCGCAGCACTTCATGAACGACCGGTCGAGGATCATCGGCTGGACCCCGACGGCCCGGAGCAGCTTGACCGACGAGTCGAAGATGATCCCGTGGTTCGTGTCTCCGTAGTTCATGTGAGAAAACTGCATCTCGACGTCGTAGTAGTCGACGCAGCCCGGATAGTACGCGAACTCGGACTTGTGCTCCACCTTGATCTCGGGGACCGTGAGGTCGTCCGCCTCGCTGTCGAGCACCCGGAACATGACGGGATGGGGGATCGTGCGGCCCGGGCCGTACTCCGTGTCCATCATTCCTTCTGGCCTCCGTCGGCCGCCATCTTGGCGTGGACCTTCGCCCGCTCCTCGAGGATATAGTCGCTGTACTGGATGTCCAACGGACACACCGCGCTGCAGGCGTCGCAGGCGAGGCAGGTCCAGAGGGGGACGCCGTCGTGCTGCTTCTTGAACGTGTTGTAGACGAGGTTCAGGCCGCCGAGGGCGTCGTCCTCGACCTTCGTGACCGGGCAAACCGTGTGGCACTTCCCGCACTGGTAGCACTCGTTGAGCAGGTATTCATACGAGCTGTAGGGCCGGCGGGTGCCCATCCACGCGGTCAGGATACCGAAGATCGGGAGGAAGACGAGCGTGTTCATGTTCGGCCACAGGACGGACAGGACCCAGCCGAGGGCGGCCGGTTTCGTGACCACCGGGAGGGCGAAGTAGAAGGCGAGGAAACCGATGAGTCCGAGGGCGCCCGCCCACGTCGAGACCTTCCGGGCGGTGGACTCAGGCCAACGCATGAGGGCAAAGGTCGTCACGACCATCGGAGCGAACACGATGAACAGTGCGATCCCGATCGGGACGATCCAGGGCTTTGCCTCCGCACCGAGGCCGCCGGGCGTGAGGAAGATCCAGGCGATCTGCGCGCCGACCACCAAGGTCAGGCCCGCAACATAGGGGAGGAGCCAGATCCGCATCGGCTGGTAGGCGAGGCGGCGCAAAGCGATGTAGGTCGTCAGACCCACGAGGACGGGTGGGATGATGAAGAACCACTTCATCGTGCCGTCCGGGATCAACGCGGCTCCGTTCGGCGTCACCCACCGCTGGGCGACGACCTCGCGGATCGAGTACAGCGAAGACGTGAAGATCGACGCGATCCCGGCGACGCCCACCGCGGATCGAATCGGCGCCTTCGCGGGCCGGGTTTCCCGGCCGCGGTCCAGGAACGGGAGGACGAGGAGAGCGATGATCGGAATGCCGCTCAGGAGGTCCCCCCAGAACGCCGCGTTGAAGACCGCCTTCAGCGGGGTGCCTCCGCCCAGCGTGAACTGGGGGAAGATGTCCGCAACTTTGAGGAGGCCCCACGAGAACAGGAGGTACCAGTCGGGGACGATCAGTTCCGACAACTGAGGACTCCGAGCGGGTCCGAGGAACGGCGTCACGAAGGCGGACAGGAAGAACATGATAGCGGTGAGCAGGAAGATCGTGACGAGGTCCCGCGTCGCCTCTTGCGGGAACAGCGGGATGCCGGGCTGGTGGTCCGCCCGTTGCGGCCCGTACTGCCGCGGGAATCCCGGCCGGCCTTCGAGGATTTTCTCCTTGACTCGCTCGATTTCCATGGTCCACCTCAGTGGGGCTCCGCGACCCCTTGCAACCACACGAGGCCCATGTGCAGGACCATGAGCCCGATCACGACCAGGGGTAGGATGAAGACGTGCAACCAATAGAACCGCAGGATGTACACGCCGGACAGGGTGTTGATGTCCCCGAACAAGAGGCGTGCGAGCTGGTCCCCGATCACGGGTGAGGCCCGGCTCATGTTGATCCCGATGTTCGCGGCGCCTTCGCTCAGGTTGTTCGCGGGCAGCAGGTATCCGGAATAGCCGAAGGCCAAAGTGAGCAGGAGCAGGACGACGCCCAGGAGCCAGTTCAGCTCCCGCGGCTTCTTGTAGGCGCCCGTGAAATAGACGCGGCACATGTGGAGGAAGACGGCCGCGATCATGATGTGGGCGGCCCAGTGGTGCATCCCGCGGATGATGAAGCCGAACGGGATGTCGTTCATGATGATGAGCATGGAACGCCAGGCGGGGTTCGTCAGGTCACCCGACGCGCTGATCTCGAGACGGCCGTCGGGGACGTAGAAGAAGCCGAGCAAGATGCCCGTGATCGTGAGGACGATGAACGCGACGAACGAGATGCCGCCGAGGCAGTAGAGCGGATACCAGTACCAGATCGTCTTGAGTTCGTATTTCTCGGCATGGCTCCGCGGCAGCTGTCGCTGGTCCGTCTCGACGACGACCCGCGTGAGGTCCGCATAGGGCACCGTCGGGAAGCGGGACTTGATCCAGCCGAAGATCGTGCGCCCCGTATCCTTCCGGATGTCCCCCGTGGTCGACGTGGCTTCACCTCAACAGTAGACGAACCAGCCGAAGTCCTTGGTCCCGTCCGGGGCCAGGGGCGCTCCTCCGACGAGGGTCGACCCTTGCGCCTTCACCGGGACCACCGCGAGGGCGCGAGGGGCCGGCCCATGGACCCGTTCCGCTCCGACGTAGGACGCCCCGCTCGGATGGACGTTCACGACGAGGAGCATCGGATCGTATTGGGATCCGTGGCAGACGCAGTACACCGGGTCCTCTTGAAACTGGACGTAGGTCGGTGGGGATGCGCCATAGGCGCTGTAGTCCCTCCCCGGCGGGGGGTTGTTGACGACGTGCCAGCCGGGGTAGCAGCACAGATGCACGCAACGGTCGAACAGGACCACGATCCGGGTCCCGCCGTTCGCCGCGTCGAGCGCGGGATCGTCGAAATACAGCTTGAACGCTGGGTCGCTCGCCTGCAACCTCTTGAAGTCATCCGGCACCTGGTCGGCCGGCGGCTCCGTGAAGAACTGGCTCTCGCGCTTGATGCGTATGATCATGCAGGGGTAGCCGGTCCCTGGAACGTACGTCGTATCCTGGAACAGGCCTCGCCACACGCCCGTGGCCCCTTGCCACTGCTGGAAGTCCGACACCTTGACGGGCGTTCCCGCCTTCGTGTTCCACCATTGCGGCGTCGGGAACTTCGTATATTGAATCGTGTCCCGGACTTCGCCGGTCATCTTGTACGGAGGAGGCAGGATCTGGCCCGCCACGAGGCCGCCGAGGCCGGCGAGGGAGGCGACGGTCGCGGCTCCGACGCCGAGCTGGACCCACTCTCGTCGGGTCATCCCCTTTTCCTTCTCTTCTTTCTCCCAGCTCATCGCAGGTGCCTCATCGGAACGCCCGGGTCAAGACGATCTTCGGGCGTCGAATCTTATGAATCAACTCGTCCGGCATGAACTCTTTGCGATAGATGTCCAGGGCGACCGTCAGGAGGAGGAAGACCATGCCGAGAAAGACGGCCATGTAGGTGTCCGCCTGGCCGTCCTCGAATCCGGACAGCACCTGCAGCGCAATGATGACCGACAGGATGCTGAACCACACCACGCCGACCACGAGGCCTCCGAGGGCGAGGGAGGCGATCGCACTCCGCCGCGGTGCGTCGGTCCGGATGATCTCGGTCATGGCAATCCCCTTCGGACGTGTTCGCGATGGTCCCTGAAGTGTCGACTCGAGGACTTGATCAAGAAGTAGCTGATGATCGTCCAGAGGAGCGTCGCCGCGATGCCGATGATCCCGATCCAGTAGGCCCGCAACAGGATCCCCTTTTCCGGGGGCGTACCGGTGGTCAGAGCACCCGCCAAGGCGATGCTGCCTACCATGCCCGTCCCGCGGTGCGGGATACAGTAGAACACGATGCCGCCGCCCGCGGCGGGTTCCGGTCGGAACTGGGTCCCGTTGTAGGCAATGAGGGTTATCGACACGACCGTGAAGTTCAACGTCACATTCAGTCCCGGGCTCACGAGTCCCGTGTTGATCTTGATCGTGCCGTTCACGTCGGCGATTGTGAAGGAATGCTGCATCGTGTCGTTGTTGTGGAACGTCACGATCAGTTGAATCGGGACCTCGGTAACCAGGATTAGGTTCCGCGCAAATTGCTGCTTGTTCCCGACCGTCTCACCGATCACCGTGAAGCTGTACGTGGGCGGAGCAACCGTCTGCGCGGAGACCCGCGTGACGAAAGATGGGGAGGCAGCGACGACGAATAAACACGCCACCATGATGAGCGCGAAGCTTCTCATCCCACGACCTTCTGGCTGCCGCTCCCATCTGGAGATTGCCGGACAAGCGCGAAAATGAACGTTTCCTATTTATACGTTGTGCAGTTGTGCATTTCCTCCTTAGAAATCAGCTGAAATGGACTTATCGCACGGGCCTCACAAACGCGCATCGAGTTGCATATTCTGGTATCTATAAAAGAATCCAGATGAAAATGAATCGCGTCTCTGACCATCCTACAGATCTATGGCGCGGCGACCGTACGAAAACCTTTTAAAAGAAGCCCAGTTCTCCCGCACCGTTCCCATATGAGCAAAGCGGAAACGCTCCTGAGAATCAAGGAAGCGGAAGCTCAAAATCGGACAACGAAGGAGGCCGCGGAACGGGAGCGGGAGTTGACCTTGCGCGAGGCGCGCCGGGCCGCGCTCGATTTGGTGGAGACGTTCCGCGAGCAAGCGGAGGCTCGCTACCGCGACATCTTGGCCGCCGCGGAGGCCGGCGTCGCATCCGAACGCGACAAGATGCTCGCCGTGGCCCGCGAGGAGGCGGCTCGAATCTCGGCTCGCGGCAAGGCGAACGTCGACAAGGCCGTTGAACTCGTCCTCACTCGTTTTCGAGGTGCCCTGCGTGCTTAGCCCCGAACGGATGGCGCGCGCCCTGATTGTCGGACCGCGGGAGAAGCTCGAGTCTGTCATCGGCACCCTGCACGACATGAAGTTGATACATCTAGTCGATCACGAAGGCGAGGACGACACGTTCGGGATCGGAAAGCCGCTGCCACCCGCAGCCGAACTGTCGGATAGCCTCTTGAAGCTCCGATCGATCGCGAACATTCTGGCAGTGAAAGCGCCTCCGAAGGAGATCGAAGCCGTCCGCCTCGATCAGCTCCGGGAAAGGATCCTCTCCCTCGAACTCGGCATCACGGACGAGGACGCGGCCCGGAAGAAAGCGGAGTCCCTGCTCGGCGACTTGGACCGCCGAATCGAAGAACTGGAGCCATTCGCTGCACTCGGTTTGCCTCTCAGTGCGTACCGAGGGTACGAGACGGTTGCGGTGGTCGTGGGTCGAGTCGCGAGGGAGATCTCCGAGGTCGACCTGGGCGATATTCCCGCGGAAATCTTTCAGGCATCTGGGATCGTCGCGGTCTTCACGACGAAAGACTCCCTGGACCGCCTCCTACACGTGCTCGGCCAATTCGGCTTCGCCCAAATCGACATCCCGGCGGGCGAAGCGGATCCCAAAGAACTGCTCGATGCCGCCCTCGCCGACCGCGAGAAGTGGAGGACACGGCTCGAAGAGTTTCGCGGTCGCCTGGAGACATTGCGCGAGAAATACGCCGCTTTCGTGGTCGCCGCGGAGGAGCTGCTCGAGGTCGAGGTCGACAAGGCGGAGGCCCCCCTGCGGTTCGCAGTGAGCGATCACACGTTCGTGATCGACGGCTGGGTGCCCGAAAAGCGATTCCACGCCATTGCTTTCCCGTTGGAAGCGGAGGGCATGTACGTCGAATCCGAACACTCGCAAGCCGAACATGAAGAACCGGACCCCCCGGTCCTCCTCCGAAACCCCAAACCTGCGAAACCCTTCGAGTTCCTGATCCATCTCTATTCGACGCCGAGCTACCGCGAGCTGGATCCCACGCTGTTCCTCTTCATCGCGGCTCCCTTCTTTTTCGGTTTCATGGTCGGCGACGTCGGGTACGGCGCGCTGTTCATGGCTCTTGGGGCCTTCGCCATCGCCAAGCTGAAACCCACGTCCATCTGGTTCCGCCTCTTCTTTGTGACGGCGGTCGGGGGACTCTGGTCCGTCTTGCTGGGCCTCCTCGTGTTCGGCGAAGCTTTCGGTTTGCCTTTCCATCCCGCGCCGGGCCATCTTGAGGAGTTGAGTTGGGAACGGTTCGGCATCTTCGTCCCGATGCAGGCCGTCATCCACAAGGCGTTCGGGATCGGCGACATGATCTACCTGTCCATCCTCTTTGCAGCGTTTCACCTAGGATTTGGGTATGTCTTCGGCTTCGTGAACGAAATGAGGCACAACAAGAAGTATGCCCTCGCCAAGCTCGGTTGGCTCGCCTGCCTGTTCGGGTTGTTCACGCTACTCACTTTCTCCCTGGCCATCCGTCCGAGTCCGAATAGGATCGCCCTCTGGGTCTGGGACACACCTCTTGGTTGGTTCCCTCGCGCGATCCAGTCCGAGCTCAGCGCCTTCGTCGGATTGAAGATCCCTCTTGCATCGCTGATCTTGATCTTCGGGGCCTTCCTCGGCCTGACCGAGTCCATCATCGCTCCGATTGAGATCGCGAGCCTCCTCGCGAACGTCATGTCGTACGCGCGGCTCGCCGGAATCGGAATCGGGAAGGCCGCTATCGCGGCCGCCTTCAACGCCGCGATCCTGGAGGGTTTCGTCCTTTCCGGCCAGATCGCCCTCATCATCGTGGGGATTGTCTTCCTCGTTTTGGCCCAAGTGCTCGTCTTCTTCCTCGGCTGGATTTCTGCCGGGATTCAGGCCCTGCGTCTGAACTACGTGGAGGCCTTCCTCAAATTTTACAAGGGCAACGGGACTCCGTTCCGTCCCTTCGGTGCGCGAGGGACGCAGGAGGTATAGAGACATGGCAGACCCACTGGCTGCGATGGCCGCAGCATTGAGCATAGCAGGGACAGGAATTGCGACCGCATGGGCCCAAAAGGTCGTCGGTGGCGCGACCGTAGGGGCGATGGCCGAAAAGCCCGAGCTGTTCGGGCGGGGCTTGGTCCTCATGGCCCTCCCCGAGACGATCGTCGTCTTCGGCCTCGTGCTCGGACTCCAACTGCTCTCCAAAGTGGCGGGTCCCTGACGCGATCGACATGGGCCTCGAAACGGTGATCGAGGACGTCCTCTCTCGAGGACGCTCGGAGGCCGAGGAGATCCGCCGCGCGACCGCCGCAGAGCGAGAGCGGATTCTCCAGGACGCGCGTGCCGAAGGAGCGAAGCTGCTCGCGCAACGGGAGCAGGAGGCGAAGGGCGCCGCGGAGCGAGCGCGGATCCAGGCCCTGGCCCGTGCGGAACTGGAGAGTAAGAAGATCGTCCTGTACGCGCAGAAGGAACTCCTCGATCAGGTCTACGCCGCGGTCCTGGACAAGCTGTCCCACCTCGCTGAGAGCGAGGGCCTGGTCCAGTCCCTCCTTCGGGCGCACGAAGAGGAGTGGCGGAACGGGAAGGTATACTGCAACGCGCACGACGCGGATGGGGTGCGATCGATCGTGGGCAAGAGTTTCGCCGGGACGATCGACTGCGTCGGGGGAGTCGTGATCGATAGCGCGGACGGAACCCGCCGGATCGACCTTCGGTTCGAGACCATCCTCGCGGATATCTGGCGGGACTCAATCAAGGAGGTCGCGGAGGTCTTATGGCCGCCCCAGTGACGTCCACGCTCTCGTCCGAATTCGCTCGATACTGGCGGCGCGTGACTCGCTGGATCCCGATAGAGAGCGGGAACTATCCGTACGTCACCGCGCGCGTCCGGGCGAAGAAGGCGGCGCTCCTCTTGCCGGACGTATACGAACGGATGCTCCAGATGGAAATCCCACAGATCGCCCGCGTCCTGAGCGAAGGGGCCTACAAGGCGGAGATCCTGGCGCTCGCAACGAAGGCGTCCGGAGTCGACCTGATCGAGCTCGCGACGAGTCGGAACCTCGCGGCCGTGTACACGCAGATCATCGAGTTCTCCGAGGGCGAGCTACGACAGATGATCGGTTGGTACCTGGACCGGTTCGACGTGCAGAATGTGAAGACGATCGTCCGCGGCAAGGTCTTCGGCGCATCCTCCGCGGAGATCTTGGAAGACATCGTCGCCGCGGGGAGCATGCGGGAATCCTTCCTCCAGGGCCTCATCGACCTGCCTACCCTGGACGAGGTGTTCGACAAGCTCGATGGGACGATCCATGCTCAGGCCTTGCAAGCACTTGGCAAGAAGCCGTCCGAGGTCCAGCGGTGGAACGAGTGGGAAGACCTCGTCACGAAACTGTATTACGAGAACCTCCTCGCCGTCGTCCCCGAGCGGACGGAGGGCACCCGGCTCATGCGGGAATTCATCCGCCGCGAGATCGATATCGTGAATCTGAAAACCCTTCTGCGGCTGTGGGCCTCGAAGGCCACCGTGTCCTACGACGCCTTCGTCGGAGGAGGCCTCGAGATTCTGAAGGCGGAGCTCGTCGAGATGGTGTCGTTGGACGTGAACGGCCTCGCGGCCCGGCTCCGCGACTACGCGCTCACGGAGGACCTTTCCACCCGGCTCAAAGACCTCCAGGCCCTCGGCGTGGGGCAGTTGGTCCGATCGGTTGAGAAACTCCATCTCTTGGAGGCGGGTCGGTACGCCCACGTGTACCCGCTCTCCGTCCTCGTCATCCTCGATTACATTGTGCGGAAGGACCGCGAGGTCCAGAACCTGCGGATCATCGCCCGGGGGAAGGAGAGCGGATTGTCCTCGGAAGTCATCCGAGAACTCCTGGTGATCTGAGATGGAACTCGCCGCCGTCGGCCGGGACGAATTCGTCCAGGGATTCAAGCTCGCCGGGGTCCGCAAGACCTTCAGCGTGGCCCGAGACCAGTTGGAAGCGCAGGTCGCGAAAGTCCTGGAGGACGCGAACGTCGGGATCCTGATCCTCAGCGCGGACGACATGGGCGCCCTAAGCCACAGCTTGCGACACCGACTCGAGACCACCCCGCGACCCGTGGTCATCGCGGTCGGGAAACGGGAGGAAGAGGACCTGCGGGAGAAAATCAAGCGGGCGATCGGCGTCGACCTGTACAAGTGATTCGAGCACGGAGCACGGAACATGGCGGTGAAGCAGAGGGAGAAGCGCGTCGCGGGGAAAGGGACCGGCGAGATCTTCCGGGTCGCGGGACCCGTCGTCACGGCGACGGGGCTCCGCCCGCGGATGTACGACGTCCAGTTCGTGGGAGAGGAGCAGCTCCTCGGAGAGGTCATCCAGATCATGGGCGACAAGACGGTCATCCAGGTGTACGAGGACACGAGCGGCGTGAAGCCGGGCGAAGCGGTCCTGGACACCGGCGCACCTCTCGTCGTCGAACTGGGCCCGGGACTCCTCGGTAGCATTTATGACGGGGTCCAGCGCCCGCTGCCGATCCTCCAGAAGGTGATGGGCGACTTCATTCTCCGGGGCGTGAAGTCTCCCGGCCTGACGAGGGAGAAATCGTGGAGGTTCAATCCGAGGGTGAAACAGTGCCAGGCGGTCGCCCCGGGAGAGGTCGTGGGGACCGTGCAGGAAGCGAAGAACGTCGAGCATCGGATCATGGTCCCGCCGAACTTCCGCGGCGGGAAGGTCGCCCAACTTAAGGAGGGGACGTTCAAGGTCGACGAGGTTGTCGTCCAGTTGGACAACGGAGAGCAGGTGAAGCTCGTCCAGACGTGGCCCGTCCGGAAAGCCCGTCCGGTCCGAGAGCGGCTCATGCCGACGATCCCCCTGGTCACAGGCCAACGCGTCCTTGATTTCCTCTTCCCGATCGCGAAGGGTGGGACCGCGGCAATTCCGGGAGGCTTCGGGACCGGAAAATGCGTCACCGGCGACACATTCGTGCACACGGTGGAGGGAGGCCGACATCGCATCAAAGACCTTTTCACGAAGGCGAAAGGCACCATGACGCGGAACCCGAACGAAACTACGATTCACCTTTCGGAGCCGATCGAGGTCTTTTCGCTCGAGGGCCAACGAGTGACCACGCGGATGGCGACCCACCTCTACCGCGGCCTAACCGAGGGATTGGTCTCAATCCGGACCAAGAATCGCAGGCACCTAAGCGTCACCCCGGTCCACAAACTCTTCCGAGTCAGAGATCGTATCGAAGAGGTTCCCGCGATCCTGCTTAGGCCTGGAGACTCGATCGCAATCCCCGACGTTACTGAAGGGTTGGCTTCCGACCGGATCGTGGAGGCCTCCTATCATCCTGGAGCCTCCCTAGTTTACGATCTGACTGTCCCAGGATCACACAATTTCCTCGGGGGCAATCTGCCCACATTCCTCCACAATACTGTGACCGAACAACAGCTTTCGAAATGGTGTGACGCGCAGGTCGTCATCTACATCGGTTGCGGGGAGCGAGGGAACGAGATGACGGAAGTCCTGTCCACATTCCCCAAGCTGATCGATCCGTACACCGGAGCGCCCCTGATGGAGCGCATGTCCCTGATTGCGAACACGAGCAACATGCCTGTCGCCGCGCGAGAAGCCTCCGTATACACGGGCATGACGCTCGCGGAGTACTACCGGGACATGGGGTACAACGTGGCGCTGATGGCGGACTCGACGTCACGCTGGGCGGAGGCGATGCGAGAGATTTCGAGTCGCCTCGAAGAGATGCCGGGCGAGGAAGGCTTTCCGGCCTACCTTTCCGCGAGGCTGAGCGAATTCTACGAACGGGCCGGAAGGGCGAAGACCCTCAGCGGCCTCGAGGGCTCCGTCAGCGTCGTCGGTGCCGTCTCCCCGAGCGGCGGGGACTTCTCGGAGCCGGTGACACAAGGAACCCTCCGCATCGTGAAGGTGTTCTGGGCCTTGGACACGGCCTTGCGGGCGCGACGTCACTTCCCCGCCATCAACTGGCTTCAGTCGTACAGCTTGTACACACAGATCCTGGAGGACTGGTTCCGGAAGAACGTGAACGAGGAGTGGCCCCGACTCCGATCATGGACTCAGCGGACCCTCCAGGAGGAGGCCGAACTCGAGGAGATCGTCCGACTCGTCGGAGCGGACGCGTTACCACCGGACCAGCAGCTCACCCTGGAGGTCGCGCGGATGATCCGGGAGATTTTCCTCCAACAGAACGCCTACCATGCCGTGGACACGTTCTGCCCGCCGGAACGGCAGTTCAAACTAATCAGCGCGATCAAGAAGTATTCCGACCTCGGACAGAAGGCGGTGAAACTCGACGTCCCGACGAAAGACGTTGCGTCGCTGAAATCCCGCGAACTGCTCACACGCGTGAAGTACGAGTCGGAGTTCGACAAGGAGCTCACGAACACGCTCACCCAGATGGACGAGGAATTCAAGCGGCTGGGAGCGACCTGAGATGCCGACGGAATACCGGACGATTACGGAGATCGCGGGACCGCTCATCTTCGTCGAGAAGACGGAGTGGGTCGGGTACGGTGAGCTGGTCGAGGTCGGTCTCCCGGACGGCACGCGCAAGCGCGGGCAGGTCCTCGATTCGTCGAAGGACATCGTCGTCGTCCAGGTGTTCGAAGGGACCGCGGGCATCGATCGACAGTCGACAGTGAAGTTCCTCGGAGAGACGATCAAACTGAACGTGTCCCGCGACATGCTCGGCCGAATCCTGAGCGGGGCCGGCGAGCCCATCGACGGCGGCCCTCCGATCGTGCCAGAGAAACGGGTCGAGATCACGGGATCCGCGATCAACCCCTATTCGCGGGAGCATCCGGCCGAGTTCATCCAGACAGGGATCTCCACGATTGACGGGCTGAACACGCTCGTCCGTGGCCAGAAGCTCCCCTTGTTCTCGGGCGCCGGTCTTCCATCACCCATGAAGAGGCTCGGGTGTTCATGGACGACTTCGAGAGGACCGGTGCCCTCCGACGGGCGGTCCTCTTCCTGAACCTCGCGGACGACCCGGCCGTGGAGCGCCTCATCACCCCGCGGATGGCCCTCACGGCGGCCGAGTATCTCGCCTACGAGGTCGGGATGCACATCCTCGTCATCCTCACGGACATGACGAACTACGCCGAGGCCTTGCGACAGATCGGGGCGGCAAGGGAGGAAGTGCCTGGGCGTCGCGGGTATCCGGGCTATACATACACGGACTTGGCAACGATGTACGAGCGCGCCGGTCGCATCCATGGAAGGAAGGGCAGCATCACGCAAATCCCGATCATGTCGATCCCGGACGACGATTGGACCCACCCGATCGCGGACCTGACCGGGTACATCACGGAAGGCCAGATCGCGATCGCCCGCGACCTGCACCGCAAGGGGATCTACCCGCCGGTGGACCCGCTTCCGTCCCTGTCGCGGCTGATGGACGCCGGGATCGGCAAGGACAGGACCCGCGAGGACCACAAGCAGGTCGCGGACCAGCTCTATGCCGCGTACGCGGAAGGAAAGGACGTCCGCGGCCTCGTCGCCATCGTCGGGAAGGAAGCGCTCTCGGACCGCGACCGCAAGATGCTCGAGTTCGCGGACCGGTTCGAGCAGGAGTTCATTCGACAGGGCTCCGAGGAAGACCGGACGATCGAGCAGACGCTCGAGATCGGATGGAAGCTCCTCGCCACGCTCGACGAGGCGTGGCTCACGAAGGTCGATCGCAAGACGCTGGAGAAGTACCACCCGGCCCACCGTCCCGCGCCCCCGGGAACAGAACGGAAGGTGCCCGCGTAGATGGTCCTGGTCCAATACAAACCCACCCGGTCGGTCCTCCTCCAGTTGCGGCGCACCCGTCGGACCGCAGAACGAGGACACAAGCTCCTGAAACTGAAACAGGACGCGTTGATCGTCGAGTTCTTCCGCGTCCTTGAACGGGCGAAAGCCGTCCGATCGAATCTGGTCGAAAAATACAAGGTCGCGGAGGCGCGGATCGCGATCGCGCGCGCGATCGAAGGGTCCATCGGGGTCAAGTCAGCCGCATTCGCCCTCACCGAGGCTCCGTCGCTCGAGCTGAAGACAAAGAACGTAATGGGCATCATCGTCCCGAAGATCAACGCGAAGGCGGTCCGAAAGCGGATCGACGAACGAGGGTACGGGATCATCGGGACCAGTCCTCGCATCGATGAAGCTGCCGAAGCATACGAGAACCTCGTCGAGGACGTGATCACGGCGGCGGAAATCGAAACGACGATGCGTCGTCTCATCGAGGAGATCGAGAAGGTGAAGCGGCGTGTGAACGCGCTGGAGTACCGCGTGATCCCGGAGCTCAAGGCCACCGAGGCGTTCATCCGGCAACGCCTCGAAGAGATGGAACGTGACAACTTCATGCGCTTGAAACGGTTCAAATCGACATGATCGGCCGTCTCGCCGCCCGCTGGGACAACCCGACGAACCGCGCGCGGTTGTTGAGATGGCTCTGGGCGATTTCGACCGGTTTCACGCTCTTTGGGTTCGGAGTGATTGCCTACCGGATTTTCTTCCCGCGGTGATCAGGCCGCTCGCCCGTTGATCCGGCGCGGAGGCCGGAACCGGAACCGGGACACGAAGCGCCCGGTGAACGCCTTGAGGTCCTGGAGGTCCTCCCGATCGCCGGACCACTTCGCAAAGACGTCCCCGAAATTCGCTTCGAGGCTCGTCATGAAGCGTTTGAGGTTCTTTCCCGCCCGGCGCGGGACCCGACCCGAATAGACGGCGACCAGATACGCGTGAGGGCCCCGCTCCAGCATCGTGGTCTTCCCTCCGATCTCGAATCGCGTGAGCTCCCCATTCTCCTCCGGATCTGAGTCCTTCAGGAACGCGAGGATGGCGGTGAGCATGCCGGACAGAATGTCCTCATCCCGGTCCGCCCGCATGCGCCGCGTGTTGTGCATCAGGAGCCGACCGTCCTTCGAAATCAGGAAAACGTCGTCAACGACCGACGTCCGTCGAATGCCGAACCGGTAGCCGGAGTAGCCGACGGCACCGAGCGTGAGGATCGCCAGCCAATACGGAGCGTACCCGATCAGCACATCAATCCAAGTCGCCGAGGCGAGCACGTGAACGGACACGACGGCCGAGCGGCTCGTCCCGAGGAACCTGACATTCACGATGTGGTCGCCCGGCTCGCCCGCCTTGTAGGTTCCGTCGATCCCGATCTGTCCTCGCGTGTCGTTCGTGTTCCAATCGAAACGGCTGGGTTCTTTGGACACGAGATGAGATCCGGCGTCGAGCGCCAACGCGGTGAACTTCACGACGCCACCGGAGGGCAGCACAATCCGCGCCGGCCAACCGAGCCATCGCAATTCGACGCGGACGATCGGACCCAGGTATTCGTACACGAGATCGACGCGCTCGAGGGTCGGCGTCACGAGTCCGTCCGCGGTCGATAGGGTGGCACGCCATGATATCGTCGTCGAGTTGGAGTCCGACACGTTCCCGTCCGCGGCGACGGGCTTCCAGTATGTTCCGTCTCCGATCTCGAACGAAAGGGCCGTGCCCACCGGTATCCGGGACCTCACCTGCAGCTTCCGCCAATGGAGAAAGGTGCCCGCCTCCGCCGTGGGAATATTGAACGCGGCGGAGGTCACGGATCCGCCGGCCGAATGATGTCGAGCCTCCAGCGCCATGCCGCGGAGGACGGGAGAGACGCTCGCGTTGACCGTCATCAGGTCCACACGAACTTGGAAGAACGCAGCGGGCGGCAGTCCGGCCGGTTGGGATCCCGTCGTGGCCCAGACCTGCCACGGACTCCATGTGGGGCTCCCAGGACTCGAGTCGTTCCCGGTGCGGAGGGCGGCCCGCAACGTAGCAGGGCCGGACGCGTCGAAGGCCCACGTCACCCGGAGGAATTCGGACGCAGCACCCATCGCGATGGCGCCGGAGAGATACGTCCCGTTGTGTCGATTCGGGAAGAGGAGGGATACATCGTCCGCGCGGACCTCGACGGACGAACTGCTCGTGTTGTCCATGATGACGCGGATCCCGACACTCACGCTGTAGAAACCCGGCGGCGCGGTCGTCGCAGAGAAATCCAGGAGGGACGTCCGCCAGGTCATTCCCGACGACATCGGAAACGTCTGTACCGCGGAACCCGATGGGCCGTTGACGTCCACGACCCCGTCCACACGGACGACCCCGGTCGCGCTTGGCGTGGACCAGTTCACCCGAAGGACGGCACTACCCATCGCGGGAGTGGTGGCGTTCGTTTTGACGACCGTTTGACGGACTCGAGCGGTCTCGTCGAATTGCTTTGCATTCCCGGTTCGCAGGTCGTCGAAGTACACGGTTCCCGAAGGGATGTTCTGGCCCATGACCCTCACCGTGAGCGATATGAGGCTCCCCCTCACCGGTCCGAGTTCGCGCAGATCGACCGCGATTTCCTGCCACCCGGGGACGAGAGCGCGTGCAGTGGAGCCTCGGAGCGACGTTCCGACCGTCGCCGTGATGTTGAACGTCAGCGGGAGGCTGGGATTCATCGGCAGGACCCAGATCACCATGCGATCGGAACCGGACCAGTTCACCACCGTCTGGTGCTGCACTCCGGCCCATGCTCCGGGACCGGGTCCCAGCGTGAAGTTGAGTCCGAGCATGCCCGTTCCCTCGTGCGGCCCGGTCGTGTTCGTCCACGGGATCCCATTGACGCCCGCCCAGGTCCCCGGATTCGCGTCCAGGCTGTCCCATTGCGCCTCCGTCTTCGGCGAGTTGTGCCGGAACACGGCATTGGTCGCCGTGGTGTTCCAGGCCGCCGTCACGTTCCCGGACGCGCTCGTCTCAAAGGTCCAGGGTGTGCCGGAGACGAAGTCCCCGTCGACCACGTGGTTCGTGGAATCGGCCCGCAACGAGATGCCCGCCGGATCCGCGGCCAAGCTGGAGTCGAAACTGCCGTTCGCGGCGAACTGGCCGGGTCGGTCCCACGAGAGATTCTGGGCTTTCCAGGGGAGCGTCGCATTGCCACTTTCGAGGTCCACGCCTTGCAGGTCGAGCCCGGCGCTCGTGCCCATCGTCCATGTGACGGTCCGAGAGGCGTCGCCGTTTTCCGTCTGCGTCGGCAGATCGCCGCGGACCGGCGGCGCTAGGAACGCGAGGAGGAGGTTGACTGCCAGTAACGCGCATAGACCGATCGCACCGAAACGGTACGCTCGGGTGGGCCTCGTCGCGAACATGGCCATCCCGCCCCATTGTCCCCTGCTCCCGGCCCAGGACCCCTCCTTTCTACCCGCATCGCAGGCGAAGGATCAGGGACCGCGGCGATGACCGAGTCAATACTTAATGATATCGAAAACACATGGTGTGCAAGAGGTTACTCACACGCTCGATTCGACCCATGTCTACGTCGCGTGGAGTTGGTGCTCGACGACGAGCGCGCCGAGTCGGGCGAACGCCGTTTCGACTTGGTCCCCGGTCTTCGCGGACGTGAGAAAGAACTCGGCACCGTAGGCCTTCGCGAACTCCGCCACGTCCCGTTCCCGGAATCGGGCGTTCGAGGCCAGGTCCGCCTTGTTCACGGCGATGAGGATCGGGACCTTGCCGACGACCTGCTCTACGCTGTCGATCCAGTCGTCGAGGTCGTCCAAGGTCCGGCGGCGCGTGAGGTCGGCGACCGCGAGGATGCCATTCGCGCCGTAGAAGTACGCGTCCTTGAGGAGCTCGTGGAACCCTTTCTCGCCCATGATGTCCCAGATCATCAGGTCCACCTGAACGCTCTGGGCCAGGTCCGGCATCGAGATGTGGACCTCCTTCTTCGACACCCGTGTCCCGATCGTCGTGACGTACTGCTCGTCGAACATGTTCATGACAAACCGCCGGACGAGGGAGGTCTTGCCGACGGCCTTCTCGCCGACGAGGCAAATCTTCGACTTGAGACGTTTCATCGCCAAGCGATGTCCCCGCTCCGTGGCGCCTCCGCACTCCGGCGGCGGCTACTTAACGCTTCTCGCCTCGTTCTCGCCGGCGGGCGTCAGCTCGCGACGGAGAGGCCCTCTCGCTTGAGGACCATCGTCCCGAGTCGCTGGAACAGGAGCTCCACGTTCTCCCCCGTCTTCGCGGAGGTGTAGAAGAACGGCGCTTCGAAGGCCCGCGTGGCCTCCCCGATCTCCTTGTCGCCGTACAGGATCATGACCTCGTCCTTCAGGTCGATCTTGTTGATCGCGTACACGACCGGGATCTCGCCGACGACCTTGAAGACGCCCTGGACCCAGTCGTCGAGCTCCTTCAACGTCGAATAGCGCGTGAGGTCGGCGACCGCGAGCACGCCCTTGGCCCCGTGGAAGAACGCCTCCTTCAGGAGGTCTCGGAATCCTTTCTCGCCCATGATGTCCCAGATCGTGATGTCCATCTGGATCCGCTTGCGGTCCGGCATGTCGAAGACGATCTCGCGCTTCGACACCTTCGCTCCGAGCGTCGTGATGTAGCGGTCGTCGAAGTCGTCCTGGACGAACCGGCGGATGAGGGACGTCTTGCCGACCGCCGCCTCGCCGACCAAACAGACCTTCGTCTTAATCCGCTGCATCTCGGGCATGGAGGGCACGGCTCGATTCCCTCCGGGTTACTTAAAACGTCCGCCAAGAAAGTCGAACCGAGGGAACCTTTTTCCCCGCGGTCCTCTTCGGGACGGCGATGCGACTCCGCCATCGCCTGCTCCTGGCCCTGGACGTCCCGGACCTCAAAAGGGCGCGGTCCGTCGCGCAGGCGGTTCAAGGCCACGTCGATGGAATCAAGGTGAACTGGCCGCTCGTCCTCTCGGCGGGCATCAGCATCGTGCGCGAGTTGGCGGACCTTGGCTACGTCCTGTGTGACTTCAAGATAGCGGACATCCCGAACACGAGCCGGCTCATCGTCGAGCAGGCGGTCCGAGCGAGAGCGTCCGGCGTCATCTGTCATGCCTTCGCGGGAGAGGATTCCGTCCGCGCATGCGTCGATGCGGCAGGCTCGGCTGATGTCTTCGTCGTCACGGAACTCAGCCATCCCGGAGGCCAAGAGTTCACATCGAAGTTCTCGGAGGAGTTCGCACGCATCGCGGTCCGAGCCGGGGCGGCAGGCATCATCGCGCCTGCGACCCGACCTGACCGGATCCGGTCGCTCCGGGGAATCGTCGGCGACCGTCTCATCCTGGCACCGGGGGTGGGGGCCCAGGGAGGAAAGGCTTCCGATGCGATCGCGGCGGGGGCGGACGCAGTGATCGTCGGGCGCACGATCTACGAAGCGAAGGACCCGGCGTCGGCCGCCCGCATGATAGCGGATGAGATCCGCTCCATCGCCGTGAAGTAAGGCTTTTCCCCGCTTCCGACATCGCAGGCCCACGCCACTGCACGCCACGAATCGGGAGAGCATCCGCGCGTTCCTCGAGGAGGATGCGATCGGGAACGCAATCGTGTGGGACCGGGTGTTCGAGCAGGCGGGCTACGAGGTGTACGCGGAAGGCGAACCACCTCGCGGGGTCATGGCCGTCCACCGGGCCCGCAGCTCCCGAGGTGCAAATTTCATCGCCATCGCGGCCCGCGACGCGGACGCGGCGGGCCGTCTCGGGGAGGCTGTTCCCCGCGGATTCACGATCCTGCACCTGACGGACGAGTTCCCACTCGCGGTCCTCGAGCCCCGGGCGGAAGAGTTTCGTCCTCTCTCCGCGTGGCTCTTCGAACTCCTCCCGCAAGACTTCGTCAACCATCCGGACGATCGAGTTCGTCCGCTCCACCCGGATTGGGCAGGGCGGATCGCGAAACTCTGGGAGCCGGATTGGCCCGCGGAAGCGTACGTCCGACGTCGGATCGAAGGCGGACCCACCGCGGCGATCTATGAGGGCGGTGAGCCGATCGCATGGGCGCTGACCCACACGATCACCGACCGGGTCGGGGTCATTGGCATCGTCCACGTCCTCGAGGGATACCGGCGAAAAGGGCTCGCCCGATCCGTCGTGGCCGCGGTCGTGCGAGAACTCCAAGGACTCGGGAAACGTCCGACTCTCCACGCGTACGTGGACAACGTGGCCTCCCTATCCCTGTTCCCGACGCTCGGATTCCACAAGGTCAAGCGACAGGTATGGGGCGAAGCGGTGTTCCGATGAAAATCACGCCGCTAGCCGCCGACAGCCTCGGGGCGCGGTCGATGGCGACACTCGTCGAGACGCCGGACGTGACCGTCCTCATCGACCCGAGCGTGCGCCTCGGTCCCTACCGGTACGACCTTCGTCCGCATCCAACGGAGAAGGGCCGCCAGAAGGAGCTGTGGCAACGGATCCGAAGTGCCGCGAAAAGCGCGAATGTCCTGACGGTCTCTCATTACCACTACGATCACCACAACCCGGATGCGCCGTCCATCTTCCGCGGCAAGCTCGCGTTCCTGAAGGACGGGAAGTTCCACATCAATCGGAGTCAGCGGGAGCGCGCGGGCGCGTTCGTCCGGGCGCTGAAGAAGTATCCGAAGGAAATCCAAGTCGCCGATGGAAATCAGATGGATTTCGGTGGAACGGAACTTCTGTTTTCGCCGGCTCTGCCGCATGGTTACAATGATGAACTCGGTTATGTCGTCATGACGCGAATCGCTCAGGGGAACGAAGTGTTCGTCCACACCGCGGACGTACTCGGCCCTCCATTGAAGGAGCACCTTTCCTTCCTGATCGACGCGCAGCCTACCGTCCTCTACGTGGACGGTCCGATGACCCACATGCCGGACCATTATCCCGCAGAGCATACGAAACGGTCCCTGTCCCATCTGCTTCGGATCTTGCGAACCACGAATGTGCGCACGCTGATCTTGGACCACCACATTCTCCGCGACCGCGAGTGGCGCACGCGGATGGATCCCGTTTTCCGGGCCGGAAAAGAACACGACGTCGGGGTCCTCACGGCCGCCGAATTCGCAGGCAAGCCGGTCGAACAGCTCGAGGCGAATCGCGACCGGTTGTATGGATTCGATATGAGCCCGAAAGGGATAAGTGGAACCGGTCCATCGGAGGGAGGCGATGGCGAAGGAGCACCACTGCCCGAATGACGGGGCCCAGCCTTGCAACGCGTCGGGCGGCATCATCCACGTCTGCCCGCTCTGCTACGCGCGGTGGGAGGAAGTGATCCCGGAGGACAAACCCGCCCCGCCGACTCCGGCTCCAAAGCCCGCGGCCCCTCCGACCCCGGCACCTCCGGCTTCAGCGCCCGCGACCGCTCCCGCCGCCTCGTGACCATGTTCCCTCCTTCGTCTTCGGCGCCGCGCGAGGAGGCGGGACTCGGAGCGACGCTCGCCGAGGTCCGGCGGGAGATCGCGTGTCGTGTGTGCCAAGGAGACATCAAACGCTGTCGGCTCGCGATCTGTCCGTACTTGGACCGTGTCCGAGCTTGGTTCACCGAACGCCGCGACCTCCAGACGAAGAATCTTTTCGGCGCCTCGCCGCCGAGCGCCTTCGTCGGGTCGTGGGGCTACCCGAAGGTCCTCGTCGGACCGCTCGTCCCTCCTGTTCGGGACGAGGACACATCGATCCTGGACGCATCCGAATCCTGGTTGTCGTACGACCTCGCCGAAATCCTGCGGTTCCGCCTCTCCCTCGTCCGCGGGAAGGCACCGCGGCGGGTCGCGGAGGCCCGGACGCCCGATTCAATCCTCTCGACGGTCCAGGAGGCCGCGATGGCCTCGAAGCCGATCGACACGGAGATGTGGTTCACGAGGAAGCCCACCCTGGTGAGTCCCTTCTCGGCCCGCGCGCCGCCCAGTGGCCCGAGCGCCGACCTCACGAAGGTCGACCTGACCTCGAACCCGTCCGTCCCACGGCGCGTGGACGACCTCGTCTCCGACACGGACCTGGGAGCGGGCGAGGCCGTCACGGACCTGTACGACCACGGGATCACGCAGAGCCAGATCACGCGAGTCTTCTCCGTCGGACTCCTGGGCACGAAGGATCGACGCCGTCTCGTCCCGACCGAGTGGTCCATCACGGCCGTCGACGACATCCTGGCGAAAGGGCTCGTCGACGAGGTCCGCGGATTTCCGTGGATCCCGGAGTTCGAGGTGACGAACGCGAGCGGGCTCGCGAACAACGTCGCGATCTTGCTCTTCCCCCAGGCTTTCATGTTCGAGGGCCTCGAGGCCTGGAACTTGGAAGCGAATCCGACGCCGGCCCACGATCACGAATTCGCGGGAGGCCGGACGACGTACCCGGACCAGATCGCGGGCGCATACCACGCGACCCGCCTTCCGGTCCTCGAGCACCTCGCGGCCCGTCGAAGGCAGGCGGGTGCGATCGTCTTCATGGAGGTCTACGAGGACTGGGTGCCGCTCGGGGTCTGGCGGTACCGCGAGCTCGCGCGGGCCGCCCTCGCCAAGAAGCCATCCCGATTCGAGGACTTCGAATCGGCCGAGGCGGAGATCGGCCGACGTCTTCGCCTCCCGCTCGCCAACTGGTGGCGGGCCAGCGTCCTCCGGGCCTACCTGCGGAGCCAACGCCGTATCACGTCGTACGCGTGAGACGTCCGCTTCGAATGCGCTGGGGATACGATTTCATACCTCTAAGTAGAGGTACGAACTGCGACGAGGCCCGTCCGGAAACACGGGCTCCGCCGCAGGGGACGGCGACGGCAATCTTCTTGAGGCCCCCTCTCGTCTCCGCTCGCGTGGATCCTGGACAGAAAGACCTCGTCGAGCTCAAGGCCCGGTACGAGGACCTGGGCAAGGCTCGGGCCCTTCTCGCGGGAGCGGAACATGTGGCCACCGCTCGCCAGGTCGACACGTACTTCAGCCTGGGGGAACGGCGCTTCAAGCTCCGATCGATCGAGGGAGCGAGGGAGGGTCAGCTCGTCTACTACGAGCGGCCCGACGTCGGCGGCGTGAAGGAGAGTCGGGTCCTCCTCGCATCGATCCCGGACGCACCGGCGGTCCGCGAGATCCTGGCCCGCGTCCTCCCGGTGAAGGCCGAGGTCCGCAAGACCCGAGAGATCTACCGGTTCCAAGGAGTCCAGGTGCACCTCGACACCGTGCGGGGACTCGGGAAGTTCATCGAGTTCGAGAAGGTCCTCGCCGGGGAGTCCGACCGGGAGGCGGGCCGGAAACAGTTGGAGTCCTTGCGGGCCTATTTCCAGATCCCCGACGACGACCTCATGGCCTCGTCGTATAGCGATCTCCTCGCCTCGGGCTGAGGACTACTCGATCTCGAACGCCCGCACTTTCTCGTTGCGCCGAAGCCCTTCGAGCAAGTTGTCGACGTCCCCCGGCTTGACCCGCACCTGGGCCGTCACGGTCACCAGGTGGGCCTCCTTGTCGATCCGCACCTTTTCGAATTCGGCCGTGCCCGCGGGCAAGAGGGCGTCGAGCTCCTCCACGCGGATCGGGTTCGCGACCGTCAGATGGACGACCTTCGCATGGGACCCGAACCCTTTGCTCTCCAGATACCGGTCCGTGAGCACGACGGCCCACACGATTCCGTAGTTCACGAAGGCGAGGTAGTACAGGCCCGCCCCGGCGGCCACGCCGAGGGCCGCCATCGCCCAGACAAGGGCCGCGGTCGTGAAGCCGAAGACCCGGTCGTTCGAACGGATCAACGCGCCCGCGCCGAGGAATCCGATTCCGGTGATCACGCCCCCGAGGAGCGGGAGCGGATTCTGGCCCTCCAGTTCGACGGAGAGGATCGCCAGAGCGCAGGCGCCGGTCGAGACGAAGACAAACGTGCCGAACCCGACAGGCTTCCGCCGAAGTTGCCTCTCGAGTCCGATTCCGAACGCGAGAAGGAACACGATGACCAAACGAACTACGGCTTCGGCAGGCTCGACCATTCGAGTACGATCCCATCCCGTCGGCTCGTTCCGGTGACGTCCAACACGGCCCGGGGTCTATTTTTCAGTTTTGTCAGAGGCCCCTCGCACGGTGCCGGCGCGACGGGCGCTCCCACGACCTCGACCGGGCCCAATACTCGGACTTTAAGGATGACGGGAGGCATCGATCGTCGGAAGTTCGACGAGTGAGCGGGAAGCAGGGAGCCCTCGGATCGCGCTCTCCTGGACGATTTGGGCGTGGATCAAGTCCCGCGGGTCTCTCGGCGCGATCGGCGAAGCGGCGAACACCGGCTGCTTCCCTTTGTTCAAGAGATCCCGGTAATAGGGCATCCACGCGGACAGGAGTTCGCGCGGGTTGACGAAACTCTGCGTCGCATAGTACTGGTACCAGGCGCACTGAATGTCGCACGCGGCCATCCGCTGACGGCGCTCGCGGGCATCCGGGGACTCGAGGTACGTCATCAGGTCCGAGTCGATCAAGTTGATCGTCTTCTCTTCGAGGACCCGACAGGGATACCAGAGGAATCCGTCCGCATCGACGATGATGGAGGAGGTGTCGCAGCCGTGGTCCCACGTGATCCGATTGAAGTATCCGTCGGGCGAGATGATGACCCCGGGATACTTCTTCTTCATCTCCAGTCCGACGCGGGACATGGACCAGAGGTCCGGCAGGTGGTCCTTCGTGTTCTTCAGGTGGACGGCGCACATGACGACCGCCTTGACGCCGGCGTCGTGGCACCGCCGGATCTTCTCCTCCAGCGCGCCGACGTCGTTCTTCGTCACGACGATCTGGACCGTGACGATGGAGCCCCATTTCGTGTACTCCTCGAGCTCGTCGTACATGTCCAGGTTCTTGTGTCCCTCGTCGATCGAAATATGCAGGAAGTCGATGTACTTCCCGTACTCCGCCATGGGATAGCGCTGCTGCATGTCCCTTTCCGACGTCGTGAACAGGAGGTACCATGGCTTCTCGTACTGGTACTTCAGGAGTTCGAGGATGTCGTCCCGGACGAGCGGGTCGCCGCCTTCGAAGGAACAGACGATCACGGAGGAGCGGGCGAGGTTGTCGAGGACCGCCTTCACGTCTTCCGTCGGCATGTCGATCCACTTGTTCTTCACATGCCAGCAGTTGCAGAACGAACAGGTGAAGTTGCAGCGCCGGGTGAGCTTGAAGGAACAGTAGAAGGGGTAGATGGCTTCCTTCGCCATCTTGTTCCGGAGGATCATCCCGGCGACGTCGAGGAACCGCTTCTTCGGGATCTTCCTCATGGGTGGACCGCCCCACCATCCGCCTCGTTGGGATAATCCTTTCTCACCGCCGTTCGAACATGTCCGCGCAGGCCCACGAACGCTGCGAGGAGGAGACAGGCTCCCCCGAACAGGACGGTCGGCGCGTACAGGGCGTACTCGAGCGGTTCCGGGAGAGCCACGACCGTGAGCGAATAGACGATCGGAGGCATTCGGAAGAACATCACGAGGAGGGGGAGAAACAGGAGCGCCACCCCGAGCGCCCGACGGGGATCCCCTCCCTGGTCCGCGTACTCGTCCAAGGACGCCATCGCGGCGAACGAGACCGCGGAGAACAAGGCCAGGAGAGCGAGAAGCGTCACGAGAGTCCCCTGAAGCATCAGGACGACTCCGCTCAGGGCTGCGGCAGCCGCGAGCCCTCCCACCTGTGCGGTCCGAGCAGGGACCTTCGGCAGGGTCCTGCGAACCAGGATCCCGAGCGTCGGGCCAAGGACCAGGAGGGCCCCAGCCACCGCGGTGAGGGCATCCCCTTGGAGTCCAAGACGCCGCGAGAAGGAATAGTAGAATGCGACGGAGAGGCCGGAAAGAGAGAGGGCGACGAGAAAGCCCGGCACGATCACGTTCCTCCGCCCCTTTGGCTCATCGACGACGGGCGGACCTCGAGCCATGAACGCGGAGGCGACCTGAAGGATCGCAAGGATAGCGAAGGTCGGAAGGTCGAAACCTCCGAGGAATCCGATGGCGGTGCCCATTCCGACGCCCGCCATCACATCGGCGGAGCTCGCCGAGCGACGAGAAAGGAACGTGTCGAGGGCGAGGAGCGCCCCGATCATCGCGAGAGGAAACGCAGCCGTCGTTCGAATCGCGAGGGCCGAGAGGACCAAGAAGACGAGGGCCGCGGCAACCGGAGCCCGGTGCGGATAGGCCGCGTCGATCAGGTGACGGAGGGGACGATGGGCCCCCGAAACCAGAATCCCTAGGAGTATCGTAGGGTAGGTCCAG
>VBLU01000086.1:0-12456 GCA_005879065.1 Methanobacteriota archaeon
CACGTTCGTCCGGTCGAGGCCGTAGATGAAGATGTTCGTCATGGCGAAGTAGAGGATGAGGATCGCCAGGACCCAGAACATCTTGGTGCGGAACTGGACGTGCCCCTCCGGACGGCTCACGGCCGGGAGCCGGTCTGTCAGGGGCTTGAGGGCGTATAGGCGGCTTTTCTTCTGCTCCTCAAGGGGCATCGCTCACTTCCCGGCCGCCGCGGGGAGGACGACTTCCCCGCCGGCGCCCGCGACCTTCGTGAGGGCGGCACCGGAGGCCTTCGCCACCACGATCCGCATCGAGACCGCTACCCGGCCAGAGCCTAATAGTTTGTCGATTCCCGCCGCGGTCAGGTCCACGTTGATTCGAGCGTTGTCCCTAGTCGCATGGCCCGCGGCCTCGAATTCCGCCAGGCGACGGCCAAGGTCCTCCAGGTCGATCGCGGTCGTTGGGTGCATCTGCGCATGGCGCGTGAACCCGTGTCGCCCGAAGTGATCCGGGTCGTACTTGATCATCCACTTGCGCTTGTGTTTGTGGAGCCCGGCGTTCCCGGTGCCACCGCGTCCACCGGCGCCGCGACCGTGCTTCTTGCCGCGACCGTGCGTGCGGCTGCCCCTCAACTTGCGCGTCCTAGAGACCATCCTTCGCCTCCTCGACGACCATCCGCAGGAGCAGTTCGTTGATCTCCTTTCCGCGATACCCGAGGTCGCCGCCGTCGTGGTAGCCGCGTTTGATGTGCCGAAATCCTCTTCGGGGCGGCGGAAGTCGAATGACGGGCCGTAGGTCGCGGACCTCGACCAACCGGGCCTCGCCCTTCGCGAGCGCCTGACTGAAATCCCAGATCGACTTGTACTTGCTGTGGCCCTTCACGAAGGCGTCATCGATCGGCCGGTCGCCGACCTGACGACCCCGTTTCAACAGGAGGCGGGCAAGGACTTCGGCATCCACTTCACCCCAGGTCACATAGTCCTTCACGACCTGCAACATGCCGCGGTACGTCGGATCCTGCGGGACGATTGCGCAGTGATTCTGGCGCGTGAGATGGAGGAGTCGGAGCGTGTCCTTCACATCGCGGCGGAGGTCGCTTTTCCCTCGAAGGCGGAGCACCGCGAAACTCATTCCTCCTTCGCCTCCTCGGTTCCAGGGGCTGCCGCGACTTCCGTGAGGTCCTCGCCTTCGACCTCGACTTCTTCCGGAAGCGGGACGGCCTCGTCCGGCACAGGTGGCGCGGCGGCGACCTTGCGGACGAAGACCTGTTCGGCGCCCGCCTTGATCTTCAGACGATCCGTTTGTTCGCGGCGGACCTTCAGTTCGGCCGTCTTCCGCAGTGCTTCGAACGTGGCCAGGGCGTAGTTCACCGTCGTCTTCGTATGGCCCTTCGTGAACCCCCATGCATCCGTGATGCCGGCGAGCTTCAACACGCTCTTGGCAACGTCTCCCACCGCGAGCCCGACCCCCTGGGGAGCGGGCTTCAGTGTGACCTGGACGGACCCGCTGCTCCCAATGACCCGGAAGGGGAGGGAGTGAGCGCGCCCGCAGCCGCACTCCCACGAACCACAGCCCCTCTTGATCTCGATCATGTTCAGCTTCGCGTTGTCGATCGCGCGCCGGATCGACGGGCCGACCTCACGGCCCCGCGCCCGGCCCAGGCCCGCGAAGCCGTCCTTGTTTCCCACGATGCACGTGATCACGAAGTTCACCCGGCGCCCAGAGTCCGTCATGCGCTGGACCATGTTCACATCGAGCACTTCGTCCTCCGTCTCGGGGAGGAGGATGTCCACGATCTCGGGCTCGCGGATCGGGAGACCCGTCTGGATCGCGTCTCCCAGTGTAGTGATCTCGCCCGCAAGGACCAAGCGACCGAGCTTCGTTTTCGGAGCCCATTTCGTCAGGTCCCGCTCGGGCCGTGCCGCGCGGGCCTCGCGCCGACGACCGCCTCTCCGCTGCGGCATCAGGCGGCCTCCAGTTTCGACTTCACCGCGTCAAACTGCCTCGCGATCTCCTCGCCGATGTGGGCGCCTCGGACCCGGTCCTTCGCGGGCAGCACCTCGGGACTGTGTGGGACCAACACGCCGGCATCGAGCAGGCCTTGCAACGCCGCGAAGAGTCGGCCCCCGCGGGACGGGCGCTGCCCGCCGATGTCGAGGATGGCCTCCTTGAGGCCTTTCGCGGACGCGCGTCGACCCGCGAGGAAACCGGTCAGGTAGGCGGCCGGCAGGTTCCCGGTCCCGGCGGACCAGCCGTGCTCCTTGAGATCGATCGATTGGGCGGTCGCGAGGATCTTGTCCCCCGGGGTGTCCGGCACGACGAATTGGACGATCGTCTGGTTCAACGTCTTCCGCACGACGACCCGCGGTTTGCCGCTCCGGAGGAGCTTCGCGCGCACGCGATAGTCCGTCCGGCCCTCCCGCCTCCGACGGAACGGCACGCGGTAGTGAGGACCCTGCTTCTGTTTCATTTCGGCGCCTCCTTGAGCGCGCCCGCGGCGCGCAACTGTTGTTCCATATGAGCCCTTGATTTGAACATGCCGCCCTTGGACTGGGCGTAGAACCGCCGATAGGTCCGGACATCGATCCGTCCCTCCTTCTTCAGTTCCCTCAGGCGGCGTCGCATCCCCCGGATCAGGCCAATCCAGCGGGTCTTCTGCGGCGTCCGCGCATTCAACGCTCCCTCGCGGGAACCATGTCCGCGGCGTCGTCCCTTTGCCCGCTGCGCCGCCCGATGGCGGGCACGACCCCGGGACACGCCCCGCTCGTTGCGCTTTTGGATCACGTTGCGGCGAATCAGGCCACGGATCCCGTCGCGGGTGATCGCGTCGAGGATGTTCTCCTGCTCCTTCGGGTCCGGGCTGATGTAGACCCGGTTCACCCCGATCTTGAGGATCGACGCCGCGAGGCGCCGCTGGTAGTCGAACCTCATTCCGTCACCATCCGGTTCAAGATGCGCAGGCCCTTGTCGTCACAGGCTTTCTCGATGATCTCCCGCTTCCGGGTGCCGACCCCGTGCGCAATCCGCACCGCCTGTTTCGTTCCATCGAGGCCCTCGAGCTGCCTCTCGTTGTGCACGAGGATCTCCTGGAACCCGCTCGGGTGCAGCCCCCGGACCGCCCGCGGCCCGCGGTATCCGATCGACGGGAGATTCCATCGGTAGCCGAAGTGGCGGCGCAACTTCGATTGGCCTCCCTGAGGCTTCCGCCATTCGTCCCCGAACATGCGGTATCGGAACCATTCTTGGCGCCGGAACTTCGGCCGAGCGGCGTTCTTCGCCGACCGCAGCGCCAGGAGTTGTTTGAGGCGGTCGTCCAGCTTCGGCTTCGCGCGCGCCTCGTGGACCCTCTCCTCGACTTCCTCTTTTTCCTTCGGTTTCTTCGGCTTCTTGCGGAGCGGCTTCTCCTCCTCGGGCTCTTCCTTCTCCGCCGGCTTCTTTTTCTCCTCCGGGGCTTCGGCCTTCTCCACCTCGCGAGCGGCCCTGGCCTCCTCCTTCGCCACGAATCCGAGGAGGCGTTTGCGAAGGTCGTCCACCTTCCCTTCCGTGGACAGTTCGTACCGATCGGACCAGGCGACGAGCTCGGCCTTCTTCGCGGCGCGGATCTCGGAGGCCTTCGGGAGCGGCTCCTTTGGCGCCGCGGGTTTCTCGGGGACCGCGGTCTTCTTCACCTTCTTCGCTGCCTTCGGTTCCTCGTCCGCCATGCTCACGCCTCCTCGCCGGCCTTCTTCGTGATGTAAATCCCGTCCTGGAAGATCCGCGGATCGAAGCCTCGGATCCGGGTCGCCAGTTCGATGTTCGCCGCGGTTTGCCCGACGGCCTCGACGTCCGGACCCGAGAGGAGGACCTGGTCGCCCTTCACCTCGACCTTCGTCTCTCCCACAATCCGAGTCTTGCGCGGGAACTTCTCCCCGAGGAAATTCTCGATGATGAATTCGGGACCCTTCACGGTCGCCTTCACGGGGAAATGGCTGTACACGATTTTCATTTCATACGCGTACCCTTCCGTCACCCCGACGATCATATTGCGGAGGTGGGCGGCGAAGGTTCCGACGAGCGCGCCCTCCCGCCGGCGGGGGTACTCGCAGCGGACCTTCGCCTGCTTGCCTTGGACGACAATCTGGATCCGCGGGTGGGACAGCTTCCGGCGCAACGTGGTCCCCTTCGCCGACACGACGATTGCATCGCCGTCGAGCCCGACCTCCACGCCTCCCGGAATCTCGACCGTTTGCTCCAACAAACCCGCGACCGGCATCGTCCACCTCAATACACGTAGGCGAGGAGCTTCCCGCCCACGCCGACTTCCTTCGCCTTCGTCTGGGAGATGACGCCTTCCGTCGTCGTCAGGATCAGGACGCCGAAGTCCTGGGCCGGGAGGTAGCGCGCCTCGTACTTCTCCAGGTCCGTGCGCTTCACGGCGAACCGCGGTTTGATCACGCCGCAATTGTTGATGCTGCCGACGAGCGACACGCGGTAGAGGTTCCCGCGGCCGTCCTCGATGAGTTCGAACGACTGGATGTACTCGTGGTCCTGCATCACCTTCAGGACCCGGCCGATCAGCTTCGACGCGGGCCGGATCACGCATTCCGTCTTGCCGGCCGCCTCGGCGTTCCGGATCGTCGCCATCGCATCGTTGAGAGGGTCTTGCAACATCCGATCGCCTCAACTGTACTTCCGGAAGCCGAGCTCATATGCGATCTCGCGGAAACATTGGCGGCAGAGATGGAGTCCGTAGCGTCGGACAATGCCCCGTTTGCGGCCACACCGGAGACAGCCTTTCTTCCGGCCGAAGTCCTTCGTCCGCTTCACTCGACCACCTCGACCTTGAAGCGGTCCTTCATGAATTGGATTCCCTCGGCCCGCGATACGCGATGCCGGCGCGGGACGGGACGGGGCCGATTCGCGCGACGGGAGACCCTCCATCCCGGACGTTGCAGGCTCACGCTCACGTCCATCCCGAACACGCCGATCTCGGGGTCGTACTTCATCCCCGGGAAGTCCGTGTAGTCCTGGATCCCGAAGGAGAAGTTGCCGCGCGGGTCGAAACTGTAGGCAGGCAGCCGGTTGCTCCGGATGTCCAGCGCGGACTTCAGGAACGTCTCGGCGGGCGATCCGCGGAGGGTGACGCGGGTCCCGATCGGCATGTTGCGGCGCACGCCCCAGTCCCGGACGGCGCGATGGCTCAGGGTCTGAACCGACTTCTGTTTCGTCACGAGTTCGAGGACCTTCTGGGCCTTCACGAGCTTCTCGCCGGCCTCCCCCACGCCGACGTTCACCACGACCTTCTCGATCCGGATCTCGCGCATATCCGCCATGGTCCCACCTAAATCGCCGAGACCTCCGGAGTCTTAATCGCCGGCCCTTCCGTTCCGACGACGAACACCTTCCCGATGTCCGTGGAGAAGCCCTCCGTGAACGTGACGATGTTCGCCCGCGGGTTCCTGGTCCGTTGGACGTCGCTGACGTGCGCGATCTGTCCCACGTGCTTCCCCGCCGTCACGAGGACCGGGGCGCCCTTGCCGAGTTCGTAGTGCTCCACGACCTTCTGGCCGGGCACGTGGATCTTCAGTGTCGTCCCGGTCTTATAGGCGTCCTTCGCCAGGACCACGTTCCGACCGTCATGCAGGTTCACCTGCGTCTTGCCGCCACGGACGGTCGTCTTATCCTCCACGCGACACAACTTCCACGTCGCATCCCCGGCTTCGATCCCGACCAGGGACATGCGCCCGCGCGTGTCGACGAGCATCCGATAGTGCGCCTTCGTCTCGTGGAGGGTGAGGACGTCCATGAGTCCGACGGGAAACTTTGGGTCGGTCACCACCCGGCCGTCGACGAGGACCCCGCGGTTGTTCAGGATGTGCCGCGCCTCCCGGGCGGTGTCGCAGAGCTTCAGCATGTCGCGGAGGATCGATCCGATCGGCACGCTCTCTCCGATCGCATGCGGACCAGCGGACGGCCGGACGATCCAGAAGTCCGTCTTGCGCGGGGTCGACCAGGAACGCGGAGCCGACAGGCGCTTCAGATGTTTCTTCATTCCGCGCGCTCCTCGAATTTCCGACGCCGCCAGGCGTCCGTGTCGTCCATCCGGATGATCAGCAAGTTCGACGCGTGGAGCGGCCTCGGGACCTTCTTCTCGTCCACCTTTTCGATCGTGATGCCTTCCACGACGACCGTCCCGTGCACGCGGTCGACGGACACGACCTTCCCCTCTCGCCCGCGGAACCCTCCGCGCATGACCCGGACCGTGTCCCCTTTCCGGACCGGAAGCGCGCGGGGGAGCCGGCCCTTCGCCTTCGCGTGGACCTCCTCCGCGAGATGGGACGAGGTGAGAATCCGTTTCACATGGAGGGGCGCGTGGGCCGCCCGTTTCCGTTGGACCCGTGGCTGCGTGCTGGTCATCCTTCCCGCCTCACACGATCATGCTCGCGGTCGCGGCGACCCGGGGCCACCGTTCCGCGGCCTCTCGGGCCACGGGCCCTTTGATGTCCGACCCTTTCACCTCGCCCTCCGGGGTCACGATCACGCAGGCGTTGTCCTCGAACTGGACCATCATGCCTTCCGGACGACGGAAGGGACGGCGTTGCCGGACGACGACCGCGTTCATCACCTGCTTGCGGGTCTCCGGGGTCCCCTTTTTCACCGCGACGACCAGGAGGTCGGCGATCCCCGCCGACGACAGGCGATTCCGCACGCCGCGGTACTTCTTGACCTCGATGATCTCCACGATCTTCGCGCCGGTGTTGTCGATGCACTCGAGGCGGGCTCCCTTCGGGAGGCCGCGCATCTGCCGTCCCGGAAGACCCTTCACGCCGCGACCCCCTGATTGTGGATCGCGACGAAGTGCACGGTCTTCCCGAGGGGCCGACACTCCATCGCCACGATCCGGTGGCCCACTTGCAGGCCGAGACAAGGCGGCGCGTGCACGTTCAATCGATGGGTGCGTTTCTCATACCGTTCGAACTTTTGGATGTACCGGAGATACTGTCGTTCCACGACGACCGTGTTCTGCATTTTCGTTGAGACGACGATGCCCTCGAGCATCTGACCGCGAACCGGGAGCCTCCCGTGGAAGGGACACTTCACGTCCGTGCAGACCTGGCCCGGCATGGGGACGTCGATCCCGATGTCCCTCCCGCCGGACGCGGTCGGCGCGGTCGGTGCCGCAGCCTTCCTGGTCCGTCCCTTCTTCTCCGCCATCGTTGATCACCGGGCCTTCTTCACGCGGTCTTCGGGACGGAACCGGATTTCCTCGCCGTCGACCTCGAGGCCGCCCTGAATCTCAAAGCGGAAGCGACTCCCGTGTTTCGGGATGCGCTTCTCATCGCCCTGAATCTCGAGCACGAGCGTGTTGCGGGTCTCGTCGACGACCCGGCCCCGCACATGAGCCTGGCTCGGATCCGTCGCGTGCAGGACCTCGACCTCCAGGCCGATGAGCTCGTGTTTCCGCAGGTTCACTCAGGTCTCCTCCGTCGCGGCCTTGGCCGGCGGAGCCGCGGCGCTCGCGCCCCGTTGCTCCTCGGACATGATCGTCAAGATGCGCGCGATGTTTTTCCGGAGGGCTCTGATCTTTCCGGGATTCGGAGGGGCGCCGCCCATCGCGGCGACGCCGCGTTCGTGCATGAGCTCGTCCCGGAGCTCCGACAGCTTCTTCGCGATCGCCTCCGCGTCCATGGCCCGGATCTCCTTCGTGCGAAGCAAGGGCATTAGGCGCCATCGCCCCCTTCCGCATCGACGTCCACGTCGACCCCGAGCTGCTTCACTTCCTTGGCGACCTTCTTCAATCGCTTCGCGGCCACCTTGCTCTTCTTCACCTTGGCCGTCGTCGCTTCGCGCTCACCGGGCTCGATGAGAGGCTCGGGTTCTTCGTCGGCTCCCTCCGGGCCGACCGTCGCCTGCACCGCGAGGGCGGGCTCGGGTTCCACGACGACGGGGGCCCGAACGGGCGGCACGAAGGACGCCGCCGCCGCAATGTATTCCGCCGAGGGCTGCTTGATCTCGATCTCGTCCGGCAGCTTCGCCTGCGGGTCCATGATCTCGACCGTCACGCCGATGACACCGGGTTTGAGCTTCGCGGCCGCGAAGCCACGGTCCATCCACAAATTCCGCGGTTCCCCGCAGTACTTGATGTGACCTGCCTTGAACTTCTCCGTGCGGTGGCGCTGCCCGGTCAGCTTGCCCGCGATGACCACGAGACACCCTTTCGCGCCGGCCTCCATGATCCGGCGCACGGTCGAGTGGCCCGCCCGACGGAAGTGCCATCCCCGCTCGAGCGCGTTCGCAAGCTTCTCGGCCATGATCTGCGCATTCAGGGCCGGTGCACTGACTTCCTGGACTTCGATTTGCGGATTGTCGAACTTGAATTGCCGGTCCACCGCCTCCGTGAGGCTCTTGATGGCGCCGCCCTTCCGGCCGATCACGAGGCCGGGCCGCTCCGCGAGAAGGGTCACCCGCGTCCCCATCGGAGTCCGCTGGATATCGAGGCCGCCGAAGCCGGCGCGACGCGTCTCGTTCATGAGGTATTCCTTGAGCAGGACTCGTCGCACGTTCTCGACGATGATGCGTTTGTCCTTGCGCTCGACCTTCGCCTCCGCCACCTACGCCACCTCTTCGAGTACGATCTCGAGATTCACGGTGTCCTGGTTCCACTGGCTGCTCCGTCCGTAGGCCCGCGGGCGATAGCCCTTCGACGCGGCTCCCTTGTGCGCGTTGATCACGCGGATCACCATCGTGTCCGGATCTTCCTTCCCCGTGAACTCCGCGTTCGCGACCGCGCTCTCCAGGATCTGGAGGAAGGCCTTGGCCGCCTTCACCGGGTACCGGGCCGGTCCGGTGCCGGCCTTGTGGGCGACCCAGCGGTTGTAGGTCCGCATGGGCACCGCCTGTTTGAGGGCGATCACGCGTTCGAGGTATTCACGGGCACTCTCCACGGTCTTGCCGCGCAACTGGCGAGCGAGTTCGATCGATTTCTTCCATGCGAGCGGTAGGTCTCGGCCGTAGGCTCGGGCCATCGTCTCGATCTTGTATTCCATCGTGTACCCGAGCTTGGTCATGTGCATCCTCACTTGAGCGGCATGAACTTCGACGATCGTGTGGCTCCGACGCCCGGTCCGCTGTGCGTGACCGGCTTTCGCGTCATCGCGAACTCACCGATGAAATGGCCAATCATCTCCGGCTTGATCTCGACCGTCACGAATTCCTTCCCGTTGTGGATCGCGACCTTCTTTCCGATGAAGTCGGGAAGGATCGGCACGTCCCGGCAATGTGTCCGGACCGCGACCTCGGTCCCGTTCGCGCGGAGTTTTTCGATGAACCGATAGCGTTCGTCGTCGATCCCTCGGATCACCGACCGCCGGGGTCGCGCGGGCAGCAGCTCGATGATCTCCTCCAGCGTCATGGCCTTCATCTCGTCCAGCGTGTACCCGCGGTACGTGAATTCCTTCTTGCGGCGCGTCTCGACGAGGCCCGCCCGCTTCCGCAACTTCCTCCGAGCCGCCTTCGCCAGACCACCCATTTTCTTTGCCATGCCCATCACCTCCGACGACGCTTCTCCTTCAACCGCTTCGGCTGGGGAGACATCCGTCCGACCTTGCGGCCGGGCGGGGCGTCAAAACCCACCGTGGACGGTTTGCCCACATGTTGGTGCGACCCGCCTCCGTGGGGATGGTCGACGGGATTCATCGCCACGCCGCGCACGATGAAGTACGCCTTGCTGAACGATCGGAAGGAGAACCACTTCTTCCCCGCGCGGTAGAAGGGCTTGTCGCCGCGGCCCGCGCCCGCGACGGCGCCGATCGTGGCCCGGCAATCCGGATGGAAGGTGCGGAACTGTCCCGAAGGGAGCTGAATGACGGTCCGGTCTCCCTGGCTCACCACGACGGCCTGGGCACCCGCGGCCCGCACGAATCGACCGCCATCCCCGGGCATCGACTCGACGTTGTAGACGAGCGTCCCTTCTGGGATGTCGCGGAGCGGCATCGTGTTCCCGCGGTCCAGATTCGGCAAGCCATGGGTCACGGGCTGGCCGACGGAAAGGCCGTCGCAGGCGATCATGAGGACCTCTTGGCCATCGAACCGAACGCGCGCGAGTGGAGCGGTGTGTCCGGGCGCCTGGAAGATGTCCGTCACGACCCCGGCACCGCGAAGGTGCGGATAGACGACGGGCCCAGGATGTCGGTGGCTCGGCGAACGGTAGGTCGGCGAAGTCCCGCGGCCGCGGCGTTGGGAGCGCAGGTTCTTTCCCATCAGAACACCCCGATCCGCATGCCGATCTCTTCGGCGGAGAATTCCGGTTTCAGCTTGATGATCGCGTGCTTGCCGTCCCTCCGGACGAACGTGTTCACCTTCGCGACCTTCACCTGGAAGAGGTCCTCGAAGGCCTTTTTGACCTGCTCTCGGGTCGCCTGACGACGCACGAGGAACTCGAGCCGGTTCCCGTCCTTCAGATTCTGAGCGGGCGTGCCTTGCAGCATGTTGAGTGTTTTCTCAGTCACATACGGATGGAGGAGAATCTCGTGCGGCTTCATGGCGACCAACTCCGGAGCACCTCGAGGGCGCCCTCGCTGAACATCGTGAGCCGACCCGGATCGCCTCCCGGAGCGAGGACCTCGGCGCTCAACCCCGCGGGGCTCACGACCTCGACGCCGGGCAGGTTCCCGAAGAGTCGGCGGACCTTCGCCGGATCCTTCACGACCACGAGCAGGCTCCGCGGCTGCCGATAGCGCCGGCCTCGCATCTTCCCGCGGCCCGCGCGCACGTGGCGGCCGTCCTTCGCACGCTCCACGTCTGCGTACACGCCGAGGCGGTCCAGGATCTTGACGCCTTCCTGGGTCGCACCTCCGTCCGGCTGGAGCGTCTCGATCCCGTCCTCGATCACGACGGGCAGGCTGAGTTCCTCCTTGAACGCATGTCCGCGGGCGGAGACGATCGTGACTTCCTTCACCGCGGCCAAAGCCGCGTTGCGTGCCAAGCGTCGTTCGTTCTCGTTCACCTTCTTCGCCCAGACCTTCTCGACCCGCGGGGGGTGCGCCCGGCGACCGCCCACGGTGCCCGGGGCCTGCGCCCCGGTCATGGAGCCGCGGATCCGTGGGACGCGGGAGACGCCATGGCCCTTCCCCGACCAGCGGACGGAATGTTTCGCACCGGACCGGCGCCCGGGGCCATACGGCTGCCGTCGATTCGCCTGGGCTGCGGTAACCGCCCTTCGGATCAGATCGGAACGCACCTCGCCTTGGAACACGGTCGGCAGGTCGACCGACTTCACGACGTCGCCATCGAGAGAATACACGTGCACACGACCGGCCTCCAGGGAGCGGACCTCGGCCTTCGCTTCCTTGGCCTTCGCCGCTTTGGCTGCCTTCGGGCCCTTCTCCGGCTCGGCAGCCTTCTTGCGCCGGACTCGCGGCGTCCTGCGAGACTCGGCCGGTGCATCCGATGCCGATTTCTTCTTCGACTCCGGCATGAGCGTCACACTCCCTGTTTCGATTCCCGCGAGACGTAGGTGAGTTCGGGAGACTTCTCGAGTTTCACATAACCGATCCGAGCCGCGTCCCGGAGGCGGATCAGCCGCTTGGCGGGACCGGGAATCGAACCGTGCAGCAGGACGTACGGATTGCGCACCATCCCGTACGCGAGGAAGCCCCCGTTCGGGGTGATCTCATCCCCCTTCTCGCCGATCTTCAGGATGCGCTTGTTGTATTCCGTCCGCTGGTGATACCCGAACTGGCCTCCTTGCGGGACGGTCGGCCGGACGTACCCGGGCTGGAAGTTCCCGAGGGTTCCGATGTTCCGTCGGTGCTTCGAGTTCTTGTGGCTCAGCAGCCGCGTTCCCCATCGGGTGTGGTGGCCTTTCCAACCCTTCCCCTTCGTGATCGCGGCGACATCGACCATGGAGCCCTCCCGGCAGAATTCCGTGACGGGGATGTCCGTGCCGAGGAGTTGCTTCGCGTACTTGATCCGGTCCTCGATGGAACCTCCGCCGACGCGGTTCTCCATGAGGTCCGGCTTCTTCTTCGGGACTCCCGTGAGGAGGCCCGGCTGCGTGTACGTGATGAGCCGGACGTCGTCCACCTGCGCCGGCTGGACCTTCTTCCATGCCTCCTCGACGTCGTACTCCTTCGGGATCGGGAAGACGCGTCGGAGCTCCTTATCCAGCTTGGGGCCCCAGACCTCCCCCACGGTCTTCAGGCCCTCCATCGTGCGGCGGTACAAGCGCACCGCGGCGACGTGCATCGGCGGAACTTCGAGGACGGTGACGGGGATCTGCACCTCTTGGCCCGAGGTCGTGGACGTCGGCCGATAGTCGACGACGATCGCGTGGGTCATGCCGGCCTTGTAACCGGCAAATCCCTGGACCTTCGGACTGCCACCGTCCGAGTCGGGCCAGCTCGTGAAATGCGGAATGGGGCTCTCGCTGCGCTTGCGGGGCGAAAAGCCCATCGAGCCGTGTCGCGGTCGGTGTTCCTTCGGCACTGGCCACTCCTCCG
>VBLU01000086.1:12525-23096 GCA_005879065.1 Methanobacteriota archaeon
CTATATAGCTTTTTGGAGCGCGAGGCGAGATTTCTCCTGGAGAAAGGAGAAATTCCGCGCGCCCATGGTCTGCGTCAACGCAACAACGCTTTCGGCTTCGCCTTGGGCCGATCGATCGAATCGATCACGATCGGCCGTTCTGTCGCATCGTCTTCCTTCTCGTCGAGTTCGAGCTCCGAGTCCTCCGCGACGGCCCGCCAAAACGCCTTCATGCGCGCGTCGTAGTATTCGTCACACATTGGGGCACCTGCTTCCGGTAGGCCAGGGACGATACATGTGGGTTTGGCAATCTGCGCGTGCGGGTCGTTCCGAGACAGTCCCGCACGCTCGTGTATCGGCGCTGATAACACCCCAGTAACGTTTAAGGTGGTCTCATCGGGTATGCTCCGTTGCTGGGCGGGAATTCATGGAAGTCAAGCGGATGAAAGTGAAAGTTTGTTTGATCGGGGAAGCCGCCGTCGGCAAGACCTCACTCATCCGACGATTCGTCCTCGACAATTTTGACGACAAGTACATCCAGACCCTCGGGACCAAGGTCTCGAAGAAGGAGCTTGCCTCGCCGAGCCCGGACGGATCGGGCGACCTGAAGATCGACATGACGATCTGGGACATCATGGGCCAGAAAGGCTTCCGAGAACTGCTCAAGGAGGCGTACTTCTACGGCGCCCGCGGCATCCTCGCGGTCTGCGACGTGACGCGGAGGAAGACGCTGGAAGACCTCGACGACTGGATCGAGGGCGTGTACAGCGTGACGGGAAAAATCCCGATTGAATTCCTCGGGAACAAGATCGACCTGAAGGATCAGCAGCAGATCTCGGAGGACGAGATGATCCAGGCGGCGCGCGCGTACGACAGTCCGTTTCACTTCACGTCGGCGAAGGCGGGCGTGAACGTCGAGATCGCGTTTCAGTCCCTCGCGGAACGCGTCGCCAAGGAGCGATACGCGAGAAAAGTCGTCGCCGAAGAATAAGAATTATCATGGCCGATACTCGCGGCCGTACCCTACATAAGACGGAGTCCGTTTTGGAGCCGCATGATGGCGACGCCCGCCGTGACCGGCCTGAAGCACGTGAAGGCGAAGGTGTGCTTGGTCGGAGACGTCGCGGTCGGCAAGACCTCCTTGATCCGGCGGTTCGTCCAAGATGAATTCGACGACCGCTACATCGCGACGGTCGGAACCAAGGTCACGAAGAAGACCGTCGATGTGACATGGAAGGGCGCGCCTGCGATGCTCGACATGATGGTGTGGGACATCATGGGCGAGAAGGGATTCCGGGCCCTCCTTCGGGACGCGTACTTCGAAGGCTCTCACGGCGTGATCGCGGTGTGCGACCTCACGCGGAAGGACACCTTCTACGACTTGAACAACTGGGTCCAGATGATCCGCAAGCAGGTCGGGACCGTCCCCATCGTCTTCCTGGGAAACAAGATGGACCTGGGCGAGCGACTCGTTGTCTTCCGAACGCTCGCGGATGCGATCGGGCACCGCGGCGAGGCGTGACCGCGAGCAAATTTCGCGCCTTCGACCGCGCCTGTTATCCAAGAAGATAACCGTTAGGCAACGCCTTTATAACCTGAGGATTGTGGCGCGTCAGGCCCAACCAGAGGATGCAAATGGACCGCCAAAAAATGAAGGTGAAGATCTGCCTCGTCGGGGAAGGCGCGGTCGGCAAGACCTGCCTCATCCGACGATTCATCCAAGACCAGTTCGACGACCGGTACATCTCGACGCTCGGCGCGAAGGTCTCGAAGAAAGAGATCAAATTGGACGGGCCGAACGGGGGATCCGACATCGACATGACGATCTGGGACATCATGGGAGAGAAGGGATTCCGCGAACTGTTGAAGGAAGCGTACTTCCATGGAGCTCAGGGCGTCCTCGCGGTCTGCGACGTCACGCGCAAGCAGACCCTGGAGGACCTAGGCGAATGGGTCGCGGCCGTCGTGAAGGTCACCGGGAATGTCCCGATCGAGTTCCTCGCCAACAAGGCCGACCTGAAGGACGAAATGGACGTCACGGAGGCCGACATTCGTCGCACCGCGGAGGCCCATCATGCTCCGTATCTGTTCACCTCCGCGAAAACCGGACAAAACGTCGAGGACGCGTTCGCGAAGCTCGCGAAGATGATCGCGTCGCATTCGTCGTAGACGGTCTCTTACTCGGCGCCATCGTCGAGCGACCCTGCTCGTGGATCCTCATCGTCGCCGGATCGATTGTGAGTTCGGAGGATCGCGTGAATTTTCTCCGGGAACATCTCGAGCCGATGTGAAAACGTACGACCGCGGAGACGCGATCCAGTACTCTCATTGCTGTATCCAAGGGCACAGTGTTTAAGTAGAAGCGGGGTGTATTCAAATCGACCCTTGCGAGGGGACGGTCTGAAGATGGTGGAGACTGCGGGAGAACCCGAAGAACTCCCGCCGGTGGATTCGTGGATTAGCAAGGTCGACTTCCGGTCCACAGCTGAAGTCAAGATTCCGGAGCGGCTCGTTGACCAGGTCATCGGGCAGGAACACGCCGTCGAAGTGATCCGCAAGGCCTCCGAACAGAAACGGCACGTGATGTTGATCGGCGACCCGGGCACCGGGAAGTCGATGCTCGCCCGCTCCATGACGGAAATGCTCCCCCGGGAGGACCTCCAGGACATCATCGTCTACCACAATCCCGAGGATCCGAACGAGCCGAAGATCCGCGTCGTCCCGGCCGGGAAGGGCCGCGAAATCGTGAACGCCCAGAAGGCGGAGGCGATGCAGCGCCGGGAGCAGAAGGCTTCCATGGTCATGACGATCGTCTTCTTCATCATTGGCTTGAGTGTCATCCTCTCCTACAACTGGGGTGCGCAGACGCCGGAGTTCCGGACCGACGCCCCGAACATCATCCTCTTCGGGATCCTCGTCGCCGCGATCATCTACATCGCGACGCGCTACACGGGCCATCGTCAAGAGAACCTGATGGTCCCGAAGCTGCTCGTGAGCCACACGCCGGATGAGATGCCTCCCTTCGTGGACGCCACTGGGAGCCATGCGGGCGCTTTGCTCGGAGACGTGAAGCACGATCCCTTCCAGAGCGGTGGCTTGGAGACGCCGGCGCATGAACGCGTCGAGTCGGGGGCGATTCACAAGGCCCACAAGGGAGTCCTGTTCGTCGACGAGATCAACGTCCTGCGCATGGAGAGTCAGCAGAGCCTGCTCACCGCGATGCAGGAGAAGAAGTTCTCGATCGTCGGGCAGAGCGAACGGTCCTCTGGCGCCATGGTTAAAACGGAGGCGGTCCCGTGCGACTTCATCCTCGTCGCCGCGGGGAACTTGGACGCGGTCCAAGGGATGCATCCGGCGCTCCGGTCTCGAATCCGCGGGTACGGCTACGAGATCTACATGAAGGCGACAATGCTCGACACGGATGAGAACCGCTTGAAGCTCGTTCGGTTCGTTGCCCAGGAGGTGGCGAAGGACCGCAAGATCCCGCACTTCGATCGCACCGCGGTCCTGGAGATCCTCCGGGAGGCGCAGCGCCGAGCGGGTCGCCGCGGACAGTTGACCCTCCGACTGCGGGAGCTAGGCGGTCTGATCCGCGTCGCCGGGGACATCGCCCAGGAAGAGGCGTCGCCCCTCGTGACCGCGAAGCATGTGCTCAACGCGAAACGCATCGCCCGTTCCCTCGAGCAGCAGGTCGCGGACCGCATGATCGAACGGGGGAAGGAGTACCAGACGTTCATCACGGAAGGCTCCATCGTGGGCATGGTGAACGGCCTCGCCGTCCTGGTCGGTGATAACTCGATCGCCGAGTTCAGCGGGATCGTGCTCCCGATCGCCGCAGAGGTGACGCCCGCACAGGCGAAGCAGGGCGGGCGGATCATCGCCACCGGCCGACTCGGGGAGATCGCGAAGGAAGCGGTCGAGAACGTCGCTGCCCTCATCAAGAAGTACACGGGCGAGGACATCTCGAACCACGACATCCATGTTCAGTTCGTCGGTTCCCGCGAGGGGACGGAAGGCGACAGCGCGTCGATCTCCGTCGCGACGGCCGTCATCAGCGCCCTCGAGGAGGTCCCGGTGAATCAGGGCGTTGCGATGACGGGATCCTTGAGCGTCCGCGGCCAGGTCCTGCCCGTCGGCGGCGTGACCGCGAAGATCGAGGCCGCCGCGGAACTCGGAATTGGGAGAGTCGTCATTCCCCGGGCGAACATGAAGGACGTCCTGCTCGAGGACAAGTACCAGGGGAAGATCGAGATCGTACCCGTCGACACCTTGAGCGAAGTGCTCGAGCAAGCGCTCGTGGGCCCGAAAAAATCCGGGCTCATCAGCAAGCTCGCGGCGCTCGTGCCGAAGATGACGCCGGACAAACCCGGTCCGGCTGCGGTCCCCCACTGAACGTGCCGGAGACAGCCCGTGGACGAGGCCCTCGAACCGTTCGAGTTTTCGGAACCGATGCCCTGCTACGAGTCCAACCGCGCGATTCCCGCGCACCTCGATGACGGGCGGTGCGTTCATTGCCAGAAGTTCCTCACGCTCGAGTGTCCCTACATCGGCCATTTCCTCGGGGAGGACGACGAGTGACCGGCCGCGCCTTCTTCATCGGTCGGTTCCAGCCGTTCCACCGCGGCCATCTCGCCATGGTAAAGCGGATCCTCGAGTCGAACGGCGAGATCATCGTCGGGATCGGGTCGGCGCAGTACAGTCACACGGGGGAGAACCCGTTCACGGCGGGCGAGCGTTACGAGATGATCAAGAGGGCGCTCGACGCGGAAGGCATCCACAACTACCATATTGTCCCCATCCCGGACACCCACGTGCACAGCGTCTGGGTGAGCCACGTGACTTCCCTTGTTCCGCGTTTCGACATCGTGTATACGAACTCCGACCTGGTCGTCCGCCTGTTTCGGGAACACGACCTGAAGGTGCTCTCGCCGCCCCTCTTGGACCGGGAACGACTTTCCGGCACCACGGTTCGCCATCGGATGCTGAAGGGAGAGGACTGGGAGTCCCTGGTGCCCGCGGTCGTCGCCGAGTACGTCAAGGAAATCGACGGGATCGAGCGCATCCGGGAGACGCACAAGTACTCGACGCCCTACGGGACGCGCGAGAACCACGAAGACGTATGATAAAGGAGACCCGTCCGCGACTCCCCGCGAGGACGGGCATAGACAGGCATCCCTCCGAACGAAGGTGTCGTTCCCGGATTCCTGCTCGAATTCCCGCACGGCGGCGCGGGGGATAATCCCATATTACCAATCAGTTACCAGACGCTGTTCCGTTCCGCGCCGGCCTCCCGGAGGCACGCGTCTCACCAGTCGATCTGGTATCCGCAGGACGGATCGCCGTGGAGCATGCAACCGACCTTCGTGACGGTCCCTTTCCTCTTGAGGGCCCGCAGCAGGCCTTCGTAGGTTCCGAGCCAGGCCGCACATCGAGCGGGGCTGCTGATCCAATCGTAGTTCCTCACGAGCGCTCGGTGGTCCTCCACCTCCACCTCGAGGCGGCCGTGATTGAACTCCCTGGAATAGGCGTTCGGGCCGAGCTCCAGGAGGACGGAGAGCGGGAGGACCCGCGCGAGGAGTCTCTTGATCGAGGAGTGGTTCGGCGTTTCGTCTCGGAGCATCCGGCGAATCGTCTCGTATGTGCCGTCTCCGAACCTTGCCTCGATCCGGTCGAGCGCTTCGAGCGCGACCCGGAGCGGATACCAGCCATCCGCCGCGAGTGAGGTCGGATCGAGGCCGGCCCCGATCAGGATTTCGTCCGCGGCGGTCGAGGTGAACTGGGTGGAGACCCAGTGGTGGTAGTTCCTCAGGTGTGCGCCTCGGATCATCGGAGCCACGACGCGATCGCCTCGCTCCTCCGCCAGCCCGCCGAAGACCGCTTGCCCCAGAGTCGAGGCCGCGTAGAGCCTCCCGCGACGTTGCCCGGCGACGCGCTCAACGAGGTCCGTGCGAAGGAGTTGTCCGAGTGTCCGGCTCACGTGTGGCAGATGCAATCCGGTCTGCTTCGCGACCTGCATCGGCGTCTTCGGGCCAGGGATCACGGCGGCGAGGACCGCCTCCCGCTGTCGACTCGCCAGGACGTAGGAGAGTCCGTCGAGAAACGTGCGGGATTGCGTTTGCGAGTTCTGTATCGTCGCCCCTGCCCCCCGTGCGGATGCGGACGACGGCTCTTTACCCTTTTCCTCAGCCCGCCGGGGCGAGGTACGTCAACAGGACGGGAACGAGGAGGGACGCCATGAGATGGACCCGACGGACTCGGAGCGCAATCGGCACGAGCCCCACGAGCATCGCGATGGCGGCGACACCGAGGCCGAGAGGACCCGTGACGACGAGCAACAGGCCTTGGATGACGACGAGGGAGAGGGCGGAGATTCGCCGCGGGTTGGACGTGGAACAGCGCTGCGCGATTCGCCGTGACAGGCGGACGACAAGGGGTGCCGCGAACGCCGTCGCAAGGACGCTGGCACCCAGGATCGCGAGCAGAGAGTTGGGCGTGGACCACAGGCCCGACCACGGCGCGAGATCCCCGAGGAAATCGCGAACCGCGGCGGCGGTCCCGCTCCGGGTGCGGTGGATGATGAAGAGGACCGTGACGCTCAGGAGGGAGGTCGACGAAGAGACCGCGCCGAGTACGATCATGAATTGGTGCGGTCCGCTCCGCTTCCGACCTCCAACGGACGCGAGCGTCGCGGCGGCCCCGCCGCTGAGTCCGGGGAGCCAGGACACCGCCGCGCCGGCCGCGGTCCCTCGGAGGGCGCACCGGGTATCCGCCCGCGAGAGCGAGCGGAGGGATTCGAGTCGCTGATGGGGGATCCGACCCAACGGACCTCGCAACGTGACGATCAGCGTCGGGAGTCCGAAGAGTCCCGAGAAGAGAGGAAACAGGATCGTGTTCGGGTCGAGCGGGAGCGCTCCGCGCAAGGTCACGATCCCTACCGTGGCGGCGAGGGCTTGCACCCAGGCCGCGCGGAGGACCCTCCGGATGGGATGCCGGCCCCGATATTCAGTTGCGAGGATCGCTCCGAGGAGCCCGAGGAGGAAGACGGCCGTCCACGGGCGGAAACGCTCTGCCAACCCGATCGGATCGCTCAGGAGGAACCGGAGGGGGACGACCACGAAGACCGCGAACGCCGTCCCGAGTACGGCGCCCCGGGCCGCCAACGCGACCGCCTTCGCCCCGTTCCCCGCCAGGAGCAGGCGATGGCCCGGGAGGGTCGCAAGGGCCGTATCTTCCGTCGGCGCCCCGAGGAAGACGCTGGGGATGAAGTTGAACACCGAGTGGCTGGCTGCGGTCGCGACGAGGAAGCAGGAGATCAGGGTCCCGGTCAGGAGGGAATCGGCTCCCGCCCCGGGTATCAAGATCGCGACGAGTCCAATCCAGGCGCCTCGAGTCGCCAGGAGCAGGGCGGCCACGTTGTTGACGTGGAGTCCTGGCGACAGTCCGGTGACGCTGCCGACGGCGACGCCGAGGAAGATCAGGACGAGGAAAGCGACGACGAGGACCGCGACATCCACGACGGCGCACGCCAGGCCAGCGGCCTCAACCTCGTCGATGCACGTAGCCTACGGTCAGTCCCGCGGTCTCTCGGCGGGACCCCAACCGCCTCCACCCGGTGTCTCGATCACGACGAGGTCGTCGCGCCGAAGTTCGAACGTCGCTTTCGCCGGAAGTATTCGTTGACGCTTGCCCCTCCGGAGGAGGTTGCGACCCGGTCGACCGTCCTCCCCGCCGGCAAGGCCTTTCGGCCGCAAGGCTCGCCTCTCGGAGAGAATGGAGGCGGTCCCGTCCTCGCCAAGAAATCGGAGGGACCTCCGGACCCCGTCCCCGCCCGGAAATCGGCCGCGTCCCCCGCTGTGCGGGATGAGTCGGTACTCCTCGACGCGGAGCGGTGCGGCCAGCTCAAGGGCTTCGATCGGGGTGTTGCGCGTGTTCGTCATGTGGGTGTGCACACCGGACATCCCCGGCCGATACGGGAGCGCCCCTTCCCCACCTGCGATCGTCTCGTAGTAGGAGAAGGGCCGAGGACGGGAGGCCCCGATCGTCAGGTTGTTCATCGTCCCCTGGCTCTGCGCGGGCACGCGGTCCCGAAGGGGAGCGGCAAGGGCCAGGAACAGGACATCGACGATGCGCTGTGAGGTCTCCACGTTTCCGGCAGCGACCGCGGCGGGAGGACGCGGATGGACCAAGAGGCCGGCGTCCGCGAGCACCCGCACGGGCCGAAAGGCTCCCGCGTTTCGCGGCGCTTCCGGATCCGTGATGCACCGGACGACGTAGTACGTCGCGCTGAGGGTCACGGCGAACGGAGCGTTCACGTTCCCTACCACCTGACGATCCGTCCCTTGGAAATCGACGGTGACGCCCGAGCCCCCGATCGTGACCTCGACGCAGATTCGGATTGGCTTCGAACTTTGTGAACCCGCGGACTCTAGGAAATCCTCCGCCCTCCACGTTCCCCGCGGGAGGCTTTGGACCGCGGCCCGGACCCGCCGCTCGGCATAGTCGAGCAGTTCGTCGGCCTGCGACCGCAGACCGGAGAGACCCCGTTTCGCGGCGAGCTCCGCGAGTCGACGCGCGCCGAGTTCGTTCGCGGCCACTTGAGCGCGGAGGTCCCCGAGCCGTTCTTCCGGGTTCAAGGTCTCATGCCGGAATCGTTCCAGGACGCGGGACTGCTCGCGTCCGCAATCCAAGAACTTCTGCGGCTCCAGGACGAGGCCTTCCTCGTCGAGCCGCGACGCGTCCGCGGGCATGGATCCCGGCGCGATGCCGCCGATGTCAGCGTGGTGGGCCCGATTCGCCGCGAACCCGAGGAGGGTGCCGCGGGCGAAGACCGGCCGGACGAGCGTCACATCGGGCAGGTGCGTCCCGCCATGGTAGGGGTCGTTCAAGATCACCTGATCGCCTTCCCGCAACGTCCCCGGGAAATCATGGAGGACGGCCTCGACCGAGGCCGGCATGGAACCCAGGTGGACCGGGATGTGCTCCGCCTGGGACAGCATCCGACCGGTTTCATCGAACAACGCGCAACTCGCGTCCATGCGCTCCTTGATGTTGGGCGAGTATGCGCTCCGCTGCAGGGCGACGCCCATCTCCTCCGGTATGAAGGCGAACGCCGTCCGAAGGATCTCGAGCTCCGCCGGGTTCATTCGCCCACCGAGATCTCGAGGAGGCCGAATCGATCGACACGAAGACGACCGCCGGGAGGGACGATCGTCGTCGCGTGGTCTTCCGACACGACAGCGGGACCTTCGATCTCCGTGTCGGCTCCGAGGCGTCCACGCTCGTGAACCGGGGTGTCGTGCCAGCCGTCGTCAAAGAGCACCCGTCGACTGTGGGGAGCCACCGCGGAGGCGGGCTGCGGCGGACGGGGGCGCGGAACGGCACGAGGGACCCGGGCAACTAATCGAATGGTGACGAGCTCAATCCGCTCCGATCGGGACGCATATCCGTAGCGGCGTCGGTGTTCGCGCCGGAACGCCCTCGCGAGATCGCCCCGCGCAGGGACGCTGATCTCATAACTCTGTCCGCGAAACCGGAGATCGACGCGCGCTTCAATACGGGATCGGCGCGGGTCAAGGCCGTGTGCCTCCAGATCGGAAGCGGCCCGTTCTCGAAATTCCTCGATCGTCTGGCGCATCACGGAGGCGGCCCGCTCGAGGGGACGGACGACGCTTCGACTGTATTCCACCCTGATCGGGGAGATCAGGATGCCGTACGCGGAGAAGGCGCCCGGCAGGAACGGGACGAGCACGGCCCGCACACCGAGCTCGCGGGCCAGGGCCCATGCGTGCATCGGCCCGGCGCCGCCGAACGCGAGCAAGGCGTATTCCTTCGGGTCGAGCCCTCGCCGAGCGAGGACCAGCCGCATCGCCTTGGCCATCGACGCCCGCACCACCCGTTGCACGCCGAGGATGGCCTCGACCAAGGAGAGGTGGAGTTGGTCCGCGAGCTTTTCGATCCCGCGGCGTGCGAGAGGTTCGTCGAGCGCGAGTCGACCTCCGAGGAGACTTCGTCCGAGGTACCCGCCGACCAGGTCCGCGTCCGTCACGGTGACGTCCGTCCCTCCTTTCCCGTAAGCGATCGGACCGGGATCCGCTCCCGCACTCGTCGGTCCGACACGCAACGCCCCCCCAGAATCGATCCAGGCCAAGCTCCCACCGCCGGCGCCGATCGATTCGACGTCGACCACCGGGATGGCAATCGGGAAGGTGTCGATCACGGCGTCCGTCCTCCAGGTCGGCTCGCCCCCGGGAAGGGCCGAGAAGTCCGCACTCGTGCCGCCCATGTCGAAGGTCACGAGATTTTTCCGGTCGCTCCCACGGGAGAGCGCTGCGGCCGCGGCCACCCCGCCGGCCGGGCCGCTGAGGACCATGTCAATCGGCCGCCGGGAGACCTCGTCCTGCGAGACAACCCCGCCGCCCGACTTCATTACGAAGAAATCTCGTTTGGTCGTGGCCTTCAGGTCGGCGAGATACCGCGTGACGAGAGGCTTCACGTAGGCGTCCAAGACGGTCGTCGACGCGCGCTCGTATTCGCGAAACTCATCGAGGACGTCGTGGCTCATGGAGACCGGAAGATCGGCGAGGGCCTTTCGG
>VBLU01000139.1 GCA_005879065.1 Methanobacteriota archaeon
GTCGCGATCGGGTTCTTCCTCCACGTGTTTCCGCCGTCGTTCGAGACGGCTGCGCCCAGGTTCGCGAGGCCTTCGAGGTCGACGAAGTAGGCGAACCCCTGGTCGTCGGTCACGATATCCGTGTCACCGCCGCCCGGCGGCGCGTCTGGTCTCTGGGTTGAGGAGGTCAAATGGAACGAATCGCCACCGTCCGTCGAGCGGTGGACGAAACTCAGTTGCGTGGACGTTCCCCAGGGCCCGGATTCCCAGATTTTACCGTTGAGGTCTACGTGGATCATCGGTTCGCCTTCCGTGCGGACCGGATCGGCGACCGTGCTCGGACCGAAGGCGATGCCTCCGGTCGGACGCGTCGGGTTCGGGACCGGTCCGCCCGACGTGAACGCGAGGGTGGCGGATCCTTGGTAGTCCGAACTGAGGACGAGGAACGGCACGACGCGGACTTCGTACACGCCGGGCGCCGGGAACTCGAGGAAGACCGCCTCGGACGTCGTCCCTCCGGCGGCGGACGAGGCGACTTGGGTGCCTCCGGAGTTGTAGACATAGAGGTCGAAGTCGTTGTCGCTGGAAGGCCAAGTGATGCGGATGGCGACGCCGCCCGTGTTCTGGGTCCAGAAGGTCGCGGGCACATCGATGGTCAGGAAGAAGTGGTCACACCGAACGTTGGCCGGGTCGGCCGCGGGAGGACACGCCTCGGGAACCGGGGTCGACATCACGTAGAGCGGACCGTTCCACGTGAGGCTGGGACTCGTCTGCGACACGGCCCCGCTCGACGGGCTTGCGGCCCGGGCCGGGATCGAAACCACGGAGACCAGAAGGACGATCGCAGCGAGGGTACAAAGCCACCAGACGCGCAAGCGGCCCGATTCTCCCCGGGCCCGGGCTAACGTCAGAGACACAGAGTCACCGAGTCGACCGATAACGCAGGTCGGGACTAGAACCGGGTCGTTTCTGGACGGTAACCACCTGCGCAATGCACACGGCGGACAAGGGGAGGTGACTGGCCCCTCCTCACGGGATTGTGAGATGCACCGAATGGCTCTCTGCGATTCCCGCACCAACATCCTCAAGCGAAGCATACCCTTCCTCCGTTGCCGTGCGACGCGCCCTTTCAATCGGACTCGCTTTCCTCATTGTGGTGGGCGCCCTCGCGATTCTCCTTCCGACGCCGCCCGTGGCCGCGAGGGGTCAGATCGCGGTATACAGGACAGGACTGAACTGGCCCATCGCCCTCGGTTTCGCATCCGACGGCCGGATCTTCTACAATGAACGGAACACCGGGAGCATCCGGATCATCGAGAACGGTATACCCCTCGCGAACCCGTTCATCACGTTGCCGGGCACGGACTCGTCGGGGGAGCGGGGTCTCCTCGGGCTCGCCCTCGATCCCGGCTTCCCTTCGAATCCCTACGTGTACGCGTACCAGACCTTCATGAACACGACGAGCGGCACGACCTACAATCGCATCCTCCGGATCCGTGCCAGTGGGAACATGTCAGTCTCATACTCCGAGATTCTGAGGCTGCCCCCGCTCAGCGGCGCGCTGAATCACAACGGAGGCGTGATCGCGTTCGGTCCGGACAAGATGCTGTACGCGGTCGTCGGCGAGAACGCGAATATCGCTCTGGCCCAGGACCCGCTGAGCCCCATGGGAAAGGTCCTCCGGATGAACTCGGACGGGACGGCTCCGTCGGACAATCCGTTCTATGGGAACGCGAGCTGGAATCCGTACGTATACACGTACGGACACCGGAACATGTTCGGTTTGGCCTTCCACCCGGTGACGGGCCGTCCCTACGTGACGGAGAACGGGCCGAACTGCAATGACGAGGTGAACTTGCTGCCGAACCTCACCGGGTCGCGTCGGAATTTCGGGTGGGGGCCCAGCCAGACTTGCGCGACCCCGCCTTCGGCCCCGAACAATACGAACCAAGACGGCCCGAATCCTGTCCTCCCGATCAAATGGTGGGCCACCACCATCGCTCCGACGAACGCCGCCATATACGGAGGGCCGTTTTTCCCCGCGTACCAGGGCGACCTGTTTATGGGCGACTACAACACGCACACCTTCCATCGGCTCCACCTGGTGCCTCCGAACTACGATACCGTCGATTTGGACACGGCGGTTTGGGTGGCCCCAGACTACATCCTTGATGTGGAAGTCGGGCTCGACGGGGCGATCTGGATCACGACGCCGTCGACGATCTACCGCTACTGGGATTCCGGTCAACCGCCGGTCGCCTCATTCACCGCGGCCCCGAACCCGACCATCGTGGGAGCGACGGTGACTTTCGACGCGTCGGCCTCGGCCGATCCGGACGGGCAAATCACCGCGTACGCATGGAATTTCGGAGATTTGACCTTGGGGAGCGGCCAAGTCACACCCCACTCCTACACAATGGCGGGCACGTACAACGTCAGCCTGACGGTCACGGACAACGAGTCCTTCACGTCGACCGCGTATCGGGACATCGTCGTACAGCCGGGTCCCCCGGGGGCACCGGTCGCCCGATTCGCCGTGAGTCCATCGCCCGTGGACCCCGATGTCCCCGTCACGTTTAACGCCTCCACGTCCTACGATCCAAACGGCTATATCGTGTCGTATGCGTGGGATTTCGGGGACTTGTCACCCGCGGGCAGCGGTGTCACGACGATGCACACGTACCTTTCCCACGGCGTGTACACGGCGATCCTGAACGTGACCGACAACCAGGGTCTTTCCTCGACGGCAACCCATCAACTGGTCGTTCGAAATCGGGCTCCTACAATTTTCTCGAGTATTCCGTCACTCGCCTCGCTGACGGTCAACTCGGGGACGATAGTGATTTTCAGCGTCTCCACCTCGGATCCGGATGGAGACGCACAGAGCTACACATGGCGGACCGATGGCTCGGTGGTGGGCGGCAATACAAACGTGTTGACCTTCACCGCCGGGGCCTTGGGCATGCACACGGTGAACGTCACAGTATCGGATGGCTCCCTGGCCGCCTGGCACGAGTGGACCGTGACCGTCGCAAGTCCTTCGTTTCTCTCGAGCGCGTGGCCCTTCATGCTGCTGGCGTTCGTCGTCCTCGGTGCCGTCGTCTTCGTTTGGTGGACCCGACGGAGGCGGAGGCCGGACCAGCCTCCTCCGCCACCGAGGTAGGCACTCTCGCTCCCACCGCGTTGGGTGTCCCTATCCGAAGGGGATCGTCCCGCGGGTCCGCGCTCTCGCGGGAGGCTCTGAGTGTGAGCGGGGCTTACTTCTGAGCGAAGACCTTCGCGATGAACTCGCCCGTCGTCGTGGTGTATGTCCCTTCGAAGCGAGCCTTCGCGGAATTCAGCCATCCCAAGTTCTTCGACTGGGTCATGAACGTCGCAACGCCCTCCGCCTGGACCGAGGTCGGGCTGAGCTGTCTCCCGGTGCCCTTGCTCTTGATCAGAAGCATGTCGCCGTCGACCGTCTGGTCCATGCCGAGCGATTCGAACTCGTACGTGCCATCCGGTTTGAAG
>VBLU01000140.1 GCA_005879065.1 Methanobacteriota archaeon
AGGATGTCCGTCCCGGTCTCGCACGCGTGTTCGCCCACACCGATGCACGGCTTATGCATCGCAGCGATGACCCACGGGATGTTCGCCGCATGAGCGGAGTCGATCGCGTCTCGGGTCCAGTTGTAATACGGCTTGTTGACGTGGTAATCGTAGTACGTCGTGTTGTCGAAGATCAGGTCGGGCGAAATCAGGATGAACCGGGCGAGTGGATTCGTCGCTGGGAAGTCGAAGTAGTATTGCCTCCCGTACTCGCCCACGACCCTGGTATCGAGTGTGAAGGGGCAATACTTCGTGAAATTGTTGATGTCGCCCTCCCCGAGCGGAGGTTGCCCCACGTCGTGATTTCCCGCGACGATCTCCACGTCCCGGAAGCTCTTCTGGAAGCGTTCGCACCACGCCTGCTCCGTCGAGTTGGCGTACCCGGTGTTCCCGCCGTAGCTCAAATCCCCCAAGGCGAGCACGAAGTCTGATTCCGACGCCGCGAGCTGGGCCAAGCTTTCGCGGAGTCCACTCCATGACCCATAGTCGCCGGCGGCCGAGAAAGCCAAACTCCCGGGTGGGGCCTGAGCCGCACCGACGAGCGGCGGGGTAAGGGAGGCGAAGAGCAATGCCGCAGCGGCGACTACGCTTACCAAGAATCGTAGAGACCTCAGTGGACTCCTCCCCCAATCGTCATGTTCCCTAGGGTGCTTAAATATTACCCAGCTTGCAGTTTCAACGGCATCTGGGACACCGCAGCGGTTCCAAAAACGAGAATGAGTCGGACGGCTTCTTGAGGACATGCGTTACGCATCGCTACCAGGTCCAATCCAAGATTCTAACGCATTCCCCTCCATCTTGGACCGATACGAAGAAATCGACTTCTGGGTCCTATGTCCGTCGCATCCGGAGGCAACCCGGGGGATTGAACCAAGACGAACGTTCGTGATGACGGCCGCCTTCTCCCCGCCGTACCTGACCGCCTCGCGGTCAGAGCCTGAAAAGTCGAGCCTTCAAGCTGGTTGTCGGCATGCCGATGGCCCTCATGCCAATGACCCTCAAGCGCCAAGTCAAGAATCCACCGACCCCGAGGCCGATCAGGCCAACCACGACGGGAGCCGCGATCGGCAGGGCCACGACAAGTTGGTCAAGGAGCCCGGTTGAGAAGTCTCCAATGGTGAACGTGTCCGAATACGTCCCGTTGAACGAGGTCTGCGCGACGATGCGGTCCGGGTAGACGTTGTACGTGACGACTCCGTTCCCCGCGCCCGAAGTATCCTTTGCCATGTGCGCGGCGAAGTAGCCGGCGTACGGATCGCTTGGGTCGAAGGAGTCGAGTTCCCGGCCCCCGGTCCCTTGGATGACGAGGACGGACCCGGTGCCTCTCTGGTATTTCCCATCGGCCCCGTCATGCACGATGCATCCCGCGTTGAAGCTGTGGAGCTGGATCCCCGGACAGCTCCCCGTCAGGGCCAGCTGATGGCTCCGCTCATAGTTGTGCGTATGAGCGTTCAGGATCAGGTCGACCTTTTCGCCCAACAGGAGATTCAGAATATCCGTTCCGGTCTCACAAGCGTGCTCTCCGGCGCCGATGCAGTTCTTGTGTGACGCCACGATCACCCAAGGGATGCCGGCGGCATGGGCTTGGTCGATCGCGGCTTGCGTCCACATGTACCGCGTTGAGTTCACGGTGTACAGGTAATGTTCTCCATCGTCGACCACATACACGAGATCGGGAGAGAGGAAGATGAACCGCGCGAGCGGGTTCGTCCGGGGATAATCGAAGTAGTACTGTTTCCCGTACACCCCGAAAACCGGAGCGCGGAGGCTCGTCGGGAAGGGACAGTACTTCGTGAAATTGTTGATGCTGCCTTCTCCAGGCGGAAACGCTCCTGTGTCGTGATTCCCCGCGAGGATGATGACGTTCGCAAAGTACCGGTGGAACTTGGCGCACCATCCCGCCTCCGTCGTGTTGTCCGCGTACCCGGTGAACCCACCGTAGCTCAGGTCGCCAATGGCCAGGGCGAAGGCCGAGCCCGACGTGTTCAGGATGCCCAAGGTTTGTCGAAAGCCGACCCAAGCCCCGAAGTCGCCCGCGGCGGAGAACTGGAATCCGTTCGAATCGGCTCGCGTCGGGGCCACTGAAGACCAAGCGCCCACGGAGACGAGTACCACCACGAGGACGATGCCCCATGCTCTGTTTGTACTCCCCAACGCAGGCCTCCGCCCGCACTCCAGGCTTGTCCGGATTGTATATCTGCTTTTCGGGCCACCGTGAGCACAACAGCGCACACGGCGGCTCGCCGGGACCGTACGGAATCGCCTCCCGCATCCCCTTGGGCACGAGGACGGTGGGTACGCGAGCCTCGTCCAACCGGAAGCGCCGCTACGCTTTTGTAGTGAGGACGGATGGACTCGATTCATCGCTGATGTAGGGTGTCCCTTGGTCGACGAAAACAAGATGATTCCATGATTTCGAGCGCAGTCGCTCGACGGTTCCAGCGGCTCCCGGGCGAGCGTCGTTCGCCCATCGAAAGGATGTGGGACCTCGTGCAGAGACTCCGCCGCGAACAGCCCGTCCCGATCCCCGCGCCGAACTCGGAAGCATAGGGCATGGAGACCTTGCTCGTCTTCGGCGGTAGCGGTCTCCTCGGCGGGAAGGTCGCGGCCCTTGCCCGCGAATCGTTCCAGGTCGTTGCCACCTACACACGAACGAAGCCGAGGCATCCCGGCATCAACTTCGTCGAACTCCCTAAGGAAAACGTGGAGGAGGGCATGGTCCTCGTCCGCAAGACGAAGCCGTCGGCGGTCATCGACGCCGAGGCGATGGACGACGTGGACCGATGCGAGGAGGAGCGGGACCTCGCATGGCAGGTGAATGCCGGATCGACGGGCTCCCTTGCCAGGGTCGCGACGGACATCGGGGCGCGGTATCTGTTCGTCTCGACGGACTTCGTCTTCGACGGGACGAAAGGGGGGTACCGCGAACAGGACGTCCCGAGGCCCGTGAATCACTTCGGGGAGACGAAGCTCGCGGGCGAGCACGCCGTCCTCGCGGCAACCGCCGACCATCTCGTCGCGCGCCCGGGTCTCCTCTACGGCTGGGACGATACCTACCTCAACTTCGCCACCTGGGTCCTCAGCTCGGCCCGAGACGGAACGCCGATCGACGTGGCCACGGATTGGATCGCATCTCCGACGTTCGCGGACAGCCTCGCGGCGGGAGTCCTGGAACTCCTGAAAGTGCGGGATGGCGGGGTGTATCACCTCGCGGGCGCGGACGGCATGAGCCGCTACGACTTCGCGGTGCGCCTCGTGAAGGCCTTCGGCCTCGACCCCGAGACGGTCCGGCCGGTCCGCGCGGCGGAGCTCCACCTGAAAGCCCCGCGGCCCGCGAACGCGTCCCTCTCGAGCGCGAAGGCGAAGCGCCATCGGATCGCAGTACTCCCGGTGGACGAAGGGATCGCCGCGATGAAGGAGCAGCGGAGCCTCGATAGCTTTGTGCCGCCGGCCGGGTTCAAGTCCGGGGTGTCGGGATGAAGGGGCTCATCTTGGCGGGGGGCCACGGGACCCGGCTTCGACCGCTCACGCACACGGGCCCAAAGCAGCTGATCCCGCTCGCGAACAAGCCGAACATCCTGTACTGCCTCGATGACCTTCGAGAAGCGGGCATCACGGACATCGGCGTGATCCTCGGCGACCTCATGCCGGAAAAGGTGCAGGAACTCCTCGGGGACGGCAGTGCCCATGGCGTGCGGATCACGTACGTCGTCCAGGGATTCCCCGCGGGCATCGCCCATGCGATCCGGTGCGCCGAGTCGTTCATCGGGGACGAGCCCTTCTGCGTGTACCTCGGGGACAACGTCCTCAAGGGCGGCATCCGCCCGATGGTCCGCGAGTTCGAGGAACACGGCTACGACGCGGAGGTCATGCTGTGCCACGTCCCGAGCCCGGAGAAATTCGGGGTGGCGGAACTCGATCCGAAGGGGCACATCCTGTCCCTCGTCGAGAAGCCGAAGGCACCGAAGAGCGACCTGGCCCTCGTCGGGATCTACCTGCTCCGGAAGAACATCTTCCCGATCATCCGGTCGCTGAAGCCGTCGTGGCGCAACGAACTCGAGATCACGGAGGCCTTGGACGATCTGCGGTCCCAGGGGCGATCGATCAAGGCCCACGTCGTGACGGGATGGTGGAAGGACACCGGAAAACCGGAGGACATCCTGGAGGCGAACCACCTGCTCCTGGAAGACATCGAACACGGGATCGAGGGCACCGTGGAACCGGGGGCCCGCGTCGAGGGTCGCGTCCGGATCGGTGCGCGGACCGTCGTCAAGACGGGGAGCGTCATCCGCGGTCCCGCCGTGATCGGTC
>VBLU01000141.1 GCA_005879065.1 Methanobacteriota archaeon
GAGGACTGCCAGATGTTCCGTCCCATGTCGACGCCACGGGCCCCCTCCTGGATCGACTCATACGCGAGTTCGAGGGCATCGAGCTCCGTCTCCAGTTTGGGCCCTCCCGCAACGACGAGCGGCACCGGGCAGGATTCGACGACCTTCGAGAAGTCGTCGCAGAAGTAGGTCTTGACGAAATGTGCGCCGAATTCGGCGGCGATCCGACACGCAAGGCCCAGGTATCGGGCATCGCGCTTCTCGAGCTCTTTGCCGACCGCGGTCACCGCGAGGACCGGGATACCGACCTCCTCGCCCTCATCGACGAGTTTCCCGAGGTTCACCAAGGAATCGTGCTCATGGGCCGCCCCGACGAAGATGGAGAGGGCGACCGCGGACGCGTTCAGGCGGACGGCCTCCTTCATCGATGTCGTGACCTTCTCGTTCGACAGGTCCTCGTTCAGGACGCTCGCCCCGCCACTCACCCGGAGCACAATCGGGACGTTCGCCCCCGGATCGATCGAGGTGCGGACCACGCCTCGGGTGACCATGACGGCATCGGCGAAGGGAAGCAGCGGTTCCAAGGTCTTCCGGGGAATCTCGAGCTTGTGGGTCGGACCGAGGAAATACCCGTGGTCCGCCGCGAGCATGACCGTGTGGCCGTCTTCGGGGCGGATGATCCGCGCAAGACGATTCTGAAGTCCCCACGGCACCTCGTGACCTCCTGGTCGAAGTCGTTGGAATTGGTGTCGCGTATTAATCCTTTCGCGGCTCGGCTGGGTTGGCAGCGTCACGGGCCCGGAACCGTCCTCCGGCTGCCCCGCGACCATGATCGGAAGGTCGCGAAGGCGGCGGAAGAGTTTCGGGAGGATCTCAAGAAGCACGAGTTGGCTCCCTTCGTGGATTCGTACCTGTACCAGCAAACGGACGACCGCGCGGACTGGTTCACTATTTTCTTCCTGGGGCCGCTTCTGGCGTACATCCTCCAACATGCGGACAACCGCCAGAGACAACGAGAGGCGCTCGACCGACTGTTTGCTGAGATGACAGGGTACATTCTGATTTCGCCCGACTAACGGCTCGCTTCCCGACGTGACGCGTCCGCAAATTTATACACAAAGCCAATGTTCGTGGTCGTACAAAGACCGGGGCGTTGCGATGGCCGAGCAACACGTCATCCAGGAGAAACCGCTGCGCTCATTCTGCGAACAGGTCCTCACGAAGCTCGGCGTCCCCAAGGCCGATGCGCAGATCGTGACCGACGTGCTCGTCGTCGCGGATCTCCGCGGGATCGAGAGTCATGGGGTCGCCCGCCTCGGTCGCTATGTCACAGGCCTCAAGAAAGGGTTCATGAAACCCACGGACCAGAGTCGCGTACTGCGAGAGACGAAGGCCACGGCCCTCATCGACGGAGGTCAGAGCCTCGGGCAGGTCGTCGGCAGGAAGGGGATGGACTTCGCCATCAAGAAGGCCCGCGACACGGCGGTGGGCGTCGTCGCCGTTCGGAACTCGAATCACTACGGAATCGCGGGCTACTACAGCCTCATGGCCCTCGAACACAACCTGATCGGAATCAGCACGACGAATGCCGGCCCGCTCGTGGTCCCAACGTTCGGACGGACCTCGATCTTGGGGACCAACCCGATCAGCCTCGCCGCCCCGGCCATGAACGAGAAGGCATTCGTCTTGGACATGGCGACCTCGACCGTGCCCCGCGGCAAAGTCGAAGTCTACAACCGCCTGGGAAAACCGATGCCCCACGGATGGGCCGTTGATGAGACCGGGAGGAGCTCGACGAATCCGAAGCGGGTCCTGGACGCGCTCGCGAACCGGTTAGGGGGCGGCCTCCTGCCGCTCGGCGGAGAGGGCGAGGAACTCGGAGGCCACAAGGGATATGGGCTGGCCCTCATGGTCGACGTCCTCAGCGGCGTGCTCAGCGGTGCGGCGACCGGACTCCAGGTGTACGCGGATGAGAAACAGCCCAACGTCGGGCATTTCTTCATGGCGCTCGATCCCGCGGCGTTCCGCCCGCTCGACGAATTCCGGCGGGACATGGACCGCCTCGCGCGGGAGCTGAAGGACAGCCCGAAGGCCCATGGACAGGAGCGGATCTATGTGCACGGGGAGAAGAGCTTCGCGCTCATGGACAAACATCGGAAGGCGGGGATTCCGCTGGATCCGAAGGTCGTCGAGAACCTCAAGAAGATCGGAACGGATCTGGGACTCCCTTGGGCGAACGACTAGCTGGTTCAGTCTTTTGCCTCGCGTGGCACTAATCGTCCATTTGTTTCGATGAAGCGTTTTAAGAGCGCCGGGGCTGATTCGATCGTGATGGCCCCTCGAAGAAACGAACCGACGAATCCGGGGTTCGCCCAGTGGATCCCGCTAGCCCGCCAGGTGGTCCGAACATCGCTTCGCCTGGGATGGAAGGACGTTTTCACCATCTACACATATCCGCCGACGATCCCTCTCGCAGAGGCTTTGGCCCTCGAGGCACGCCGCGTTGGCAGTGACACCCACCTCACCCTCATGACGGACGACCTGTGGTTCACTTCCATGCAAGAGCTGTCGACGAAGTGGCTGAGTACGGCCTCTCCGGCCGAGCACGCGATCGCCCGGGCGGAGACGGCCCATATCTACCTGGGCGGCCCCGCGGACGCCCGCCGCATGCGAGACATCCCAGCCGAGAAGTTCGAGGCGAACAACTTGGGGGGCGACCGACAACACGAACCGCGGAGGCGGCGACGGGTCCGGGACATCGACCTGCCAATTGGCCGCCTCACGCCGGAGCGTGCAGAGACCTACGGCCTCGACTACGCGAGCTGGTCTCGGAGCTATCACGACGCGCTCGCGGTGGACCTGAAGGAAATCCAACGAGAGGGGCGTGCACTGGCCCTTTCGCTCCGGGGTCGCAAGAAGGTGCGCATCCGGTCGGACGCTGGAACAGACCTCCGCTTCCAGACGAAGGCAATTCCCCCGATCGTGAGCGACGGCATTATCAGCCCGGCGGACATCCGCCGTGGATTCGTTCGGACCACGCTTCCCGCAGGCCGCGTCGAATTGGCCGTTCAGCCGGAATCGGTCGAGGGCGAGATCCGCGGTACGGATCCCATTCCGTTCGGTGGACGAGCGATCGTCCGCCCATCGTTCCGGATTCACTCCGGGAAAATCGTGGAGTCCGGAGCTGCCGAGAACGAAGACCTGCTGCATCGGATTTTGAGGCATTCGAAAGCAGAGACTGCCCGCGTCGGGACCATGACGATCGGATTGAATCGGGCGGCGAAGCCGTGCATGCTCGACAACAGCATCGTGAAGGACGACCTCGGCTTTGGGCTGGGTCCCCATCGCCAGCTCGAGCGAGGCCGTGTTGACCCTGAGGTCTCGTTCGAGTCGACGATCGGCCCGGTCCGGATCGACATCGAACGGTAGATCGCGACGACCCCGTCGCAGGTACACAGGAATAATAAACTGCGGACGGTTCCTCGAATCCGGACCATGGAACCCTGGGACGTCACGATCGTGGGCGGCGGGGTCCTCGGGACGTCAGTCGCATATTGGCTCGCGAATCGATACGAGGGACGGATCGCGGTCCTCGAGAAGGAAATCGACGTCGCCGCGCACACGTCCCGCCGGAACACGGGTGTGGTCCATCGACCGTTCTACCTCGACCCAGTGGACCGGAAGGTCTTCGCGCGGTGCGCCCAGATCGCCTACGGCATGTGGAAGGAGTACGCCGCCGCGCGCGGCCTGCCGTGGCTTCCCGTCTCCACCTTCGAGGTCGCCACGCGAGAGGCGGACGTCGCTCGTCTCGAGAAGTACCTGCAGTGGGGCCTTGCGAACGGAATGGGCGAGGACGAACTCGCGTTGCTGAGTGGGGCCGAAGTCCGGCAGCAGGAACCGCAGGTTCGTTGCCATGGAGCGATCTGGTCGAAGACGGACACTGCGGTGGACTACCGGTCGTTCACGCAATCCCTCAGCGACGACGCCGTGGCTGCGGGCGCGAGGTTTCTGCTGGGGAACGAAGTGGCCTCGGTCGACGTCGCGGGAGATCGCCTCGACGTCCACCTCGCGGATCGCGGCGGGTACCGCATCTTCAACGATCCTAGGCGGAAGATCCTCGTCCTGGTCGGGCGCGGCAACGAGCCGCACCGCACCCGGTTCCTGATCAACTGCGCGGGTGGGAATTCCATCGACCTCGCGCACCGCCTCGGCGTGGGCCTCGA